>CAJLFQ010000069.1 GCA_905205975.1 uncultured Eubacteriales bacterium | reverse complement strand
GGCATTTCCCAGTCCTATATTTCAAGGCTCGAAAAAAGGATTATTGCGCGATTGAAAAAAGAGATTCTGCTGGAAATGTAAGGGAAATGGCGGTATGAGCCGCGTGTTGCAGGGCAATAATAGGGTCATCAAATCCGGAAAGGCAAATGCCGGAACCGGAGGAAGGGGCTGCAACAGGCGGTATGGCACACAATAAAGTCGTAATCTGCGGCGTCAACACATCCAAGCTCAAAGTGCTCAAAAACGAAGAAATCAACCGTCTCCTCAAAGAAACCAAGGCCGGCAGCAAATCCGCGCGAGACGAGTTGATTTCCGGCAATCTGCGATTGGTCCTCTCTGTGATTCAGCGGTTTACAAACCGGGGAGAGGCACCGGATGACTTGTTTCAGGTGGGATGCATTGGCCTGATGAAGGCGATCGACAATTTCGATACGACGCTGGATGTTCGTTTTTCCACGTATGCGGTTCCGATGATTATCGGCGAACTGCGCCGTTATCTGCGCGATAACAGCGCGATTCGCGTGAGCCGCTCTCTCCGGGATGCAGCATACCGGGCCTTGCAGGTGCGGGAACAGTTTACCAACGAACACCGGCGGGAACCGAATATCGACGAGATTGCACGCTTGATGGATATGAAAAAGGAAGACGTGGTCTTTGCGCTGGATGCCATCAGCGACCCGGTTTCGCTGTTTGAACCGGTATATTCCGACGGAAACGACACGGTCTGCGTCATGGATCAGGTGCGCGATCCGGACAATACCGACGAAAGCTGGCTGGAGCATGTGGCGCTGTCGGAGGCGCTGAATCGATTGTCGGAGCGCGAAAAGCGCATTTTATCCATGCGCTTTTACGGCGGAAAAACGCAGAATGAAGTTTCCGAAGCCATTGGGATCAGTCAGGCACAGGTGTCCAGATTGGAAAAGGGCGCACTGGAGCGCATCCGACGGAATATCTGAGCCGGCAATGAAAACCGCGAATCAAAAAAGGCATGGCGCATTGCGCGGTGCTCATAAAACAGTGTGGCATGTGTTTCTCCAAAGCTGCTGGTTGAATACGAGCAGAACGCCCGAAGAATCTGCGGACTCTTCGGGCGTTCTGTTTTGTGTATAGAAATTATTTCTTCTTGTATCCGCACTTCGGGCATACGCCTTTTTCGTTCAGCGCGATGCCGCACAGGGGACAGCGATCCAAGGTACCTTCCGGCTTGTATTCCTGGGATGCAGCATTCACGCCGCTGGTGAAAGTCAGCTTGGCGATATTCAGCTTGTCCTTCAGGAGTTCATAGACGATCTTGATCATGCCTTCGACGGTCATGGTCTCTTTCGTGACGACCAGACGGCAATCAGGATAGGCCGTGGCCAGTTCGGTCTGGAATGCGGGGCCCTTCATCTTGTTGGTCGGCGCGCCATCCTTGATTCCCTGCTCTTCATAGACCTTCAGAATTGCGGGCAGCAGCGGATCGTCTTCCCGCAGAATCAGAGCATGGTCGAAATTCTTCAGAACCCCCCATGCAGTCTTCTGGATTTCGTTGCAGGGGAAGACCATATTCACGCCCGGCTCCACAGTGTCTTCAACTTCGATGGTCAGAACGCCGGTATGTCCATGCAGATACTGGGCCTCTCCTTTGAAACCATAAAAACGGTGTGCGTACTGCAGGTCTAATTTCGTAATGCTTCTCATGATAATCCTCCTAAAAAATAGATTTATGCAAACGCGCGTTCCCGCGCTTTTTTCGAAGGGAATTTATTCCTGAACGGAATCCTGCTGTTTCTTGCATTCCGGGCAGACACCATGAAAGAGAATGTCATAACCGGTGAAGTCAAATCCATGGGTATCCCGGATCCCATTCTCAAGGCCAGTGACAAAATCCATGTCCACATCAAAGACACATCCGCATACTGCACATTTCACATGGCAGTGGTTTCGGCTGATATGGTCGAAACGATCGTCCCTCCCCGGAATGTCAAGGCGGCGGATTTCACCCATTTCCAATAACAGATTCAGATTCCGATATACGGTTGCCTTGCTGATCATCGGATGCTCCTGGATGATTTCCTCATAAACCTCCTCTGCTGTGGCGTGACAATGCAATTTATTCACTGCCTCCAAGACTAGGGAGCGTTGGATCGTATTACGTCGTGCCATAGCTTTTTCCTTTATTGATATCAAATTCTGATTGATATTATATATCATTAAGAGTGAAAAGTCAAGCCCCATTCTGAAAAATTTTTCCTCCATAACTTCCGGCCAGCTCGCCACTTCAATGCCGTTCAGAATAAAAGGGCGCACTTCTATACGCTTCTGGCGTAAGTATTGTGCATCCTTCATTGCTTTGTTTCGTCAAGGGAGCTGCACTCCCGTGCGATGCTTACGCATCTATCCCTTGTGACTTGCCAGGGAAATACAAACAAATCCTCCATATGATCGCTGTGTGATCATATGGAGGATTCACTGTCTTATGGACACCCGGCTATGGCCATGCCTTTTTAATTGAAAAACCGAAACGGTCTCTATGACAGTGGGCAGAATCAACCCATCCCCCAACCACACAGACGGCTGAAACCGCAATGTCCGGCCGGCAGCTACCGAATCCGGCGGCATTCGAGATAATAACGCTTGTCGGACGCATGCCCCATGGAAAAAGCCTTGCGCGGCAGCGTGCCATCGCGTTCCACGACGTCGAATAATGTTGTCTTATCAAATACAGGAAGCAGGAATGAAATCGCGCCTGGCTGTTGCCCGAGCTGACGTGCGGTATCGTCACCGTGGATGTAGTCCACCTCGCCGCCGTTTTCAGCCAGATAACGGTCCAGCTGATGCTGCAAGGCGCCGCAGGCAAGCGTGTTCCCGCAGGCCGGAAGCGATATCGTGCCTTCACCATCCGCTGTTATATACGACACGGTGTGATCGCAGCCGTTCAAACCGGAGAGGAAGGTCAGCAATTTGGCAGGATCCGTGTGGAATACGGTTCGATGAATCGGTTCAAATACCAGCGAATCGTCACCGATATCACCCACTTCGGCGAGCGCATACCGAGCCGGATGATGAGCGGCCGCTTCTGCACCGATTTCCTGACGGATGGCCTCATAGCAGGCTTTGGCCGCAGCAAGCGAATGGTTGCCGTCGCCGACAGCAATCCGAATCGGGCCCTTCAGTGTGTCAAACAAGGTGCAGACCGCGTCAGCGTGTTCGCCGGTGAGCAGATAGCCTTTGATATGCCCGCCATGCTGCATCAGGTCAAAATCATAGACAACAGGGCAGGCTTCCGGGTGGATTGCAGAAAAAATGGCATGGGCTTCATCGTGAATGAGCAGCATGATATGCGGCAGCTCAAGCGATGCGTGCTCCCGGATGTGTACGCGCGGCGGAATCCGTTCAAGGACGGTCTTCTCCGTTGCACGAATTGGAGATGTGGAGCCAGGGGTATAGTCGTATGCTTCCAAATCAACGGCGCCGACCAATCCGCGCCGTACACGGCCGGAAGGCAGTGTGCGCTCCACATAAATCAGTGCATGCGGAAAGGTGCGGAAAAGGTCAGATTCCTGGTAATCGAGCATGGTTTTGTTGATGGCGGTAATGCGCTCTTCGACATGATCGTTCAGATAGATTTCCGGCAGCGTGATGTGATATGTGCTGGGAACATCTGTGGTCAGCGCACGAACGGCTTCCCAATAATCCGGTTCGGATGTGAATTGATCGCAGGCGACAACACTCCAACGCGGCAAAAAGGATTCTTTGGGGATCAGCAGATCAGCCGGTGTAAACAGGGGGGATTGCATATGAAAAACTCCGTTTCTCCGCTGGGGCGTGTCAAACCAAAGCAGCTGCCAGCGGAGCAGAAGCCAAGGCGATGTGATGAACCGTTAATTCGATGCAGCGGAAGATTCTGAAGCGGATGCGTCCGTAATGATCAAATTTGGAAAGGCAGCCGCCAGCTTTTGAACCAGTACGTCGCTCGGCTCAAAAAAGAGCTTATATTTTTCATACGGGCCGATGACGCACCAGATACACCAGGCGCGGCTTTTCCCGCGCAGAGAAGAGCAGGCATTCACGGCAATGAAATCGCCCTTTGGCACGCGTGTACCTTCATATGACGACCGTGCGATACAGCGAATCATATCGCCGGTGAGCACGGCAACCGTTTTTTGATGAACGCCTTCGCCGCGGCTGACAGAAAATGTTGTTCCGTCCAAGGTATACGTGTGGACGGTCATCGTATAGCGGTAAAGGAGATACAAAAGGCTGCCGACAAACAGAACGACAAACAGCTCCACGAAAACTTTGTATTTTTCCAGCGGGATGCTGCGCGCCAGCAGGACAGTCAATATAATGACGCCGAGGCACATCAGAAAGGCGTGACCGGACTTGATTTTGGATGTACATTTTTCCGTATACGGCATAGAAGGACCTCCAGAAGCTTGAAGCATACAGCGAAAAATAGTGGCAAATGAAAAAAAGCTGCATATGATGGTAGTGAATTTTGCAGAAGGGTTGGTGATGGATCCGTGAATCGTGATGTATCAGATTGGATGGAACAGCTGCCGAAAGAGACCGATGCCCGAAAATTGAAAGCGAGTCTCAGTGATCTAAAGCGGTTTGCTGCGTCTGAAGAAGGCAGACGAATGGTGCGGGCACTTGGAGAAACCGGTGGAAAGAATGTGCAGGAAGCTGCGGAGGGTCTGAAAAAAGGGGATGCTTCTTCCGTCAAACGGCTCATCACATATCTGCAAACCACCAAAGAAGGTCAGGCACTGGCACAAAAAATCAAAGGGATCACAGATAAGCGGGGCCGCTGAGCATGGAACATACAGACGGCGCGTTGGAACGAATTCTAAATTCGCCGGACAGCATGCAGAAAATTGCCGAACTTGCGCAATCGCTGAAAGCGGAAATGCAGCCAACATCCAGAGAGCCGGCGGAAATAGATAACAGTCCGGCAGAAGCAGACGCCGTACAGGATCCGGCCGTTCCGGATTCACCGGATATATCCGGCGTGCTGTCCGGCATGAATATCAATCCGGCCTTGCTGCGGCTGGTGACGGCCGCAGCAAGCAGCTATGGCCAAAGCGACAAACGAACCCGCTTGCTGGAGGCGCTTCGCCCATTTACACATGGCGAAAACGCAGGAACCATTGACCGTGCAATCAATGCTGTACGGATTGCCAGAACGGCGAAAGCCGTGCTGAACACGATCGGAGGAGGTGAGCGCTTTGTTTGAAGCGCAGGAATTTGACGGCGAAAGCGAACTGCTGCCATATCGAAAAACGACGTGGGCAAGGGTAAAGCCGGCCGGTGAAGGCCGCGGCATCCCGGATGCCGAACCGGCAGAGAAGCATCAGAACGACCGGGATGAGCAGAACGCACGGCATATGGAACAAAAGAATACGCTTGGAATCGCCGGAGCAATCCGGCGTTTTGTTGCGCGCAACGAGGATGTGATTCTGTTTGCGGTGGTCTTATTGCTGCTGTGCGACTGTGACGATGACATCGAGCTGGTCATTGCAGCCGTTGTGCTGTTTTATCCAAAACTCGCCGATCTGTTTCATTGAGGGGTCGTTCCGTCCGGCAGAAGAAACGCGGATGAATCCGGTTCATCGAGAGACAGGTCTGAAACCTGAAGCGAAAAAATGAGTGTGCCGTGGTCATACGTTTCGCTTTGAATGACCAGACCGCTGTCGAGCGATACATAGCAGACTTCGGAAAGCCCCCGGCGCGTGGCATATGCAATCCGAATGGTCCACATGCCGTCTTGTTCCACAAACTCGGCGGCTTCAAAACGGGAAGCGTCCAGTGCCGAAAGCGTTTGCAGGGAAGGCAATTTTGCAAGCCAGGCCGGATCAAAAGAACCAAGCGGGAAAGAGCGATACGTTTTCTGCCCGCTCAGCCAACCATAGAGGGTGTCGCCGGCCAGCAGATATTCTGTGGGCAGAATGCTGTCGCTGCGGTAGATGTGCAGAAGATTCTGCCGCCTGCAGAGCGTCACATCCGTGTTTGTCTGCTTGGCGCCTGCGTAGACAGCGGCAGTAAAAGTTATGCGGTAAGTATCCGGTGTTTTCAACGTGCAGAGCAGATCGCAGAGGTTTTCTGTCGATAAGGCGAAATGAAGATAATCGTCCGGGTTGTTCAGCAGAACCGGAGTCAGATGATTGTCAGCGCCGGTATAGGATGGATCCGGGACGACGATTGACGGTCTGTCATTGGCATGCAGAGACGACAGCCAGAAAACAAAGACAAGCGATGCGATCACAAAGAGCGTTATGCCAGCGGCTAAAAAAGTGGTTTTCTTTTGATGCAAGAGTCTCGCCTCCTTCGAACGGTCATGTCGGCCTGCAAAACAGAAATCACATCCGCTGTGCAGGGAAGGGGTCTGGTGCTGTGCCGCGGCCAAAATGGTGCAGAATGGCGGCAAGAATCCGCTGAGATGCTTTGCCGTCGCCGTACGGGTTGACCGCGTGCGACATGGTTTCATATGCATGCGGGTCCATGAGCAGTGTAGAAACAGCGGAAACAATCTGCGCCCGATCGGTGCCGATCAATGAGACGGTTCCGGCGTCAATCGCTTCCGGACGTTCGGTTTCAGAGCGGAGGACGAGAACCGGTTTGCCGAGGGACGGTGCTTCTTCCTGGAGCCCGCCGGAATCGGTCAAAACCAGATAGCTCTTTCGAATCAGGTTAATGCTGTCGTCGACCAAAAGCGGTTCGCACAGGAAGACGCGATCCAAATGCCCGAGAATCGAGGTAGCGGTTTGACGGACCGTCGGGCTGGGATGCATGGGATAAACAACCACCAAATCCTGAAACCGTTCCACGAGGTCGCGAACGGCATACATGATCTGTTCTAACGGTGCGCCGTAGTTTTCCCGGCGGTGCGCAGTCATGAAAATCAGCCGCTTTTGATTCAGCGCGGGGTCATTTAAGAAAGCGGTCCGGAAAGTATAAGGCTCCTTTGCCAGCATATGCACCGTATCGATTGCGGTGTTCCCGGTGACATAGATGTCGCCGAGGCAGTTTTCTCTGCGGAGATTAGCTTCACTAGCTGGCGTCGGACAAAAATGCAGGTCGGCAATGGATGAAATCAGCCGCCGGTTCATCTCTTCCGGAAAAGGTGAGTATTTATCATAAGTGCGGAGACCGGCTTCGACATGCCCGACCGGGATTTTTGCGTAATAGGCGGAAAGGGCACCGATGAACGCAGAGGAGGTGTCGCCGTGAACCAGAACCAGATCCGGTTTTGCCGCTGCATAAACCTGTTCCAAACCTTCCAAAGCACGGACGGCAATGGAGGTCAACGTCTGGCTGCGGCGCATAATGTTGAGGTCATAGTCCGGGTGAATTTGAAACAGCGAAAGCACAGGGTCAAGAAGTTCCCTGTGCTGGGCTGTCACGGTAACAATGCTTTCAATTTGCGGATCCTGCTGAAGCGACAGAATCAAAGGCGCCATTTTTGTGGCTTCAGGGCGTGTGCCGAACACGCTCATCACTTTGATCCGGCCGGTTGTCTGTTTTCTATCAATCACGCTTGATTCCTCGTTTTATGCGGAGCGGGTCAACAGCACTCCTGCGTTAGTTTGATTCTGGGGCATCCGAAGCCGGGGCGTTGTTGCCTTGTGAAGCAGAGTTGTTCTGAGCTGCCATTTCCTGCTCATGCTGTTCCTTCAGATGGCGCTCGTGTGCCAGATACAGGCGGATGGCCGCTGCGACAGAGATGACGATGACAACAGCCATAATGATCAGCTTAATGGTGTTGCTGTTCGTCAGGAGAATTGCGGAAAGACCCAGGATGGCGCTTGCGGCATACAGAACGGCGACAGCCTGCTTCTGAGACATGCCCATATCAATCAGCTTGTGGTGTATGTGGCCGCGATCGGCCTCCCAAGGTTTTTTTCCGTGGATGACGCGGCGGATGATGGCGATGGCTGTATCAAAGATCGGCAGGCCGAGAACGATAAACGGCAGACCGAAATTCAGGAAGGTGAACCACTTGAAGTTGCCGGAGATCGAAACCGTTCCCAAGATAAAACCAAGGAACAGTGCGCCGGAGTCCCCCATAAAGATTTTGGCCGGATTGAAATTATAGGGGAGAAAACCGATGCAGGCGCCGGCGAGAGCGGCGATGACAAGCGCGGTGGTGGCGTCGCCAAGCTGCACAACGATCAAAAAGATTGAGAAGGAAGCGATGGTTGATACGCCGCAGGCGAGACCGTCCAGCCCATCAATCAGGTTGACCGCATTGGAAAGACCGACAATCCAAATAATCGTCAACGGAATTGACAACGTGGAGAGGACAATTTGGCCACCCTCTGCAAAGTGAAAGAAGTCGGAGATAAAGTCGATGCGGAGACCGCACGCGACCGGAATGATCGCCGCGACAATCTGCCCTAAAAATTTCAGCTTTGCGTCCAAAACAAAGCGATCGTCAATGGCGCCGAGTAAAACAACGAGCGAAGCGCCGACCAGAATGCCGATCAATTCTTTGGACAAGTCACAGAAGATCAGAACAGAAATGAGAAACCCGAGGTAAATGGCCAATCCGCCCCAAAGGGGGATTGGTTTTTTGTGCATACGGCGATTGTCTTTCGGGACGTCGATGGCCCCGACACGGCAGGCCAGCTTTTTGACAAGCGGTGTCGCAATCAGCGCTACGGCGACGGCACAGAGGAAGGTAAATAAACAGCGGAGCAGCATGTCACTGCCGATCTTGGAAAACATGGGGTGAATCCTCCTTCAGACAGTGCAGATCAGTTCAAAGAACGCGGCTTTTTGACAAAACCGACTTTTTTGTAGACCTTTTCCAGCATGCGGTTGGCCGAGCGGGAAGCCTTGGCAGCACCGGCGGCATAGATTTCTTCAAGATAAGCCTTATCCTTAAGCAGCGCATTGGCCTGTTCGCGAATGGGGCGCAGCTTGTCACAGGTCAGTTCACCGACAGCTGACTTGAATTCGCCATAGCCGACACCGTCGAATTCACGGGCGATTTCATCGAACGTTTTGCCGCTCAGGGAAGCGTAAATTGACATCAGGTTGGAAATGCCTTTTTTGTTGACCGGATCATAGCGCACGCACATATCGCTGTCCGTAATCGCACGGCGGAACTTCCGCATAACGGCGTCATCAGAATCCTTGAGGAGGATGCAGCCGGTATCGTCATCCGATTTGGACATCTTTTTCTCCGGGTCGGACAAGCTCATGATGCGGGCGCCCACTTTGGGCAGAACCGGCTCCGGCAGCTTGAAGACATCGCCGTAAAGATTGTTGAAACGAACGGCGATATCGCGGCAGATTTCAACATGCTGTTTTTGATCCTCGCCGACCGGGACAATGTCGGTGTTATACAGCAGGATGTCGGCGGCCATCAAGACCGGATAGGTAAACAGACCGGCGTTGATGTTGTCGGCGTGCTTTGCTGATTTGTCCTTGAACTGCGTCATCCGCGTCAGTTCGCCGAACATGGTGTAACAGCTGAGAACCCATGAAAGCTCTGCGTGGGCGGCAACGTGGCTCTGAATAAACAGCGTGCATTTTTCCGGATCCAATCCGGCTGCAATATAGTATGCGAGCTGCTCCAGCGCGTTGTGGCGCAGTTCGGTCGGATCCATTCGGATGGTGATGGAGTGCATATCGACTACGCAGAAGATCGATTCATACTGCTCCGTCAGCGCCTTCCAGTTTTTGATGGCGCCAAGGTAAGAACCGAGCGTCAATGCGCCGGTGGGCTTGATGCCGCTGAATTGAATCAGGCGTTTTTCATTCGTTTCCACGTGATTTGCTTCATGATTGGTTTCCATAAATATTCAGTCTCCTTTGTTGCAATCAGTCGCGCACGGTCAGGTATTCATCGGCGGCTTCGCCCAGAATTTTCATGCCGGCATAAATCTGTTCTTCCGTCGGCAGAGAGAAATTCAGACGGAAGGAGGGGGATATTTCATGTTCGTCGGCGGCAAACGAAGCGCCGGGTACCGCCGCAACCAGACGTTTGGATGCGATTGCGCAGAATTTCATGCTGTCGGAACCATCCGGCATGGTGCACCAGATAAACAAGCCGCCGTCCGGCCTGTGAATCCGGATTTCAGCGGGGAAGAAACGCTGCGCTGCATCCAGCATGGCGTCGCGCTTCTGCGTATAGAGTTTGCAAATGGATGCAATGTGTGCATCGAAGTCATAGCGGCGCAGGTATTCCGAAATCACCATCTGGAAGAAGAGGTTGGTGTGGACGTCGCTGACCTGCTTTGCGACGGTGAGCTTTGCAATCACCTGACGGTTCGCAATGACAAAGCCGACCCGGATGCCCGGCGCGATGACTTTGGAAAAAGAACCGACAAAAATGACGCGGCCATCGTCGTCGAGGCTTTTGATGGTCGGGACGTTTTCTCCAGAATAGCGAAGCTCAAAATAGGGGCTGTCCTCCAGAATGAGAAAATCATACTGCTTGGCCAGTTCCAACAGGCGGCGTCGTTTGGCAAGACTCATTGTGACGCCGGACGGGTTCTGGAAGGTCGGAATGACATACAGCAGTTTTACGCGTTGATCCTGCCGAAGATAGGCTTCCAATGCATCGGTGTCAATGCCGTCTTCCATCACGGGAATTCCCTTGAGGTTCAGGCCATAGGAACGGAATGCATTCAGAGCGCCGACAAAGCTGGGGCCCTCACATACGACCGTATCGCCTGCGTTGCAGAAAATTTTTGCGGTCATTTCAATGCCCTGCTGGCCGCCGGAGACAATGATCAGGTCATCGTCATCGGATCCGGTTGCATATTTTGTGCGCATCCGTTCAGAAACCTGCGCGCGCAGCGGGGCATACCCTTCGGAAATGCCATACTGCAAAGCGGAAGCATAATGACAGCTGAGCAGTTCGGAAGAGATTTCGCGGATTTCTGCTGCCGGAAATGATTCGGCAGCCGGATTCCCGGCGGCAAACGAGATCACATCGGGGTTTTGCGTTACTTTCAGAATCTCACGGATTGCAGATGGGGCAAGGGTGCCGATTCTGTCGGCGAATTGATATGTCATAGTATCTGGCCTCAACCTTCGTATCAAACAATTTTGCGTATCAAACAATTTGAATTTCAAAAATTGAATTTCAAAAAAAGAATGCGGTCGACCGTCGTATGATGCGCAGCGGCACAGCGCGGTTTCGCAAGGATTTTGCGGCGAAGTCGACCTCTTATATTCTATCACAAAATGACAAAAACCGCAAGGTGTTCTATAGAAGAAAGCGCGATTTCTGCGGCACTTCTGATTCCGGTCAAAGAGGAACATCTTTGGGCCGTTATGCTTGCATTGGACGGAGAAAAATGGTATAATACACTGTGTTTGCAATGGAAACCGTTTTAGGCTTCAGCAGAATGGGCCGGAATGGATTTCCAAAGATTTTTTTGAATCAGAATTGGGTGAAATCTGCGTCGTGTACTTGAAATCGCTGGAGCTGTACGGCTTCAAATCATTCCCGGATCGGGTCAAAATTGATTTTGGTTCTGGCTCTACCGGTATTGTCGGGCCAAACGGCAGCGGCAAATCGAATATTTCCGATGCCATCCGATGGGTCTTGGGCGAACAGTCTTCCAAAATGCTGCGCGGCAACAAAACAGAAGACGTGGTTTTCAGCGGCACAGAAAAACGGAAACCGCTGGGACTGGCAGAGGTTTCTCTAGTGTTTGACAACACGGCGCATTTTTTAAAAAGCGACGCCGATGAAGTGACCATCACACGCCGGTACTACCTTTCCGGCGACAGCGAATACCGTATCAACAAAAAGCAGGTTCGTCTGAATGACGTCCGTGAT
>CAJLFQ010000068.1 GCA_905205975.1 uncultured Eubacteriales bacterium | reverse complement strand
GCGGTCTATCTCTTGTTTTCGGTTGCTTGCTTCCTTACCGTACATGAGCATTTGCACAAGGGTTTTTGTGATGAATTGCGGTTCTGCGGCGCGCTACGGTTTCAGGATGTAGATGATGCAGTTCCGGCGGCCGTGCGCCACGCACTCGGAATAGCTCGCCTTAAACAGGTCGACGATGTTGCCTTTGATACCGCCGCCGACGTCATGCGCGTAAGCGGGGCCATAGCTCCATGATTTGCCGTCGACCGAGGTGATATACACCAGACTGCCGAGCGGAATGACCTTTGGGTCCACTGCGATGGTTTTGCCCGGGATGGCCGGGTTGCCGGTCGCCGTTGACGGGTTGGTTCGGTTGGAGTAATAGGCAACGGATTCGCCCTTGATCATCTTGGAGACGTCATACGTCTTTCCGCCGGCCGTCACTGTAATGGCCTCCGGTTCGCTGACAACCGTAGACGGCTTTGTGGTCGGCTTTGCGGTTGTTTTTTTCGTCGTCTTCTGGGTGGTTTTCTGCGTGGTTTTGACCGTTGTCTTCTTTGTCGTGGCCACGGTTGTCACCGGGATGGGTTTCGTGCCCACGCTGATGACGCGTGTGACCGGCTCGGAGAGAATTTCACTCGCCAGAATCCGGTTTTCAACCATGACGCCGTCGCGCAGCGTCTGCTCAAACACCATCTTTTTGACGCCGTTCTGACCCTCCACCAGCGTTTTGGTTTCGCCGATGTAGAGTTTGTCGTTGTATTGCTTCTCGGTATCGCATTCGATCTCGATTTCGGTTTCAAACTGCATGTTTCTGACGCGCGTCACCGTGATGCGCATGCCGTCATAAACGGGGTTTTCGCCGTCCGGCGAGATCTCATCCAGCTCTTCAAGCGTGATATCTGCTTCTTTCAAAACGGCTGCAACCGTTTTCTGCGCCGTTTCGATTGTTTTTTCCGCCCCGTCTGCGAGGATCAGGACGTTTGCAGAAGCCGTTGTTTCCGCAGGCTGTTGATAGGCCGTCAGACTGGCTGAAGCCGGATCCGTCGTATCATTTTCCACAGGTGTCTGCGGTTCCGACACCGCAAGCGGTTCTGCCGGATCATCGTCCAGCGCAAACACGAAAACAGAAATGATCAATGCAAGCGCCAGCAGAATCGCCGAAAAAGACAGGAGAACACGAGGCATTCCGGAAGCTCTGAATGCACTGTTTTTCATGTCGGCTCACCTCCTTTAGGAGTATATGCCGGTTTTTGGAATTTCAGGCCGCACGATAGACAAGTTTGCCCGTCTGCCGTTCCGCAGGGATTGACAACCCGCGCACAGAGTGCGCACACCCCCAGCCGTTCGCGGCATCCGATATCCGCCGTGTGCAGCATCTATGAAAACGACGCATCCGGACAGCGGATGGCCGGTTATTTTCCAGAAACAAGAGGTGCCTTTCCCGCGGAGCTCTCCGCGGGCAAGGCACATAAGAGTCGATGAAAATTCAGCGTTTGGAGAACTGCGGCGCACGACGGGCGGCTTTGAGACCGTACTTCTTGCGTTCCTTCATTCTCGGGTCGCGGGTGAGCAAGCCCGCCTGTTTCAAAATCGGACGATATTCTTCGTTGACGGTGAGCAGCGCTCTCGCCAGACCATGGCGGATTGCGCCGGCCTGACCCGTGACGCCGCCGCCCTGAACGGTGGCGACCACATCGCAGGAGCCGATCAGGCTCGTCGCTTCCAGCGGCTGGCGAACCAGGAGCTTCAGCGTTTCGAGGCCGAAATAATCGTCGATGTCACGATCGTTGATGGTGATTTTGCCCGTGCCGCCTTCATAGAGACGGACGCGCGCCACGGAGGACTTCCGTCTTCCGGTGCCGTAGTGATAGGGCTTCTTGGCTTGGTAGATCATTCGTTACGTCCTCCTTCTCAGTTATTCTCGCAAAGCACGGGTTTCTGTGCTTCGTGCTTGTGAACCGGGCCGGCGTAAACCTTCAGACGGCCGAGCGACCATCTGCCGACCGAGTTTCTCGGGAGCATACCCTTGACTGCAAGCTTCATTGCGAGCTCGGGTTTCTGAGCCATCAGGATTCTGTATTTGGTCTCTTTCAGACCGCCGACGTAGCCGGAATGCGTCCGGTACATCTTCTGCTCCAGTTTCTTGCCGGTCAGCTTGGCCTGAGCAGCATTGATGACGATAACGAAATCGCCGCAGTCCGCGTGCGGAGTAAAGTCCGTCTTGTGTTTGCCGCGCAGAAGCGCCGCTGCCTTTGCCGCTGTGTGCCCCAGCGAAACGCCGGCCGCGTCAAGGACGTACCATTTACGTTCAATCGTCTGTTTGTTTGCCATGAACGTCGTCATGCGTTTACCTCCAAATTTTTTATGTCAGCACGGCGCACCGTGCCTTACTTTTGAGACTATGGTAGTTTACCACATCTCGGCGCGCTTGTCAAGACCCAAAATGACGAAAATCAATTTATTTTTTTGAAGCTCCGTTTTTCTCCCTCAATCGCCCTCAGAGACGCTCATACGCGCTTGCCATTTCAAAAATTTTTTCGGCGCTTTTTTCCGGCGTTCCATTTGCAGTCCGGTCATGGGGCTTGTCTGCGCCGGGCAAGTATGGTACAATATAGCTGTTTTCTCCGCTCCGGCCGGCTGTCGGATGATTAGATGAAATGGCATGTTGAATTGGTATATTGGAAGGATTTGTTGGAATGAATCTCAAGTTTGCCCTGATTCAAGCGACTTACTGGATGACGAACTGCGTCTTCTTTAATTTTCTCGTTTTGCTGCTCAAGGATTTCGGCTACTCCGAACTGCAAAGCGGCGTCATCTCTATGGTCGGAACCATCGTTCTGACGGCCTGTCAGCCGCTGTGGGGCATGCTCTGCGACCGCGCCCCGCGCATCAAGCCGATTCTGATCGGCGTTCTGCTGGCGGGCGCAGCCGCTTCCCTGCTGATTCCCTTCGGGCGCAGCAGCGTCGTCTGCACTGTGATTGCCGTCATTCTGCTGTCTGCCACCACGCAGTCGCTCATGTTTCTGTTTGACACCTGGGCTGCCCGCCTTCTGCGGGAAGGTGTGCGCCTGAACTTCGGGCTGACGCGCAGCTGCGGGAGTTTCGCCTATGCCTCCACCGCCGCCCTGTTCGGCATGGCGCTGGATCGGTTCGGCTACGGCATTGTAACCCCGGCTTTTATCGCGCTCTCCGCTTGTGCGGTCGCCGCTGTCGCTGTTGTCAGGGAACCGGCGCGTCCGGCGACGCTTCTGACGGCGGAAAAATCAAACGCCGACTTCTTCCCCGCTGTCCGCCGGCTGCTCTCTGACCGCCGCTATCTCTGCCTGCTCCTGTCTGTTTTTCTGATTTTCTTCGGCTCGACCGGCATCATGCTCTTCTATCCGCTGCGCATCGCGGAGCTTGGCGGCAACAACGCGATTTTCGGGCTGGCGATTTTTGTCAACGCCGCCAGCGAAGTGCCCGCGCTGCTGCTGTATCGCCGGCTGTCGCGCCGTTTCTCGCACAGGACGCTGCTCGCGGTCGCTTTCTGTTCGCTGGCGCTGAAAATTGCTCTGATTGCCCTGTCGGAATCGCTCTGGCTGTCGGTCGCCGTTATGCTGCTTCAGGCGCCGTCCTATGGCGTTTACCTCTCGGCCAGCGTGCAGTATGTCCCGGAGATTGTCGACGCTCGTCTGACCTATACGGCGCAAATGCTGATCGGCTCGTTTGCTTCCGGCGCCTCCGGGATTGCTTCCAATCTGTATATGGGCGTCGTTGCTGACCGGTTCGGCATCCGGCCTGCCATGATTTCGCTGATTCTGTTCGCTGTGTGCGGCGCCCTGCTTTTTGTGATTTCAAACCGCGGCGTCAAGCGGCTGACGGTCTGACCGTTTTTTGCCTTGCCGCCCCCGCTGCGTTTCGTCCCGTTTCGTCCCCTTCCCCGCAAGACTGCTGTTCTGCGCGATTTGACGCGCCGAGACGTCAACTTTCAGAATTTCAGAAAACAGAATTTCAGAAAAGGATGATGATTCGATGACCAATCTCATTTTCAGCTTTGACACGGAAGACTTCACCAGCCCCTATGCGGCAAACGGGATTCTTGACGCCGCGGAACTGCTCCGTTCGGAGGGCATCCGCGGCTGCTTCTGCATGGTCGGTCTGCTGGCGCGTCAGCTGCTGGCATGGGGCCGCACAGACATCCTGCAGGCACTCCAATATCACGAGGTGAACTTCCACACCTATGGCCACACGCTGCACCCGACCATCGCCGAATATACGGACTGCGCCGATTTTTCGGCGGCTTACCGTGAGGTCATCCGTCAGGAAACGGAAGGGCTCGCTTTGGTCAAAGCCGCCGCCGGGGTGGATCGGATTTATGCCGCCGTCCCGCCCGGCGCAGACAAGTCTTATGCCGCGATGTATGCGTATGCCGATCTCGGCATCCCCTGCTACTGCGATACCGTCGCCGACACGGCGGACGGCCGCGGCGTCTTCTTCTGCAACGCCCTGCATATGGCGTACGACCAATCGTTTGAGTCCATTCACGAACACAACCGGGCGCAGGATCCGGCGTTTTATGACCGATTGGCCAGCCGGAAAAATGCGATTCTCTACAACCATCCGAACCGTCTGCGCTACCGGGATTTTTGGGACGCCTACAACTATAAAGGCGGCAACCTGCATCCCTTCGGCCAATGGGCGGAGGCATCCCGTCTCTCCGAAGCGGAACGCCTCGCCTTTCTCGACGACATCCGCGGTATGATCCGCCATTTGAAGGCCGACGGCCGGTTCACCTTCAAAACGTACGCGGAGATTGCCGCGGAACGCAGCACCGGTGCGCGCATCCTGAAGCCGGAAGACATGCCGGCGATCCGCCATGCGCTGCTGGATCGGTTTTATCCGCTTGACCAGCCGTTTTCACTCTCCATCGCGGATGTCTTTTCGGCATCTGCCGCATTTCTGCGCGGGGACGCCGCCTTTGCCTGCGGCCGCGTCTTCGGGTTTCTGGAAGAACCGTTCGCCGTCTCCGAGCCGGTCACGGTCACAGCCGGCGACGTCCGTACCGCCGCGCAGAAGCTGCCGGTGCAGACCTTCCTGCCAACCGCCATTCCGGTCGGCGAAACGCTGTTGGGCCCTGCCGATTTCCTGTTCGCCATGCTGGGCGTCTGCTGCGGGGAGTCAACCGTCACCTGCACGCCGCGCCCGCAGAACATTGATCTGACCGAATTCCCGAATCTGCCGCATCCGGCTGTCGAATCCTGGGGCGTACATGTACCGTCATTCACCGGGCGCTATGTCAATGCCCGGCTGCCGCTGCAGGCGTGGACCATCCGGTTCTGAGCGTATGCATCCGGACGATTCATACAGCGCCATGCTGCACCGCGAACGCACGGTTTCTTTTTGTGGCGTCGAAATCCGCACCGCAATGGGCAACGGTTTTTTCCTGCCGGAAGCCTCCGGTTCACAGACGCACAATCATCCGCACTTTGAACTGCATGTGCTGGAAACCGGCGCTTATCGGATCGGCATGCCGGACGGCCGCGGCATCCGCCTGACGCCGGGTACTGCCTGTCTGATCCCTCCGGCATGCTACCATGAGACAGGCCCTTTATCCGACGACTGCCGCATCTACGCGCTGCGTTTCTTTGTACACTGCACACAGACGGAACCGGCAGCCGAATGGGGATCCGTGTTTTTCGCCTTGCAGAAACCGGTTTTTCTGCCGGACAGTATGCCGCTCTGCACGTTGTTTCGTCAGGTTGCCGCCGAGCTGCCCGGCAATGCATTCGCCTCAGACGCCTATGTCGGCGCGCTGCTCTCGCAGGTTTATATTCTGCTGGGCCGAATGGTTTTACAGCGTTCCGAACCTGCGCCGTCTGCGCCGCCCTCGCTCGACCGGTTTGACTCGGATGCCGCGCGCTGCTGCAAAATCGAATCCTATCTGGAGCACCACATTGGCAGTCCGGCTTCTGAGCAGGCGCTGGCAGATGCGCTTTGTCTGAGCAGACGTCAGCTCAACCGCTTTTTTCAGCGCGTTTACGGCAAAGGGTTTCGCGAAAAACGAACGGAAACGCGCCTCTACCGTGCGCGGGATCTGCTGCTCGCTTCCGACCAGCCGCTGGAAGCCATCGCGCCTGCCGTCGGCTTTGCTTCCGTTTCCGCATTTTCCGCCTCGTTCCGGCGTCAGTTCGGCATTTCACCGGGGCAATTTCGGAAACATGCTGTTATGGGACATGATCGCTCTGAAAATGTCGCAGATGCGCCTTGACGCCTGATGAAAAATCTGATATCCTTTTGACCGAGATTTGTTTTTGACAAATCCCGGTCTTTCTTTTGATGACGGCTGTTTGGCCGTCGGAATCAAACGTCTGAAAGGATATGAGCCATGAGAAATCTGCTGCTTCTGGATCGTCTGCATATTTCCGGTCACGGTCTGATTCGCCGCACCGAAGGGACGCTGTACCCGGTCTGCTGTCCGCCGAAAAAACCGGACGCGCCGTTCCTGCTGGCTGACCAGCCATGGGAATCCGGTCAGCTCAATTGGGCCAATCTGCGCGTTGAGAACGGGCGCTTCCGTCTGTGGTATGAAGCCATGACCGCAGACAGCACCGGCGACGCCGACACCCGCCTCTGCTACGCGGAAAGCACGGACGGCGTACACTGGGAAAAGCCGGAACTCGGTCTGATCGAATTTGACGGCTCGCGCAGGAACAACATCGTCATGGACGGACGCCTGACGCACGGCATCGGCCTGCACGGCGTCAGTGTGTTTGTTGATCCGAACAGTCCGCCGGAGGCGCGCTACCGCTGCATGTTCCTTGGCGCGTTTCCGCACCCGGAACGGGCAGACGGCGTGTTAAATCTCATGAGTCTCGCCTATTCGGCGGACGGCATCGTCTGGCATCACGGTACGCCGGATCTCCCGCAGGATTATCTGCATTTTCCCATGACCTGTTTCGGCAGCGACACGCAGTGCAGCGTGTTCTGGGATCCGGACAGACGCTGCTATGCAGGGTATTTCCGTACGCTGGAGGCGAACGGCATGCGCTCCATCGGGTGCAGCGAAACCACTGATCTGAACAGTTGGCCAATGCCGAAGACCATTCTGGCGCCGGATCTTTTTGACCCGCCAGTCTCCGATTACTACAACAGTGCGGCGTCACGCTATGTCTCCGGCGGCGACGCAGCCTATTTCTTCTTCTACTCGCTGTTTGACCACGACACGGAGACGCTCTCGGTTCGTCTGGCAACCAGCCGCGACGGCATTCATTTCGACCGCGCCGACCGCAGCACGTTCATCGCCAACGACCGTTCCTATGACCGGGGCGGGCTGTATGTCGCACCGGGCATCGCCGATCTGGGCAATGGCGAATGCGCCATCGTTTACAACGCAACCAATCGGACGCACGCCGGAACCGCGCTGCCTGATACGACGCCGTCGGGAACCGTCATGCTGCGGTTCCCGAAAGACCGGCTTCAGGGTCTCCGCACGGACAGCCGCTGCAGCTTTACGCTGCTCGGACGCGTCAATCCGCAGCAGCCGGAGGTTTTCGTCAACGGCATCATTCGCGGACGGCTTCGCGGCGGGCTGATCGACGGCGACCGCTTCCTTGAAGGCTTTACGCCGGACGACTGCATCCCGATTTCCGGCGATGTCATGCACGCGCCGCTTGTCTGGCGCGGCGGGCAGACCGATGCGGCGTCGGCGGAACTGAAACTCTTTTTGGAGGACGGAACGCTGTTCGCCGTCACCGTCAACGAATAAACGGCATGGACAACGACAAGCGGTATTATCTCCGCGGCACGGCCACCAGCGTTGCGACGCTCGCCTTGAACAGCGGTGTGCTCTTTCAGGCGTTTTTGCAGTCGCGCCATGTGCCAACCAGCCAAATCGGCGCGTATGTCTCCGTCACAGGGATTGCGCAGGCCGCCTCCATGCTCCTGTGCGCCGGACTTGTGGACCGGATTGCAGACGTCCGGCGCGCATCTGCCCTGCTCTACCTGCCGAACATCCTGTTCATCGCAGCGATGCTTCCGCTTTCGCTGATCCATTCGGCATCGCCGCTGCTGGTCTTCTGGATGGCCGTCTGTTTTTCCGCTGTCACGCGGCTTGCCGCAGGCGTGCGCGATATGCTGGATTACCGTCTGCCTTACCTGATTATTCCGATCAGCGACTATGCGCGTTTGACTTCGACCGACGGCGCAATCGCCGGGTTTGCCGGGATTGCCGTCAGCGCCGGGATTTCAGCCGCGCTCCGGCGCTTTGACAGTGCGCCGGTCATGTCTGCGATGTTCATCGCTGCGCTGCTGCTGTTTCTCTTTGCCGCATGGGAAACCAACCGGTTTCAGGTGCTGCCTGATGCACCGAAGCCGAATCCGGTTCGAAAAGATCAGACATCCCTGCGTCAGATGATGCGGATGCCTTCCTTTTATCTGCTCATCCTGCCGAATCTGCTCCGCGGATGCTCCACCGGCGTCATGGCGATGGCAGCCATTCTGGGCGTTGAGGCGCTCGGCCTTTCAGCGGAAGCCACTGCGGCTGCTTCGGCAGTGACAACCGCAGGCAGTGTCGCCGGTTCGATGCTCTACGCGTTTCTCGCCAGGCGCCGGCTGCGCACGCGAAACGCCTGTGCGTTCGGCAGCCTGCTCATGCTGGTCTCTGCACCGCTGATGCTGGCTGGACGGATTTACCCGCTCTTTCTCATCATGCTGTTTCTCGCCAACGTCGGCATTCTTGTTGTGAACTATGCTGTGCCGGTGATGGTGACGGAATTTGTCCCGTATGATGTGGTCGGGCGCTATACCGCCCTGCGGATGTCGCTGACGACAGGCGGTTCCGCCTTCGCCAGTTTTCTCCTTGGCAAGCTGGCCGGTTCGGTTTCCCCTGTCCTGCTCCTCTCGTTTGCCGGCACGCTGCAGGCGCTTTCCGGCGCCGCCTACTGGCGGTTCTCCAAACATCAGGACAAAATGCCGGTTCAAACCTGACAAAACAAAAAACAGCTTTCCCGTTGTGCTGACGGGAAAGCCGTTTTATTTTGTTTGATTTGCAGGCTGTGCGCCCAAGGCCGCTCGTTTTTTTCAGAAGACAACCACCAGCAGCATTTTGAACCGTTCCTGCCCGTATACCGCATGCGGGTGTCCAGCCGGCATGACGATGGATTCGCCGCGGTGCAGTTCATACGGTTCGCCGTCGACGGTCACCTGCCGACGCCGTCCAGACAGGCCGCAAGCGCGCCGCCGGATTTGCGCGCGCTGATTTCTTCGCCCTTGTCAAACGAGAAGAGCGTCACGCTGAGCGCACTGTTCTGCGCCAGCGTTTTGCTGACCACCTGACCCTCCTGATAGGAAACCTGTTCCTTGAGCGTCAGAACCTGTGCTTTGGCTATCTTTTTCATCATTTGATATGCCCTCTTTCTTGTGCTTTTCAGGCGCAGACAGCGCCCCCTCTGATAGATGATACCAGAAGGGGCGCTGTTTTTCTGTTGTTGCGGCGGCGGGTTCAACCGCAGCCTGTCTGTTTCCCGGTCTGCGCGGCGCAGATATGACAGCCGCATCGATTCGCCGGAGACGCGCATGCCGTCGTGCCGTCGTGCCGGCCGGTCGGGTGCTGACCCGGAACACGCTGGCAGGAGCGCCGCACGCATCTGTATCTTCTGCACGGAATCCCGCCGTATGTCATCGATACGATTTCCGTTTCAAACCCGCAGTGCCGATAAAACAGAACAGCATCGTCGTCGGTTTCCGCAGACAGCTCCATCAGCGCTTCCGCCCGGAGGACATACTCGATCAAATCGCTTCCGATATGTCTGCGCCGATGTGTTTCCCGCACGGCGATTCCGTTGATTTCCGCCGCGCCGCCGCCCTTGCAATGGATGACAATGATTCCGGTCAGCAGCTCTTCCTGGAAGGCGCCGTACACGCCGGTGTTCGGATCTTCCAGAAAAGGAGCGGTCTTTTGGAGAAACTTCTCAAACGTCGGCTCGTACATGCACGCCGCGTAAACGGCGTATGCCTCCGCTGTCTGGAATTGCTTTTTGATGTCTCGAATCACCGATGTACCCTTGAACACAGTACCACGTCCATTTTTCCGCCTGTTGCCTTGCCCGCAAAGCAAAAACACCGATTGCCAGGCAAATTCGTTCTGCTTTGTTTCAATCTTGCCGGCTGCCAGAATCAATTTCTCGACCTCTGATAGCCCGTCCACTCTCGCAGGTTTATCCATTACCGAAAAAACGTATTTTTCTTGCTGCTGAGGATCATTAAATCACTTCTATGCCGATGCCACATAGATATTGGAAGAGGGCGTCATACCATGCCCTCTTTCGTGAGGCATCTGTATCGCTGCCCCTAGGGATGAACAAAACCATACCCTGTCGAGCGCGGGTCAGCAAGACACGGTAGGCATTTTTGAGGTACAGGCGGCGCTCTTCCGTCGAGACGTTTTGCCAGCGATTGCCGACAAAGTTGTAGTAAGTCCACTTCGTGCCGTCGAAGCGGAAATCTGCATCCCACGCGACTATGGAATAATCAAGCTCCAAACCCTGAATGTCAAACTCTGAAACCACGTCCTCCAGATAGTAACTGGAGCGGACGTCATCCTTGCCGTTTAAAAACCAGTTTGCGACAGATATTTCATTTTTCACAAAGATGCCTTCGGGCTTTAGTCGCAGGGCACCGCTGCTGGCAAGCATACCATAGCGTGTGGTACCCTGACACTGCTCACGCACCCAGCGCTTTGCTGTATTCAGATCCCGTGTCAGGCGCACGGGGTACTTGTCCTTGATGCACTGATAGAGCGTCTTTGCCTGCTCTATATCCATATCCAGTATTGCTTTGACAAAGGCCGCCAAATCTGGCGTTCGGAATGAGCGTATCGATGTCGCCAAGTGCAATTTTTCTCGCTCACAAATGTTTAGGTCAGCGATCATATCCTGCCAGGCGCGTTCTCGACGATACTCCATGTCGTTGAGCTGAGGGGTGATAAAAACATCCCAATCTGGGAATGTCCGGCGCAACGAATCGAACCACTCCGGCAAACCAGCCTCGCCTGTGTTGATTTTCTGCCCACCGCCGACGAGACAGACAATCACTGCCCAGTCCGGATGGCGGTCCATGGTGCTGATCAAAAACTCCGGCTCGCTGTATGGGAATTCAGTGACACTCTTTTGTGCAACACAACTACGTCCACGCGCTTGCCCATCCTCGGAATTATGTACTCGAAAATCACCCGCCCATCAAGTCCGCGCAGCTGATCTTTGAGGATCTCCACTTCGCGTGCCCATGTGTTGCTCTGCTGAATCGTCGTCTCGGCAGAGCTGTCGTTTGAGTGGATCGTGCCCAATATCTCCGCCGTCGATCGGTGGAGAAAATCCGTAATTGTAGATGAATCATATGTTCGTAGGTTGCGCATTTGTTCTCCTTCGATCATTTGTACTCGATTGGAGCTTTTTTTCCGTATTGGACTCTGCCCTTTATCATCCGCCAGCCTGAGCACGGTCTTGTCGATCGGTTCTTTCCCGGACTCAACAGGATCACTTTTGAGGCATTCGCATGATGCAAAGAACTCGGGCATGTGGAACGACTGTTTTTCGCCATGGCGCCACAGAACAACAAGGGCCGCATGCCGTGTGCTACATTCACATTTCTTCACACAGACCTTGCAAATTCTTCAGCCTGGCAATATGCTGTGCCGGTTTCAAATAAGCCGACAAATACTTTCAAAGTATAGCATAAATCTTCTGATTTTTCAAGGTTTTCACGTCATCATATCATGACACGACGGAAATTTTTTCGCGCATGACTGCTCATATTCTATCTTCCAAGCGTTTTTTTCTCTGCCAGCCGCGCAGAGTGACGCGATTTATGTGGGGCTTTTCTGCCGCTGAGTGCAAGCATCGGGCTTTGGCACAGCCCGACCGCTCTCTAAAGCCCGATACATACCACTTGTGTATTGTTTTTTCGCCCCAAAGAAAAAAGACGCTGGAACAAATCAGCGTTTTTTGTGAAGACAAGACAATAGAGATGTTTTTGCGTTTTCGCTGTCTTGATTTGAACACTCGTCACAATCATTCTACATCACTCCGTTTCTGTTT
>CAJLFQ010000067.1 GCA_905205975.1 uncultured Eubacteriales bacterium | reverse complement strand
GTCACTCTATCCAGCTGAGCTACGGGCGCTTGTCTTGACGACTTCAATATTATAGCACAACGCTTCGGAAAATGCAATACCCTTTCGGATATTTTTTTGATTTATTTTTCGCAGGCGGAAAGCCACGTCCCAAGAGCCATCAAAGCGAGTGCCGCCGGGAAAGCGTATCCCGGCTTTTCCCGGAAGAGCGCCAGCGACAGGAAGACCGATACAAACGGCGCCAGCGCATAAAACGTGCTGGTTCTTGCCGCGCCCAGCTTCCGCTGTGCGTAGACATAAAAGAATATGCTGAGCCCATATGCGACAAAACCCAGCGCCAACGCCGCCGGAACATCTGACCAGAGAGCGACGCGTTCTCCGATGCAAAGCCCCGTGATCAGAGATCCCGCTCCGGAAAAGAGCCCTTTTAAGAGGACGATCTCCATCGGGTCTTTGTCGGAGAGTTTCCGCGTGCAGTTATTCTCCAGCCCCCAGCATACAGCAGCCAGCAGAACAAGCAGAGAACCCTTTGAAAAATGCATGCCCTGCAAATTTTCCAGAGAGAGCAGCGCGCATGCAGCTGTCACACAAAGAATCCCCAGCCACAGCCGCACACGGATGCGCTCCCGGAAAACAACCCATGCGATCAGCGCCGTTGCGACAATTTCAAAATTGTTCAGGAGCGCAGCCCAAACATCAGACAAACCGGCGCCGCAATGTCGAGCACGATCATGGCAACGGTGTACGGCAGCTCTGCCCGCGTCAGTTTGGATTCCCGCCCCGCCGTTTTTCGGATTCGGCGGATGAGCGCAATCAGGATCGTTCCGGCGCCTGCGCCCAGATAAAGGAAACCCGCCGTCAGCGTCGGCGGCAGGCTATGAAGCAGCTGTTTGGAAAACGGTGCGTTCACAGCATACAGAACAGCTGCCAAAACAGCGCAGAAAATACCGCCCTTCATCTCACGCTGCATGTCATGCGCCCGCTCCCTCAGATTTCCGGTTTGCGCCGCCGCCGGCTGTCAGTGCCGCAGCCAGCCGCGTTTCCATCCGTTTGGCAAACAAACCGGGTTCCACCGCGATATGGACGCGCGTTTTGCCGGAAAAATCGTCCACGGTCACGGTTGCATGAACAGGAAGCGCAATCCGCATGGAAAGCTCCAGCATCACGCATCTGCCCGTCGGCAGGTTCAATTCGCTCCGATCCAGCACCGTGCAATTCCTGCACAGCCTGCGTACCGCGTCGTCGACAGACCATGCGCCCTCATAGGTTTTGGCAGCCATCTTCCAGCCATCTCCTCCCGTTTCTTCTCAAATGCGGTTCTATAATTATATAGGAAAAAAAACTCCCTGTCAATTCCTGTCGAAACACTTGTGCAGGTAGCGTTTTTGTGATATAATGATTATGATATCCTGATTGAAACGCCCATCGGCTGGCATTTCAGACTTCAACAGAAAGTAGGCAGAAAAAGAGGGCGTTTTCCCGTTTCCTCTTTTCGTTTTTGCATATGATTGGTTTTTACAACTACACGGTCATTCTGACCTATCTCAGCGCGCTCTCTGCGGCTGTCGGCATCACCTTCACCATGCACGGAAACGGCTTTGTGGCGCTTCTCTGTCTGATGTTTTCAGGCGTCTGCGACATGTTTGACGGTTTGGTTGCCCGCACCCGGGAACGCTCTGCACAGGAAAAGCGGTTCGGCATCTGGATTGATTCGCTTTCCGATACCGTCGCGTTTGGTGTCCTTCCGGCTGCAATCGGCTACGCATTCGGCATGCGGTCGTTCCTCTATATTTTCATTCTGGCCGTTTATGTGCTGGCCGCCATCATCCGTCTCGCTTACTACGGCGTTACCGAAGAGGAGCGTCAGGCCGAAACCACGGCGGCTCGCACGTCTTTCCTCGGCCTCCCGGTGACATCTTCTGCGCTGATTTTCCCTTTGCTCTACTGCTTTAAAGGGCTGCTCGGTTCAACGTATTTCACGCCGGTTTATGCGCTTTTCATGGCGCTGACCGCTTTGGCCTTTGTCCTCCGCATCAAGGTCAAAAAGTGTATGCTCGGCGGTATGCTTGTCATGCTGGCCGTCGGCATCGTCATTTTCATCACGCTTGTCGTGCTGAAAACCCGCTGACCGCCGATGGCTGACCGTCCTGATTTTCTGTACCGGCTGTATCATACGCCTGCCGGACGTTCCGTCTTAAAAATCCTTACTGCGCCGCCGCTTTCAAATGCTGCCGGCGCTTTTTTGGATACGCGCTGTTCCGCCGGGCTGATCGGTCCGTTTGTCGCCCGAACCGGCATCGACCGCTCCGACTATGAGCAGCGGCCGTTCCGTTCCTTCAACGACTTTTTCACACGCCGTCTGGCGCCGGGCGCACGGCCCATAGATCGAACGCCGGGACACCTGATCGCGCCCTGCGACGGTCAGCTCAGCGTCTATCCCATCCGGCACGGTCTTGTCCTGCCGGTGAAAGGCGTTTCCTATTCAATTGCTGATCTGCTGCGTTCCCGCTCATTGGCCCGACGGTTTGACGGCGGGGTTTGTCTCGTTTTCCGTCTTTGCGTCGATAACTACCACCGCTATGCTTTTTTTGACGACGGACGCATGTGCTGCCGCTACCAGCTCCGCGGCGTTCTGCACACGGTTCGTCCAGTTGCTCTGGCCACCCGCCGCGTTTTCGTGGAAAACAGCCGGTCGGTTTCGCTGATGCAGACGCGTCATTTCGGCTATGCTGCTCAAATTGAAGTCGGCGCCATGCTGGTCGGCCGGATCTGCAACCGGCCCGATGTCATCCACTTTGCGCGTGGCGACGAAAAAGGCTGGTTTGAATACGGCGGCTCCACTGTCATTCTGCTTTTGCCGCCGGATTCCGCCGTCATCGATTCCCGCTTCCCTGTCGGCGGTCAGGAAACGCCGGTTCGTTTCGGAGAAGCCATCGGTCAAACAAAATTACACTTTCTGCCGGAGGACAACCATGCTTCGCAAAATTCGTGAATTTCTCCATACATACCCGTATGCGCTGCTGCTGATTTACCCGGTGGTGCATGTCCTTTTCTTTTTTCTGCTGAATCAGCTGCCCTTGGAGCACCATCTGATCTCGTGTTCGCTGGACGCGAAAATCCCTTTCTGCGAATGGTTCATCATTCCGTATTTTATCTGGTTCATCTACCTGTTCGGCGGTATGATCTTTTTTCTCTTTGTCTCGCGGGAGGATTTTCTGCGCATGGCCATCTATACGATGGGCGGCCTGCTCATCTGCCTTATGACCTGTCTGATCTATCCGACCGCCATCGACTTTCGGCCAACCGCATTTGACCGGAGCAACCCGCTCATCTGGCTCGTGAAATTCATTTACGCGTCTGATGAGCCGTGGAACGTATGCCCCAGCATGCACTGCTATGGCGCAATCGGCATCACCGTCGCCATCTGCAAATCACGCGCCTTGAACCGCCGCTGGTATGTTCCGGCCGGTTCCATTCTGCTTTGTCTGCTGATCTGCCTTTCGACCATGCTCATCAAGCAGCACTCTTTTGTTGATTTTCTTGCGGCTGCCGCACTGGCTTTTGTTCTGTATCCAGTCGGCTACTGCGTCCATTGGAAATGCCTCCAGGGGCCGGATGCCGCTTTGTATCTCCGTACTTGCCTTCGGGCAGCGAACAAAAAAGGAAGGAATGATTTTCATGACAGACAACCACACCAACGAGCCGATCGCAACGGCCGATCCCGCTGAACAGGTACAGACTGTATCAACATCGGAAACACCGGCCGCACCCAAAAAACGGCGCCGCCGCTTTGGCGACCGTTCTGACGGCCGCCGTCTGCGCACGCTCCCGCCGATCTCCCGCGTTTCGCCGTACATCATGAAGACCCGCAACACCGCATCAAACTCCATCTCCGACTCCGTTGAAATTTCCAACATGGAACGCTATATCCGTCGGAAACGTCAGGAAGGGCTGAAAAATTTCGGCGCCATGCATGTTTTTCTTGCGGCTTACATCCGAACGGTCTCTCAGCGCCCTGCCATCAACCGCTTCATCGGCGGCCAAAAAATTTTTGCACGCAACAACATCGAAATTGCCCTGACCATCAAAAAAGACATGCAGCTCAACTCGCCCGACACCTGCGTGAAAGCCGTCTTTCAGCCGGATGCCACCGCGGAAGACGTTTATGAGACGCTGAATGCCATTATCACGCGTGAAAAAAAGTCTTCCGAATTGGATTCCTCTTTTGACAGCACTGCCAAAATCCTCCGCTTCATCCCCGGCCTTCTGCTCAAGTTTACCGTTTGGGTGCTCACGCTGCTCGATTATTTCGGTCTGCTGCCCAAAAAGCTGCTCGCTGTCAGCCCGTTCCACGGGTCGCTCGTCATCACATCGATGGGTTCGCTCGGTATTCCGCCCATTTATCACCATCTGTATGACTTCGGCAACGTTCCGCTTTTCCTGGCCTTCGGTGCGAAACGGCGCGCCTATGAGACGACAAAAGACGGTACCGTCGAAGAACGGCGCTACATCGACTATAAAGTCGTCACGGATGAACGCATCTGCGACGGGTTTTACTATGCTTCTGCGCTCAAATACATCAAGCATCTGTTGAAGAATCCGGCCGTGCTTAGTGAGCGTCCGACCGAAATCATCGAGGATATTGACTGAGCCGTATGATTTTCCGTTTTTCTCCACATGATAGAAACAGCCCGAACTGAGGAAGGAGTTCTCTATCATGAAAAAAACGGTTCGTCTTTTCGTCTGGATCTTCGCAGCCGGTCTTCTGGCCGTTGCCGTCGGCTTCATCATCAGCCTGAACAGCCGCCTGTCGCGCTACCGTCAGGCCTATGAAATCGGCTATCGAAGAGCCTTTTCCGAGCTGGTTGGCAGCGTCGCCAACATTGACGCCGACCTTTCGAAAGGCGTTTATGTACAGAGCCCGTCGATGCTTGTCACGCTGTCCACCGACATTTACCGCCATGCGGAAGCCGCCAAGAGTGCGCTTTCCGTCTTGCCGACATCCGATGTATCGCTTGCACGCACGTCCAATTTCATCTCGCAGGCCGGAGATTTTTCTGTTGCGCTGGCGCGTTCTGCCGCCGGCGGCAACCAGATCACCGCAGATGACCGAAAAAATCTGCGCATGTTGAGCGATACGGCGGCGCAGATTTCGGCCGAACTGGAAGAATTGTATGCCGTTTCCGACGCGTCCGGTTTTTTTGACGTTTCCGACGCTGAAGCGCTGGACGCCGAACAAAACCGCACCTCTTTCGCCGGAGGCATGTCAACATTGGAATCCAATCTGCCGGAATCCCCGGTTCTGATTTATGACGGCCCGTATTCCAGCCACATCACTCAGACCGTTCCGCAGTATTTGCAGGCAGGCGGCAAAACCGTGGACGCCAATCAGGCGCGTACAGCGGCAGCCCGTTTTTTAGGCGCTGCTCCGGATTCGCTTTCTCTGCATGCACAGACGCAGGATCCGGTTGTTTACACGTTTGCCGGTTCGGATGATTCGTTCATCTCTGTGACCGGTGTCGGCGGCCACGTCATTTCCTATACGCAAAACGTCGTGCCGTCCGGCGCCGCATGTCAGGCGGCACAAGCCACCAAAACGGCGGCAACCTTTCTGGCCGCCCGCGGATATCCGGACATGGTCGCCTCGTATGCGTATACGACGAACGGCATCTGCTATATCAACTTCGCCTATTCCGACCACAATGTGCTTGTTTATCCGGATCTGATTCAGGTCGGCGTTTCCGCTGACACCGGAAAAGTCACCTATTTTCAGGCTGTCGGTTACCTCAACAACCACCGCGATGGCCGCCCGCTCACGGCTTCGCTGTCGCAGGCAGATGCACGCGCAAAGCTTTTACCGTCGTTTACGCCCGCTGACGACGGCAGGCTCTGCATCATCCCCTCCCCCGGCAAGAACGAGATTCTCTGCTATGAGTTCAAGGGAACCGGCGAAAACGGGAAGCAATACCTCTGCTATTTGAACGCCAACACCGGCGTCGAAGAAAATATTTTCCTGCTTTTGGAAGATGAAAACGGTGTGCTGACCATTTGATCGGCACACCGGTATAGGAGTTATCAAGTTTTATGAGTCCGTTTATGAGTCCGATGGATCTCTCTTCACAGACGCGTGAACAGATTGCCGCTGAGATCGGCCGTTTGTTTGAAGCACAGCCTCTGCGCGTCACACTTTCCTGCCCCCTGACTGGCGGCAGGTACATAAAGTTCGTCTGCAAACCCAGCAAATACGGCTATCGGCTGGAACAGTATACCGACAAGCAGGTCTTTCATGCCAACTGCACCGCCGAAGAAGCGCCCGGCCGCATTCTGTCAGAATTCGGCTCGAATTTCCGGGAGCTGAATGCGCTGACCGCGTCGGAAGCGCTTTCGCTGCGTCTCTCCAAAGGCGGTAAGCTGCTCACTTCCCGCAAGAAGACAGCCGAGCCGGTTCCTCCGCCCTCGGTCGCGCACAACCGGGCCAAAAACTACATCATCCGGGAATCCGACCGTTTCCCGGTTCTGGAAGAGCTTGGTATTCTGACCGGCGACGGCCATGTCCACTCCGCCATGTATGACAAGTTCCGCCAGATCAACCGCTATATCGAATTTATCGACGATATCGTCCGCACCGACCCGCGCAAACAGTGGAACATCATCGATTTCGGCTGCGGAAAAAGCTATCTGACGTTTGTCCTCTACCACTATCTGACCGTGATCCGCGGTGTGGATGCACACATCGTCGGGCTTGACCTGAAGGAAGACGTCATACGAAATTGCAGTGCGCTGGCTGAGCGCCACGGCATGACCGGGCTTTCCTTTCAGCTGGGCGACATTCATGGATATACGCCGTCGGTACATCCGGACATGATCATCTCGCTGCACGCCTGCGACACCGCAACAGACTATGCGCTGGCGAATGCCGTCAACTGGAACACCGACTACATTCTCGCCGTTCCCTGCTGTCAGCACGAGCTGAACGGCGGTTTAGATGCGCCTGCGCTCCGTTTGATGACCAAATACGGGATCCTAAAGGAACGTTTCGCCACGCTTGCAACCGATGCGCTGCGCGCCCGTGCGCTGGAAGGCCGCGGTTATAAAACAGACGTCTCTGAATTCATTGACATCGCGCATTCACCGAAGAACATTCTGATTCGCGCCAAACGTGCTGCTTTGACTGATGCTGCCGCTGTCAAACGGATGGCCGAGGCAAAGGCAGAAATCGAAACCTTCTGCCAGATGCTCGGCTATACGCCGCTGATCGTCCGGCTGCTGTTTGCCGAACACTGAATCTGCTCAAAATACAGCATTTATTTTTGTCGTCACCATAGAAAGGAGAGCTGTTTCTTATGCGCTATTTGCTGGACCGGTTGGGCATGTCTTCCAAATACAAGGGATACCGTATGCTCCTCTTGGCTCTGGAAATCGCCCTGCGCGACGAAGACAATCTGACCAACATTTTTCAGCGGATCTACACGCCGGTTGCAGAACGCTGCGGCGTCACTCCGGTGATGGTTGACAAGAACCTTCGCAGCATCATTGATATTTTCTGGCGGTCGGGCAACCGCGAATTATACCGCCAAATCTGCGGCTTTCAGCAGACGCTTTGTCCGACGAACGCCGAATTTCTGGAAGCAGTTGTCGCCTATACGCTGCGCAACGGCATCACGCCTTCACCGCGTGTGTAGCAGCGCTTCGACGATTTCCACAATATCGCCGTGAATGGCAAGGTCTGCCCGTTCATCATACGGCGTTTCTGACAGATTGACCAGTGCCAGCATCCTGCCCTGAAAGCGCTGGACATAAGCGGCGGCCGGATAGACGACAAGCGAGGTGCCGACGACAATCATCGTATCGGCCTCCATAATCGCGCGGACTGCGCCCGCTACGACGGTTTCATCCAGCGGTTCTTCATACAAAACGACATCCGGCTTGATGATGGCGCCGTCGGACGTACAGCGTGGGATCCCATCCATCTGCATTACTTCTGCCAAGCCGTAGAACCGCCCACAGCGTGTGCAGAAATTGCGGTGTACGCTGCCGTGCAGCTCATAGACTTCGCGGCTGCCTGCCGCCTGATGCAGGCCGTCGATGTTCTGTGTGACGACGGAAACGCGTTTGCCGGATTCCTCCAGTGCGGCAAAGTATCGATGCGCCGCATTGGGTTTGGCGTTTGGATAGACCATCTTTTCCCGATAAAATGCGTAGAACTCCGCCGGATGCGCACAGAACAACGAATGCGAAATGATCTCTTCCGGGCGTCGGCCGGATCCGCTCTTCTGCCGGTACAGACCTTTTTCCGACCGGAAGTCGGGGATACCGGATGGACAGCTGATGCCCGCGCCGGAAAACACGCAGAGATGACGGCTCGCCTCGATGGCTTCGCCCAGTTTCGCAATGTCATTTGCCTGCTTTGCGGTTGTCATTCTGAATCCGCTCCTTTGAAAACAGATTTGAATTGTCCCGCAGCACTGCAGCCATGGGTACGCCCATCGGTTTGCGGTGCTGTTTTTTGACTGTTCGCGGCGCCCAAACGGCCAGCCGCGCGGGGATACGCGTTGAGAAAAACCGGGCACCAATTGAGATACCAATGATATCCCGATTGATGCCCGGTTTGTGCAGCCATGGTGGAGACAGCAGGACTCGAACCTGTGACCCCCCGCGTGTGAGGCGGATGCTCTACCAGCTGAGCTATGCCTCCAAAAACTGCCAGATAGCAGTTCGCCTCCCGACTAGCAGGAGACGAAGTGGTGACCCGAGGGGGAATCGAACCCCCGTTACCGCCGTGAAAGGGCGGTGTCTTAGCCGCTTGACCATCGGGCCATATGATTTTACAGAGCAGATGTGAGCGACCGCTCTGTAAAATGTTTGGTAGCGGCAGTCGGACTTGAACCAACGACCTGTCGGGTATGAACCGAATGCTCTAGCCAACTGAGCTATGCCGCCATGTCTGCCGGCCTCACCGTGAAGGGAGAAGCAACACAAGCAAGATATATTATACACGATTTCCTGCCGTTTGTCAAGACCATTTTTGAGATTTCGACAGATTTTTTTTGCTCAGTTTTCCTGGGCCTCTGCCTCCGCCTTTTTGGTCAGCCCTTGCAGATAGTCCATTTCCTTTTTGGTGGCCGGACGGCATTCGCCGGCATGCATGTCGCCGAGTTTCAGCTGGCCGATGGACACACGAACCAAGCGGCGAACCGTCAGCCCTGCCGCTTCGCACATCTTGCGGATCTGGCGGTTGTGCCCCTGTGTGATGACGACAGAGAGCACGGTTTTTTCGTCGATCAGCTTGATGACGCGTACGCGCGCAGGCGCCGTCTGAAAACCGTCTTCCAGTGTCATGCCTGCTTCAAACATCGGAATGGCTTTTTCCGTATCGCCCAGCACAGTCACCTGGTATTCTTTTTCGATGCCGCAGGAAGGATGCGTCAGGACGCGTGCCAGCGCGCCGTCGTTGGTCAGAAGCAGCAATCCTTCTGAAGCCATATCCAGACGCCCCACGGGATAAACGCGTTCTTCGACGTCCTGCAGCAGTTCCATGACCGTTTTCCTGCCGCGGTCATCCGACGCGGTTGTAACATAGCCGCGCGGTTTATAGGCAAGAAGGTAAACATCCTTCTGGCGTTTGCCGGCAATGCGCTTGCCGTCGATCGTAATCAGGTCGTTTTTGGTATCGCAGGAAGCGCCCAGGATGATTTTTCGCCCGTTGACTTTTACGCGTCCTTCTGCAATCAGTTTTTCCGCCGCCCTGCGGGAGCAAACGCCGCGTTCGGCAATGATTTTCTGTACTCGTTCTTTCAAGATCAAACCCTCATTTGTTTCTGTGCATTTTACTCATTCTGCTCATGGTTCTGCTGCGGATCGTCTGACCCGGCCTTCGCTTTCTGCCGCTTCGGCCGTACGCAGCTCTGCCGCCGCCAGTATGGTCGTGCCGTATTGCCATGTCACAGCCCCGACAACGGCTCCCTGCGGCAGCGGCGCATATTCAAAGCGCGGCAGCCAGACGGTCTGCGTCAGCGCTTTCTGCTCTGCGGCGGTCAGCCAGACTTCCGGCCTGTCGGCAGCGAGCGGTATGCCCGGTTTTGCATCCCCGGCCAACGGAAGCGCCGGCAGTGTGGTTTGATCCAGCGTCAGCACGCAAGCGCTGTAACGGGAAAAACCATATGCGTACAGCGCCTCATGATCCCGCCAGTCATCCGGGGCATTGAGCGTCACAGCAATCAGGCGCCGGCCGTTTCGCGCCGCCGTCGTCACCAAGCAGCGGCCTGCCGCTTTGGTAAAGCCGGTTTTTCCACCGTCGACGCCGGGAACGCGATGCAGCAGTTTGTTATGGTTGACCACGGTTCGCCCCGTCAGCACCGCTTCGCGTGTTCCGGTGATCTGTGCAAACGTCGCATTCTGCATCGCTGACGCCATCAGAATCGCCAGGTCGCGCGCCGATGAATAGTGGCCGGGATCGTGCAAGCCGCTGGGATTGGTAAAATGGGTGCTGCACATGCCCAGCGCCGCAGCTTTTTCATTCATCTTCGCGGCAAAGGCATCCGCAGACCCGGCGGCTGCATCGGCCAACGCCAATGCGGCATCGTTCCCGCTGGCAAGCAGCAGGCCGTACAGCAGATCCGACACAGATACGATTTCACCGGTGCGCAGATACATCCGGGATCCTTCGGCGCGTACATGCGCTTCTGTCACCTGGACGGCCGCGTCCAGCGGCAGCGTTTCCAGCACGACCAAAGCCGTCATCAGTTTCGTCGTACTGGCGCATGGCAGTTTTTGATCGGGCGAACCGGCTGCAATCGTTTCGCCGGTATCGGCGTCCATCAGCACATAGGCCTGCGCAGACGGCCCCGGCTGCTCCTTGGCAGCAGACACAGGCGGCTGCAGCAGCAATGCCGCAGCCGCGATGCACATCAGCCATCGTCTGATATTCAGCATGAGCCCCTCCGTATGGAAATGGAATGTTATCCCATGTATACGGCTGGGCGTCTGTTTTTATTCGTTTTCAGCCGGTCCAGCAACCGTGATTTCGTCCTGCGCTTTTTCTGCGTCTTCTGCCGCCTTCTTGGCTTTGCGGGATGCCAGGAATCCGTCGATTTTGTCCAGGATGCCGGGGAACGCGTCCACGGCTTTTTCAACCGTGGCGACGATGCCGCTCGCCGCAGCCGGAGTTGCCACGGTGCCGTTTGCGGGCAGAACGTCTACCTGTTCCCCGCGGATCACGATGAAAGACACCGGCGTCACTTCAACGCCCGCGCCGCCGCCGCCGCCGAACAGGACTGCATTGGCATTGTGCCGTGTGTTGTAATCAGAACCGCCCGCGCCAAAGCCGCACGTCAGTTTTGAGACCGGAATAATCGTTACGCCGCCGGGCGTGACAACCGGTTTGCCAATGATGGTTTCGGCATCGCCCAGCTCACGCACTTTTGCCAGAGTCGCCTCCATCAGGCTGTTGATGGCATGCTTATTGGTGCCGTTGATCGGTTTGTGATTGGTTTCCGCCATGGATATCCTCCTCTGTGATTGCCCCATTTTGTGGGGGCGCTTTGATTTAGGCTGTTTTTTTTGTCGGTTCTGCGTGTTGGCCGTGAGAAACGGTCACTTGTTCCGGCTTTTTCATCCGGTAAATCCGGCGGTTTCGCCGGTAGGCATTCCAGAAAACCAGCGCCGACTTCAGCACGCAAATTGGTCGAATGGTAACTGTTGCGTCGAAGGAAAACGACGTACGGTTGGTGACAAAGTTCGGGCGCACATAGATGCGATGCCGCCGGATGTTCAGCCAGCGCATCGCCTGCGGATAGCAGCATCCAAACAGTTCGGCCGCTTTTTCGTACCGTTTTCCCGTGTCAAACGGGTTGCCGCCGCCGACGGTGACATCGAGCTCCAACCGGCGGATGCAGATCAGCTTGAGGTATTCATCGTCATAGTCGCCGAGCGCCGCCAGAATTGAGCGGATGATTGCATAGGTATCCGATGTTTTCGGCGGCTTGCCGGAGGGCTGTCTGCCTTTTTTGCTTTGTTTGTCTTTTCGGGCCTGCTTTTCTGCTTTTTTGGCTTTTCGTTCCTGTTTCTTCGCCTTTTTCAGCGCTTTCTTCTCAGCTTTGCGTTTTTTCTTTGCTTCCTTTTTCGCCTTCTGCTTTTCGGTCAGCGGTTTTCGCGGCGTCAATTTGATTGAGATCCAGCCGA
>CAJLFQ010000066.1 GCA_905205975.1 uncultured Eubacteriales bacterium | reverse complement strand
GGTACAATAACGGCGATATAATTCTATCATGAGGAGGTGCTCGTATGATCTCAAAGGGTATGCACTTTGATGTGCATACCCTTTTTGTCAGCAACCCTTGCATGGCAACTGCCATAATTCTTATTTCGTAAAACCTGTTTTATGAACAGTTACCCGATGGGCGCTCTCTTTTGTTTGTATCTGCGACTGGAACCGCCGAAGTGCAGCGAACAAAAAAATCCACTGTATTTCCATCGGAAATACAGTGGATTGGTGGCGGAGAAGGCGGGATTTGAACCCGCGTGCCGTTCATCACGGCAACACGATTTCCAGTCGTGCTCGTTATGACCACTTCGATACTTCTCCAGATCGGCACTTCACGTCACTCACAAAGTGCTTATATATCATACCAGATTTTGCACCGTTTGTCAAGGGGGTATCGCTTGATTCCGCAGAAAAAACTTTGCGCGTGCCTGCGGCGTTGAAAAATGGGAAGGGGTATGAAATAATTTTCACAGCATATGGTTTCACCAAAAAGAAGCCGGAGCAGAATGGACAGCCAGCGGCTGTCCCAGAAAACGGAGGCCAATCATGACGCCTGAAGTCACGAATTATAAATGTCCGGCATGCGAAGCCCCGCTGCGATATGACGAAACAACCGGCAGACTGCACTGTGATTACTGCGAATCAACTTATGCGGTTCAGGAAGTAGAGGCTATGATGGCGGCGGCAGAGAAAAAAGCGGTCGCAGCCCATCAGACAGCAGAGGCGAAAGAACAGGCCGCCAATCAATCGCCGGCAGATGATCGCGGCGAGTGGGAACAATCCAGTCAAAACGGCACATGGGATGCAGATGAACAAACCTTTCACACCTATATCTGCCCGTCATGCGCGGCGGAACTGATCTGCGATGCGGCCACGGCGGCGACTTCCTGTCCATATTGCGGCAATCCGACGGTCATTCCGGGCCGGGTCGGCGGTGCCCTCCGGCCGGATGAAATCATTCCGTTTTCCATCAATCAGCAGACGGCGGTCGAAAAACTGAAGGCCTTCAGCAAGGGAAAGCCGTTTCTGCCCAAACGCTTCCGCGATGAAAATCATCTTCAGGAAGTCAAAGGCATTTATGTGCCGTTCTGGATGCTGGACGGCGAAGCGACGGGGGAAGCTTCGTATCAGGCGACGCGTTCCCGCTCCTTCCGTCAGGGCAATTACCGGGTGACCGAAACGGATCACTTCCGGATTGAACGCGCCGGAACAATGGCATTTCAAAAAGTTCCAGTCGATGCTTCCGCCAAAATGCCGGACGAATTGATGAATTCACTGGAACCCTATGATTATCAGGGGCTTCTGCCGTTTTCCACCGCGTATCTTCCAGGCTTTTTTGCAGACCGGTTCGATGTCGATGTGGACGCCTGTCGGGCACGCGCTGACGAACGGTGCAGCCGGACATTTGAAGCCGCGCTCCGCAGCACCGTTCAGGGGTATCAATCCTGCATCCTGTAATCGAAAAACATCCGCATACGAAGGGGCAAAGTGCACTACGCATTGCTCCCTGTCTGGGTTCTGACGACCAAATGACGGGGGAAACATCTGCTATTTGCGGTCAATGGTCAAACGGGAAAAACCATCGGAGATCTCCCGGTCAGCTGGTCGAAGTTCTGGCTCACATTTGCAGCGACTGTATTAGCCGTATCAGCAGCCATCGCCGGGATCCTGTATCTTTTGTAGGGGGTGAACCGTATGAAGAAAACTGCACAGACCCCAAAAACGACTTGTCCGGATTGCAGAGCAAACTGCCGGAAGCCAGTCCAACGGAAAACAATTCAAAAACTTGCGCCATGGTTCTTTAGCATCCTGCTGATCTGCCTGCTCATGCAGCCTGCTTTTGCGGCGGCGTATGCGCTGGACCCCCCGAATGCGCAGGAACCGTCGATTGAATCGACCGACCCGATTTGCCGGATTGATGACCAGGCCGCCCTGCTGACGAACGAACAGCGCGAGAAGCTGTACACAGAAGGGGTACGCATTGCCCAAACATACAGCTGCGGCCTCTACCTGCTGACGCTGGAAGATTCCAAAGCACAGTATGGCGGTGCCGATGCATTCGACGCGGCGGTTTCGTATTACCATGCCAATCAGCTTGGCTTCGGCGCGGACCGCGATGGTTTGCTGCTGGTGCTCAGTATGTAGGACCGGGACTATGGCCTCTTCCTCTATGGCCCGTGGGCGGATACGGTTTTCACGGAGGCTGCCCTGACGGCTGTGGAAAACGCCTTTTTGGATGATTTTCGCCAAGACAACTGGAACAGCGGTTTTCAGGACTATCTGCATACAGCCGAAGAATGCCTAAATCTGGCACAGGCGGGCACACCCATGGAAGACAAGGCAGAAAAAACAGAGAAACCGCCGCTGAAAAATACGCTGATGACCGGTTTTGCACTGGGGATTCCGATTGCATTGATCATTTGCCTGAAGCAAAAGGCAAAGCTGAAGTCTGTATGGAAACAGACACAGGCCGACCGCTATGTCTCCGGAGAAGGTCTGACGCTGGCGGTTTCAAACGATATTTTCTCGCATACTGTCCGAAGATGCACCAGAATCCAGAATGAATCCAATCGAAGAAGCGGCAGCCGCGGCAGAAGCGGGAAGTTCTGATATAAAATGAACGCCATCGTAAACGCCAAACAACATGCCGGAGAAAACTTTTTCATTTTCCTTGACACGGCCCCAAAAATCATGTAGAATATACAGGCTGTCCCAAACCGGCGGGGCAGAGAAAGCGGAATGAACGAAAGCACCTGCGCATGATCGCTTGGGAAGAACGAACGACATGAATCGTCTTTCTGATCGCACGGTATGCGTTACCGCTGAAAAACGGAAAACATGGGCTGTCCGACACGCAAACTGTCGCCATGACGGCCGGTTTTTGAGAACGATTCAAGAGAACAAGAGAAAAGGAATGAAACACATGAACCGTATTTTTGATATCACTGCATTCGGCGCCGTAGATGACGGCGTGACCGATTCGACGCAGGCCATTCAGGCGGCGCTGGATGCAGCCAGCGAAGCCTGCGGCACTGTCATTGTCCCGCCGGGCCGATTTGTCTGCGGCGGCCTGAAAGTGCCGGCCAAAATCACCATCAAAGGCGACAATGCGTGGACATATCACTGGGATGCCAACGGCGGCAGCATTCTTGTCCTGCGCGACGCCGGAGATGAATGCCTGCTGGATATGTCCGAAGCATTCGGCGCGACAGTCAAAGGTCTGACCATTTTTGGCGGCCGAATCGGCAAAGATGTCCACGGCATCTTGACCCGCCATGCCACCTATGGCGGCGGCGGCCAGGAAGACTGCACGCGCATCGAAGACTGCAAAGTCGAAGGCTTCACCGGAGACGGCCTCCACTATGAGTATTACTGGTGCATCACGGTGCGCCACTGTATGATTGACCGCAACAGTGGATTCGGCTTCTTCATGAACGGCTTTGACGCCTTTATTCTCGACAACTGGTTTGCCGGCAACGGCCGCGGCGGCATTGGCAGCACACACGGCAGCTCTCATATGACGGTGACCGGAAACCGCATCGAGTGCAACAGCGGTCCGGGCGTGACGCTGCACTGTTCCAAAAACTGCAGCTTTGTGGGCAACTGTTTTGACGTAAACGGCGGTCCGGGTCTTTCCGTTATTGGCCGTGAGGGCGACGACGTTGCCGACTCCATTACCGTCACCGGCAATGTTTTCAACGGGAGTGCTGCATGGTGTTACCATAAAGAACCGTTGTCCATCTATGACGACGCACATGTGCGTCTGGAACGCTGCGTGAACTGCATTGTTGCTGACAACACGTTCCGTGCCCGCAACAGAGTGGATCAGGATCTGGATGGCGAAATCTTCCCGAGCCGCACCTTTGTCATCCGCCAGCTCCGCGGCTGCATCATCCACCACAACATCATGCAGAGCGGGATGAAAGTCAGTCCGATCCTGGATCTGGGCGAACACGAAGATGAAATTCTGATTGAGTCAAACATCGGCCGTCCGACGAGAGAACTTACCCCGTGGTATCCGGTGTTTGAAAGCGATAAACGCGAAGCAGAGAAGCGCGAAAAAAAGGAAGAAAAATAAACACATCCAAAATCCCCCTGAACATTGCTTGCTCAGGGGGATTTTTCTGTACTTGCGGAATCGAGAGCCGTTCAGCGGTCGGAGAGCGGGATATAGGTGCATTCCGGCGCAATATTCTTGTAGGATGGGCGGATGATTTTCCCTGCATTGGCCATCTCTTCCAGCCGGTGCGCACTCCAACCGGCAATTCGCGCGATGGCAAAAATCGGCGTATAGAGCTCCAGTGGAAGCCCAAGCATGCTGTATGCGAACCCACTGTAAAAGTCGATGTTTGCGCTGACGCCCTTATAAATCCGCCGCTCTTTTGCGATGACCTGCGGCGCAAGACGCCCCACGCGTGCATACAGGGCATAATCGTCCTGAAGCCCTTTCTCTTCAGACAGCCGCTCGACAAATCCGCGCAGGATATCGGCGCGCGGGTCGGACAGGGAATAAACGGCGTGCCCCATTCCATAGATGAGCCCGGCGTGGTCAAACGCCTCTTTGCGCAAAAGCGCAAGCAGATAGGCGGTAATCTCGTCGTCATCCCGGACGTCGCGGATGTGCTGTTTCATATCGTCAAACATCCGGACGACTTTGATGTTTGCGCCGCCGTGGCGAGGCCCCTTCAGGGAACCCAACGCAGCTGCGATGGCTGAATAGGTGTCCGTACCGGATGAAGAAACAACGTGCGTCGCAAAAGTGGAGTTGTTGCCGCCGCCATGTTCAGCGTGCAGGACGAGCGCCAAATCCAGAACCTTTGCTTCCAGCGCTGTGTATTTGCAGTCGTCACGCAGGAGCATCAGGATGTTTTCCGCAGTGGAAAGATCCGCCTGCGGAACGTGGATAAACAGACTCTGACCGTCATGATAGTGTCGGAAAGCCTGATAGCCGTATACAGACAGGAGCGGGAACAAAGCGATCAGCTGCAAACACTGCCGCAGCACATTCGGCGGCGTGATATCATCGGCGTTTGTGTCGTAGGAGTACAGCGTCAAAACGCTCCGTGCAAGCGTATTCATCATATCACGGCTGGGCGCTTTCATGATAATGTCGCGCACAAAGCTGGTCGGCAGCGTGCGGTACCCGGCCAGAATGGATTGGAACCGTGCAAGCGCCTCCGCATCCGGCAGTGAGCCAAACAGGAGCAGATAGGCAGTTTCTTCAAAGCCAAACCGCCGGTCCTTCAGAAAGCCCTGTACCAGATCCTCAATCCGGTACCCGCGGTAATACAGTTCGCCTGCCGTCGGAACCTTTTCGCCGTTTACAACGGTGAAAGCGCGAATGTCGGAAATGCGGGTCAGGCCCGCCAAAACGCCGTTGCCGTTGATGTCGCGCAGGCCGCGCTTGACGTCATAGACACCATACAGCTCCGGGTTGATGGAAGCTGCCGAAACAGCCTGATTGGCCAAAGCGGTGAGCTCCGGCGTGATTTCTGCAAAATGATGGTGTTCTGACATAGGCAGCCTCCTTCTTCGTTAGACGATCTCTTATCCATTAGCATACCATAGCGGAGGCGAATTTGCATGAATGCTTTGTAAATTCACGCACAAATTGGCCTGCTATAGATGAAAAAATAGATCATAAAACGGACAAGTCTCAAGAAAACTGCAAAAGAAAAGGCGTATCAGCCTGAAAAAATCAGACTGATACGCCAGGTTCTATGAAATACTGCAAATAACGCCGGAAAACGGCGGCAGGGAAGCGTCCGCGAGCGAAGCTGTTGACAGGAGCGGCTTGCCTGCAAAAGCAGGCAGCGCCAGCGTCTCGCTGGTCGCATTGATGACAGTGAGCATGGTTTCCGCCGCAAACCGGCGGCGGATCAGCAAGAGGCCGTGAACGGCCTCAGCCTGCAATTCTCCGCGGCGCAGGGCCGGAGAAGCGGAACGCAGAGCGGAGGCGGCCGAGTAAAATGCAAGCAGCGACTGCTCATCTGAACCATCTGTTTTCTGCCATGCAAACGGAGCGCGGTTGAATGGATCCGCACAGCCCTCCATGCCGATTTCATCGCCGTAATAGATGCAGGGCATACCCGGCAGTGAAAAGAGGAGCAGAATTGCCAAACGATGCAGACGCAGCGCATGCTGCCGTTCAGCGGCTGTCAAGCAGAACTGTGCCTGCTCAGCGCGCGTCAAAGCGGACAAATCATGCGATGCGCCAAGCATGGTCGTGATCCGGCAGACGTCATGCGTGGAGAGAAAGTTCATGCACGCATAGAAAGCGGCGGTTGGATAGTTCGACGCCAACTGCGCCAGCCGGAGGCAGAAAGCAGCTGCGTCAATCCGCTGTGCAAGCAGATCCAAAATCAGCGTGCGAAGCGGATAGTTCATCACGGAGTCGAGCTGACGCCCCAGCAAAAACCGGCGCTGGGCGCCGTAGCTCACCTTGTTGGAGGCATCTTCCCAGACCTCGCCGACAATCCATGCGTCGCGGTCGGCAGATTTCACGGCCTGCCGGAAGCATTCGAGAAAACGGTCGGGCAGTTCATCGGCGACGTCCAGCCGCCAGCCGGAAGCACCGGCCGCCAGCCAACGGCGCGCAATCCCGTCCGGTCCGGTGATAAATGCCAGGTAAGACGGTTCCGTTTCATCGACATCCGGAAGAGACCAGATATCCCACCAGCACTCATAATCGGTCGGATATTTCCGAAACCGATACCATTTGAAGTAGGGGGAATCCGGAGAATCGCAGGCGCCGTTGGGCGGATAGGTGCCGCTGCGGTTGAAATACAGACTGTCGGCCCCGGTGTGGGAAAAGACACCGTCGCAGATGATCCGGATGCCAACCGCCCGAGCCGCGCAGCATAGCCGCTGAAAATCATCGTTCGAGCCAAGCAGGGGGTCAATCCGGCTGTAATCGCCGGTGTCGTAGCGGTGGTTGGAATACGCTTTGAAAATCGGGTTCAAATACAAAGCGGTTACGCCGAGCCGCTTCAGATACGGCAGCTTCTCTTCAATCCCGCGGAGATTTCCGCCGAAGAAGTCGTCTGCCGGATAATACCCTTTGGCGGGGTCGGGCAGATAGTCCACCGGATCCGTCCACGAAGCGTGCATTCGTTTGCCGGTTGTGTCGCACGTTTCGGCAGCACTGCGGAAAAATCGATCCGGGAAAATCTGATACAGGATGCCATCCGACGTCCAGTCCGGGACAGAAAATGCCGCGTCATACACCGTGAGCTGAAAACTGGCATATGCGTTGCAAGCGGAGTGCCAGATGCCGTCATAGGCGTTGGCATCCGGCTGACAGTAGGCAATGTCTCCGCTTGTCAGGTGCAGGTCGAACCGATACCAGACGACTTGCGGCGTATCCGGCACCGGATAAACGGTTTCCCAAAGCGCACCGCATGACCGCATGGGATAAAATGTCTCTGCGTTATCCGCCCACACGCGCAAATAGACGGCAGAAAGCTTTTGCGATTCGGCGGCGTACACGCGCAGGGTCACAAAGCTGCCTGTTGGAACGGCGCCGAACGGCATACGGTAAACGCCGGAAAAAATGTTGTGGTATGCCTGCGCGTGTTCGGGTCTTTGCAGTCCAGCTGAACGAATGGGCGAAATCATACGGTCAAATGCCAGACCTTTTCATTGTATTCCGCAATGGCGCGATCCGATGAGAAGAATCCGGAGCGGGCAATGTTTCTGACAGATGACGCCATCCATGCCGAACGGTCGGTATAGTGTGCCAGAACGCGCTCCTGTGCTGCGGCATAATCGGAAAAGTCCGTCAGGCACAGATAGGGGTCTGCTGTACCGCCGTCGCCGTTCAGCAGATAATCTTTCAGAGAAGCGATGTTGGCCGGGAGCGTACCGTCGGCCAGTGCATTGACCACACGGCCGAGCAAGCTGTTTTCGGCACACAGTTTTTCCGGCGCCGTCCGGCCGTAACGGAAGGCGTTTTCAACTTGGTCGGCATGCAGGCCGAACAGGAACATATCGTCGTCGCCGAGCAGCGTGTGCATTTCCACATTCGCGCCGTCCAGCGTACCGATGGTCAACGCACCGTTGATCATGAATTTCATGTTGCCGGTTCCGGAGGCTTCCTTCCCGGCGAGCGAAATCTGTTCGCTGACATCAGCGGCCGGAATGATGAGAGAAGCTTTCGTGACATTGTAATTCTCGACGAAAACAACTTTCAGGATGTTGTGAACAGCCGGATCGTTGTTGACGAGGTCGGCGACGGCGTTGATGAGCGAGATGATCTGCTTGGCACGCGTATAGCCGGGAGACGCTTTTGCCCCAAAGAAGAACGTCCGGGGGACGGTCGGCAGAACGCCGTTTTCAACGATGTCAAAATACAGGTAGAGAATATGCAGGACGTTCAGCAGCTGACGCTTGTATTCGTGCAGACGTTTGACCTGAACATCGAAGATGGAATCCGGATCCAACTGGATGCCCTGCGTGCGCTTGACCGCCTGAATGAGGCGCAGTTTGTTTTCACGCTTGACGGCGGCCAGCTTGTCGCAGAAGACCGGGTCAGCGGCATATTTTTCCAGCGTGGACAGTTGGCTCAGATCACGCGCAAACGCGTCGCCGCCCAGCGTCTCGCGGATCAAAGCGCTCAGCGCCGGGTTCGCTTGCAGCAGCCAGCGTCTTGGTGTTACGCCGTTGGTCACGGCGATGATCTGATCCGGATTCATGCGGTTGAAATCGGCAAACAGGTTGTTTTTGAGGATGTCGGTATGCAGCTCGGAAACACCGTTAACCTTGTGGCAGACGTTCATACAGAGGTTTGCCATGCGGACGGAACCATAGCCGATGATGGCCGTGTGTTCGGCTGCATCATGCCCGGCGCGGGCTTCCGTATCAAGCCGGGCGCGGCGGTCAATCTCGCAGAGAATCATGTAAATCCGCGGGAGCAGGTTCTGCATCAAATAGCAGGGCCATGTTTCCAACGCCTCGCTCATGATGGTGTGGTTGGTATAGGAGAAGACAGCCCGGCAGATGCGGTCGGCTTCCTCCCAAGACAGGCGTTCCTGATCGACCAGCAGACGCATCAGTTCTGCGATTGCAATCGACGGATGCGTATCGTTGATCTGAATGGCAACATAATCCGGCAGAACGCTGAGCGGAAGACCCTGCGCTTTGTGGCGCTTCAGCAGATATTGCAGGGTTGCGGAGGTGAAAAAGTACTGCTGGCGCAGCCGCAGGCTTTTTCCGGCGTTATGGCTGTCATTCGGATACAAAATGCGGGAAATGGTTTCCGCCAGTTCACGTTCTGCGCTGGCTTTGACATAATCGCCCTCGGAGAAGGAGCGCATGTCAATGATTTCAGGGGAGTGTGCACTCCAGATGCGGAGCGTGTTGCAGTAGTTGTTCTGATAGCCGCAGACAGGGATGTCATACGGCACGGCAATGACGCGGTTTGGATTATCCAGCGCGAAACAGAGTCGGCCGGTTTCATCGGTGTATTCCCGGACGGTTCCGTTGAAACAGATTTCAACAGACTCTTCCGGACGCGCAACTTCCCATTCGTTGCCGTCAAACAGCCAGCGATCCGGAAGCTCGACCTGTTCGCCTTCTACGATTTTCTGTCGGAAGAGGCCAAGCTCATAGCGGATGCCGCAGCCGACAGCCGGAAGCGACAGCGTCGCCAGTGAATCCAGAAAGCAGGCAGCCAAACGCCCAAGACCGCCGTTTCCGAGCCCGGGTTCCCGTTCGGCGTCTTCCAGGTCGGAAAGATGAATGCCAAGCTCTGCGAGCGCGTCGCGGTAAATTTCGTATTTGCCGAGCGCCGTCAGATTGGCGCCGAGAAACTTGCCGGTCAAAAACTCCATTGATAGATAGTAGACCACTTTTTTCTTCTCTTCCGTGACGCGGTTGACCGATGTGAGCCAATGCTCCATGATTTCATCGCGTGCGGTCATGGCGACGGCTTTATAGAGCTGCAATGTCGAAGCGGTTTCAATGCTCTTGCCGAACTGACGCTTCAGCTTTTCGGAAACACTGCGTTTGACGTGATTTTTTTCACCAATGATATCCATGTTTATTCCTCGAGTTTCGAATCGAATGATCAATTTGATTTGTGTTCAGGCTTGCAGCATCTGCTCATACAGCGCTGCATAGAGCGATGCGGAGTGCTTCCATGAGTAATCCTGCATCATGGCGCGGCGCATCAGCTTCTGCCAGAGCCGCTGGTCGTTTTGATAGAACGTCAGGGCGCGCCGGATGGTATATGCCAGATCATGCGCAGCATATGGGGCAAACGTGAATCCGTAGCCGCTGCCGTCCGCTTCATTAAACGGGCGCACCGTATCGTAAAGCCCGCCGGTTTCACGCACCAGCGGAAGCGTCCCATACTTCATGGCGATCAGCTGCGTCAATCCGCAGGGCTCAAAACGGCTGGGGACGAGCAGCAGGTCGGAACCGGCATAAATGCGCTGTGCCAAGTCGCCGTCATAGCGGAGGATGGCGCGGGCATTTGGATAACGTTCTGCCAGGGAGGCAAAGAGCGACTCATACCGGGCTTCACCAGTGCCAAGTACAATGAGCGACAACTGTCCCTCTTTCAAAAGCGGCTCGGCGCATTCTGAAAGGATATCCAACCCTTTTTGGTCAACCAGCCGCGAAATGACCGACACAAACATGTGGTCAGCGTCGAGTGACAGCTCATCAGCCAGCGCTTTTTTGCAGGTCTGCTTGCCGGCAAGGCTCCTGGGGCCATACGGCGCGGCGATTTTGGGATCCGTCCGCGGGTTGAAAACGCCGTAGTCGATGCCGTTTAGGATCCCGGAATAGTCGCCGCCGCGGCAGCGCAGCACGCCGTCCAGCTGTTCGCCGTATGCCGGCGTCAGCGTTTCAGCCGCATAGGTCGGACTGACGGTGTTGACTTTGTCCGCGTAGAGAATACCGCCTTTTAAGATGTTGGCACCGCCGTAAAATTCCAATCCGTCGATGGAAAATGCGTCGTCCGGCAGGCCGGTCATGGCACGCAGGTCCGAAATGCCGAAAACGCCCTGATAACGCAGGTTGTGAATGGTCAGCAATGTTTTCAGCGGCAGAGAAGGGTACTGCCGCTTCAGCAAAACCGGGATCAAAGCGGTCTGCCAATCGTTGACATGAAGCAGATCCGGCGTAAAGTCCAGATGTGCGAGCGCTTCCATCACTGCGCGGCAGAAGAAAACCGTTCGTTCGGCTTCGCCGTTGCCGTCGTAGCCATAGACGCTTCCGCCGAAGTATTCTTCGTTGTCGATGAAATAGACTGTCACACCGCGGAAGACATAGCGAAACAGCCCGACATATTTGTAGGCGGAACCGATTAAAACCGTGAAGTTCGTCAGAAATTCAAAGTCGCGCACAAATACATCCGGGATCACGCGGTATTTTGGCATGATGAGCCGTGCATCATGCCCGAGCGCGTGAAGCGCCGCGGGCAGGGAACCGACGACGTCCCCCAAACCGCCGACTTTGGCAAAGGGCGAGGCTTCGGAAGAAGCAAAAAGAATGTTCACGAGGAGAAGTCACCACCAAGTTCATGAGATTGCGTTTTGAAAGGTCAAAAAACGTTTGCAGCTGGTCAGATTACCGTATTCTTTCCGACAACAACCGGGTAGTCTGGCTGCCCGACCAGCCGTTTGCCGGGGCGGATGGTTACGTTTTTGTCGAGAATGGCACATTCCAGCTCGGCGCCGGATTCGATGTGCGAATTCTGCATCACAATGGAATCGCGTACATGCGCGCCTTCTTCGATGGTGACGCCGCGGAAAATCACACAGTTTTCAACCGTCCCCTTGACGACGCACCCATCGCCGACAATCGCGTTGCTGACGGCGGCGTGTTCCCCGTAAAAGGTCGGGATCTGGTCTTTGATTTTGGTATAAACCGGGTTGTCCGGCGGGAACAGCTCTGCACAGACGGCTGGTTCCAGAAACCGCATATTTTCACGGTAAAAGCCGGCTGCCGAATCAAACAGCCCAACGTGGCCGTCATAACGGTATGCATGAATTTTCAAACGGTCAAGGTTTCGGATCACAACGTCGATGATGAAATCATGCATGCCGTGAGACAGGCAGCGTTCGATCTGCTGCTCCAAAAAGCGCTTCTTCATGAACCAAATATCCATGGATCGCAGCCCGCCTGCACGGATCCCAC
>CAJLFQ010000065.1 GCA_905205975.1 uncultured Eubacteriales bacterium | reverse complement strand
TGCTCATGGATATACTGCAAAGCAGGATCCAGCCAGACAACACCGTTGCTTCTGGTCTGCTGGGTGTGAATCCCGCGTCCGAGCGCAACAATCAGCTCGGTCAAATGCGCACCGGCCGATATGTTCCAGAGCGGCCGATCGAGGAAAAAATCGCGAAAGATCATTTGATACAGCGTAGGGATGTTTCCGCCTGCATGGATGTGATACAAACCGCTGTCGGAAAATCCGCAGCTGGCCAGCAGGCTGGCCAGATTGCTGCCGGTGCAGTGTACCCAGTAGTAGGAAAAAGGCAGTTCATTGGTCTTGGTATAGTAATACGGCGTTTCGGGGAGATAGAGCAGCAGATCGCCCGGCGAAACGGCGACGGTTTTGCCGCAGACGCGTGCCTCCATGGCGCCGGTTTCCAGATACAAAAGATAACAGTCATGACGTCCGGTCGGACTGTCTGTCGTAAAGGGGACAGGCGTGCTGTAGAGCCCGACGCAATTGACGATGACCGGCGCGGTATCCAGCGCCTCGTTGCAGGCGGAAACATTGCTTGGGCGATAATAAGCATACGACTGATTTTCCATCGGCTGAAACCTCCTCGGCGCTTCGCCGATTCAAAAAAGGCGAAGCAGTTGATTTGTCCATGGAACGGGCAGATTTTTCTATTGAAGAACACGATAGAATAGTATAAACTATTTACAGGAGAAAAGCAATGCGGTGCGGGCTGCCCGCACGGCAATCAAAGAGGTGAAATGCATGAAAAAGTCCATCAATGCGTGGAGCGTGCCGGGCGGCGTTCCGTTTGCAGAAATGTTCCGTCAACTGGCGGCGGCCGGATTTGAAGGCGTTGAGCTGAATTTGGACGGCGACAACGGTTCGCTGCATGCGCTGACAGAAAATACAACGGCGGCGGAAGCGGCAGAAATCCGCCGGATGGCTGCCGAAAACGGACTGGCCATAGCCGGCGTTTCCACCAGCCTAGGCGGGCGCGATCCCTTGGGGTCGGATGATCCGGCCGTGCGTGCGCGGGGCATGGATCTGATTCTGCGCCAAGCGGAATTGGCGGCCAACCTCGGGACCGACTGCATTCTGGCTGCACCGGGCGGACATGGCGGCGCGGTTTCGCTGCTTCAGGCGCATGAAAATGTGACGGCTGCTTTGACAGAGCTGGCCCCGCAGCTGGAAAAGATGGGGATATCCGTTGGATTGGAAAACGTCTGGAACGGTTTCTTTCTGTCGCCGTTCGATATGGTCCGCATGATTGACGCCGTCAACAGTCCGGCTGTCGGCGCCTACTTCGATGCAGGCAACGTTGCGGCGTACTCCGATCCGTCACACTGGGCGGAAATCCTCGGCCATCGGATCAAGCGGATGCACCTCAAGGATTTCAAACGCGGGCGTGTTCACAGCGGCGAATTTGCAAACCTGCTGGAGGGCTGCATTCCGTGGCCTGCGCTTATGCAAATGCTTCGCCGCATCGGCTATGACGGCTATCTGACGGCGGAGCTGGACGCGATTCCGAACGCGCCGGAATTCCTCTATGCAATCACTTCCCGCGCAATGGACATCCTTTTGGCGCTGTGAAACCATTTGTCAGACAACCCTGACAATTTATTTGATAAGGAGAGATTTTCATGAAAAAACTCGCAATGATCGGCTGCGGCGGCATTGGTGAATATCATCTGTCGCACTTCCTGCAATTCAAAGACATTGAGCTGGCCGGGTTCTGTGACCTGATCCCGGAACGTGCACAGGCATTTGCGGAGAAGGCGGGCAGCGGCCGCGTCTTTACCGATTACCGCGCCATGTATGATGAAATTCAGCCGGACATGGTTTTTCTCTGCATTCCGCCGTACTGCCACGGGGAGATCGAGCGTGAGACGATCCGCAGGCGGATTCCGTTCTTTGTGGAAAAACCGGTGACGCTGGATCTGAAACTGGCAAAAGAGCTGCGCGATGAAATCGCGGCGGCGGGCCTGATTACCGCGAGCGGGTTCCAGTGCCGTTATTCAAAGCTGGTTGCACCGACCAACGCATTTATCAAAGATCATCAGATTCTTTACATCAACTGCACCCGCATGGGCGGCATACCGGGGATGCCGTGGTGGCGGCGCAAAGACCTGTCCGGCGGGCAGATCGTCGAACAGACGATTCACCAATTCGATATCATCCGCTACTGCTTCGGCGAACCGGAAAGCGTGTTTACCTACACCACGCGCGGCTTTATCCGCGATGTGGAAGGGTACGATACAGACGACCTGAGCGTCACCGCTGTGCGGTTTGAAAACGGCACGCTTGCGACTGTTTCAACCGGCTGCTATGTCAAAGATGGTGCGGCCTATGACAGCAAAATCATCTTCAGCGCGGCAGACGCCCGAGGCGAACTGAGCATTCTGAGCAAATTCGACGTTTATGAACCGGTCAAACAGTCCGAAGACCGCGCAGAAAACGGCTTTGTCATTCAGAACGACGGCGCGGTGCGGCCGGCGCAGCAGGATGGATTCTTCCGCTATGCAGAAGAAGGGGATGCCGGCGTTCTCTGCGACCGGACATTTATTGACGCGGTTCTCACCGGAGATGGCTCCAAGATCCGCTCTCCGTATGCGGATGCGGTCAAAACGCTGGAATTTGTAATGGCCTGCAACCAGTCTGCTGAAACCGGCCTGCCGGTTCGGATGCATTTTGAACAATAAGCAGAAAAAAACTGCCTGCAATCAGCTGCGGCCCGCAGTGCCTCAAACAAACCTGCGAGCGGGCAATGAAAAAGCCTCCGGCTATCGAAAGAACCGGAGGCTTTTGTTTGTGGTTGGCAGAATCAGCAGATTACTGATTTTCCTTCATCTTTGCGAAGCAGTCGCTGCAGTAAACCGGACGGTCGGTCTTCGGCTCGAACGGAACTTTGGCTTCGCCGCCGCAGTTGGCGCAAACGGCCGTGAAGAATTCACGCGGACCACGGGAAGCAGCTTTGCGTGCATCGCGGCAGGATTTGCATCTCTGGGGCTCGTTCTGGAAGCCGCGTTCGGCATAGAATTCCTGCTCACCGGCGGTGAACACGAAATCGGCGCCACATTCTTTGCACTTCAGGGTCTTGTCTTGGAACATTGGGTTCTACCTCTCTTTTTTTGCCCCGGATTGGATTCGCTGCGCTCCTGGTCATGCCATGCGAGGGCTTGCAGAATGCGATAAAGGGCATTTTATATATGCGAACAGGCGAAAACCTGTTTACGCCGAAGGGGATGTGCGGTAAACGGCGGATGCTTTCCGGCGGATTCGCGTCAACGCGTTTTCCACCGATTTGTTTTGTCTGCATAAGGCGCAGGCGATTTCCCCAATTCCAAAACCTTTTAGATATGCGGAAAGGACCTTTTTTTCAAACGGAGACAGAGTTTGGTTCAGTGAATCCAGCAGACGCTTCATTTCGTCTTCGGACAGAATCCTGTCAAACGTCTGCTCCATGTCTTCACTAAGGAGCTCGCTGAAACCGAGGCTGTTCTCGGAGGGGGAGAGGGAAACGTACCCGGTCAGAGGAACGTGCTTGGCGCTCAACGCTTTGCGGAGCGCCGAATGCAGCTCGGAGCGGATGCAGAGAGCAGCAAACGCGGAAAAGGGCACATGCTTGTCAGCAGAATACGTACGGATCGCCCGGATGAGACCAAACATCCCTTCCTGAACGAAATCAACGCGCTCCCAGCCGTCACGGTAGCAATTGCGGGTAAAAGCGTAAACGGTTGGCGTATAGCGGTTGACCAGTTCTTCCTCTGCGAAGGTGTCGCCGGACTGTGCGAGCCCGGCCAGCGTTTCGTCACAGACGGCAGAAGCCTGCTCGGATGGGCGGAGGGGAGCCTGTCCGGGGGAAGCCTTGCCTTGGGATGGAAGCGGATGCATATCGTTCATCTGCGGGAGAAACCTCGCTTCGGCGGATTTGTAACGCCTTGAACAGCTGACAATGCATATTAAACCACAATTCGCGACCTTTGTCAAGTGGTTTTGTCAGAAACGCAAAAGTTTTTTGCGCGGAGGCGGAGGCGGGCAGCTCTGAACAAAATTATTCTCCGAAAAACCTTGACAATAGAAACGGATTGTGGTACAATGATATATCAGATTATAATGTGGGGATATGTCTGCTACCGTCCCATTGTTATAATACCATAACGGCTGTCAGAATGTCAAGTGTTGTGGGGAAAGTTTCGCCATCCCTGCCGGGTGTTCCAAACGTGTCTCAGCAGGACAGCACTACTATACTTTGCAAACGGAGAGTGTAATTATGGTCAATGTAAAGGATGTTCTTTACGGGAGGACCCTGCGAAAGAGCTACAACAAGATCGACGAGCTCACCGAGATGCCGAACCTGATTCAGGTCCAGAAGGACTCTTTCAAGTGGTTCTGCAACGAGGGGCTTCGCGAGGTTTTCGACGACATGGCTCCGATCACGGATTACTCGGGCAAGCTTGAGCTGAAATTTGTCGACTACGTTCTGGAATACAAACCGAAATATACGGTTGCGATGTGCAAAGAACGCGATGCGACATATGCGATCCCGATGAAAGTCCGCGTCCGCCTGTTGAACAAGGAAACGGGCGAAATCAAAGAGCAGGAGCTCTTTATGGGCGACCTCCCGATGATGACGGACACGGGTACGTTCATGATCAACGGCGCAGAACGTGTCATTATTTCTCAGATCGTCCGTTCGCCGGGCATGTACTTCGATGTCAAGCCTGATAAGGCCGACAACGAACTGTACAGCGGCACGGTTATTCCGAACCGCGGCACCTGGCTGGAATATGAAACCGACGCATCTGACGTTTTCTATGTCCGCATTGATAAAAACAGAAAGCTGCCGGTGACGTCGCTGATCCGTGCCATCGGTCTGGAAACCGATCAGGAAATGCTCGATATGTTCGGTGACGACGTCCGCATCAAAACCACGATCGAAAAAGACCCGGCCAAAACGGCTGATGACGCCTTCCTCGAAATCTATCGCCGCCTGCGTCCGGGCGAACCGCCTACGGTTGACGCTTCCCGTTCGCTGCTGTACTCGCTCTTCTTTGACCGCCGGTATGACCTGTCCAAAGTCGGCCGCTTCAAGTACAACCAGAAGATGGACCTTGCGCCGCGCATCACAGGGAAGACGCTGGCGGAACCGGCTGTCTGCCCGATGACGGGTGAGATTCTGGCGGATGCCGGCGAAACCCTGACGGCTGAAAAGGCCGCGCTCATTGCCGCCCGCGGCGTTTCCCGCGTCCTGCTGGACGTGGACGGCAAAACGATTGTCTGCTTCGACAACGGCATGGTCAAACTCTCCGACTTCGTCAGCTTCGAAGTGGACCCGGATCTGATCTGGGAAAAGGTCCGTTTCTCCGTCCTGCGTGAGATCCTGGATACCTACACCGATGAAGAAGATGTCAAGAAGGAAATCGCAGCCCGCCGGGATGAACTGATTCCGCGCAACATCATCAAAGAAGATATCCTGGCTTCCATCAACTACCTGAACTGCCTTGCTTTCGGCATTGGCACGAAAGACGATATTGACCACCTCGGCAACCGCCGCCTCCGCTGCGTCGGCGAACTGCTGCAAAACCATTTTCGCATCGGCTTTGCCCGGATGGAACGCGTCATCAAAGAACGCATGACCGTCCAGGATACCGATACCGTCACACCGCAGTCCCTGATCAACATCCGCCCGGTGACGGCAGCGATCCGCGAATTCTTCGGTTCATCGCCGCTGTCCCAGTTCATGGATCAGACAAACCCGCTGGCAGAGCTGACGCATAAACGCCGTCTGTCCGCTTTGGGTCCCGGCGGTCTGTCGCGTGAACGCGCGAACTTTGAAGTCCGCGACGTCCATTACAGCCATTACGGCCGTATGTGCCCGATTGAAACGCCTGAAGGCCCGAACATCGGTCTGATTTCCAGCTTGGCAAGCTACGCCCGCATCAACGAATACGGCTTTATCGAAGCGCCGTATCAGGTGATCGACCCGGTGACGCACCGCGTGACCGACGAAATTGTCTACCTCACCGCCGATAAAGAAGACGGCAACATCATTGCGCAGAAAAACGAACCGCTTGATGAAGAAGGCCGCATCAAGGCAGAACGCGTCACCTGCCGCTACCGCGAAGAAATCATCTCGGTTGACCGTGACCGCGTCACCTTGATCGACGTTTCCCCGCGTGAAATGGTTTCCGTCGCAACGAGTATGATTCCGTTCCTCGAAAACGATGACGCAAACCGCGCCCTGATGGGCTCCAACATGCAGCGTCAGGCCGTTCCGCTTCTGGTTCCGGAACAGCCGTACGTTGGCACCGGTATGGAATACCGCGCAGCCTGCGACTCCGGCATCTGCGTCCTTGCAGAGGGCGACGGCGTTGCAACGCGCGTCACGGCGGATGAAATCGTCATCGCCTATGACAACGGCGAAACCAAAACTTACAGACTCACGAAGTTCATCCGCTCCAACCAGGGCACCTGCCTGAATCAGCGCCCGATTGTCTGCGTCGGTGAACGCGTCAAGAAGGGAACCGTTCTGGCGGACGGTCCGTCCACCTCCAACGGCGAAATTTCCCTGGGCCGCAACGTCCTGATCGGCTTTATGAGCTGGGAAGGCTACAACTACGAAGACGCCGTTCTGATCAACGAAAAACTCGTCCGTGAAGACGTCTTCACCTCCATCCATATCGAAGAATACGAAGTCGATGCCCGCGACACCAAACTGGGGCCGGAGGAAATCACCCGCGGCATCCCGAACGTCAGCGACGACGGTCTGCGCGACCTCGACGAAGACGGCATCATCCGCATCGGCGCAGAGGTTCGCTCCGGTGACATCCTGGTCGGTAAGGTCACGCCGAAAGGCGAAACCGAGCTGACGGCGGAAGAGCGGCTGCTTCGCGCCATCTTCGGTGAAAAAGCGCGCGAAGTCCGCGATACGTCCCTGCGTGTTCCGCACGGCGAAAGCGGTATCGTTGTTGACGTCAAAACCTTCACGCGTGAAAACTGCGAAGAGCTGTCTCCGGGCGTCAACATCATCGTCCGCGTCTATATCGCGCAGAAACGTAAGATTTCCGTCGGCGATAAGATGGCCGGCCGCCACGGCAACAAGGGCGTCGTTTCCCGCATCCTGCCGCAGGAGGACATGCCGTTCCTGCCGGACGGTACACCGCTTGACATCGTTCTGAACCCGCTGGGTGTTCCGAGCCGAATGAATATCGGTCAGGTGCTCGAGGTTCACTTGGGCTACGCGGCCGCCGCACTGGGCTGGCACGTTGCAACGCCGGTCTTTGACGGTGCAAAAGAATACGAAATTGAAGAGACCCTGCGCCAGGCCGGCCTGAACCCGGACGGCAAGAGCATCCTCTACGACGGCCGGACCGGTATGCCGTTTGATAACGCAGTCACGGTTGGCTATATGTACTTCCTCAAGCTGATCCACCTGGTTGACGATAAGATCCACGCGCGTTCCACGGGTCCGTACTCGCTTGTCACGCAGCAGCCGCTCGGCGGTAAGGCGCAGTTCGGCGGCCAGCGCTTCGGCGAAATGGAAGTCTGGGCGCTGGAAGCATACGGCGCCGCCTATACCCTGCAGGAAATCCTGACAGTCAAGAGTGACGATATCGTCGGTCGTGTCAAAACATACGAAGCCATCGTCAAAGGGCAGAACATTCCGACGCCGGGCGTGCCGGAAGCGTTCCGTGTCTTGGTGAAAGAGCTTCAGGCGCTCTGCCTGGATATCCGCGTCCTGGACAAAGACGGACAGGAAATCGATCTCCATGCCGACGATGACGATGTGGAAGAAGGCGGTCTGGAGAGCGAATACGTCAACTCCGACAGCGACTTTGCAAACAACGGCTACGGCTTTGAAGACGAAGAAGGCAATCAGGTATCCGGCGACGATCTGTTTGAAGAGAGCGACGAACCGGATGATTACGGCGACGGCGACGAAGACCTGTAACCGGCTGCAAACGGAAGAATGAATTCAACTGCGGATGAAACGCTGCAGCTGTGCGAAATAATTTGAGATGGAGGCTGCTTATGAGTAAGTTGGCGTTCAATGCGATTCAGATCGGACTGGCGTCCCCGGATAAAATCCGGCAATGGTCTTACGGCGAAGTCAAAAAGCCGGAAACGATCAACTATCGTTCACTGAAGCCGGAAGTAGACGGTTTGTTCTGCGAACGGATTTTCGGACCAACCAAAGACTGGGAATGCCATTGCGGTAAATATAAAAAAGTACGTTTCAAAGGAAAGGTCTGCGAACGCTGCGGCGTCGAAGTGACAAAGAAATCCGTTCGCCGAGAACGGATGGGTCACATCGAGCTGGCTGCGCCGGTCTCGCACATCTGGTATTTCCGCGGCATTCCGTCGCGGATGAGCCTGATTCTGGATATCCCGCCGAAGGTGCTGGAACGCATCCTGTACTTCTCGCTCTATATCGTCACGGAACCGGGCGATACACCCCTCGCCAAAAAGCAAACCCTGACCGAAAAAGAGTACCGCGATTACTACGAAAAATACGAAAACGATTTCAAGGCAGAAATGGGCGCTGAAGCGATTCAGAAGCTGCTGGCTGAAATCGATCTGGACCAGCTGTCTGCACAGCTCCGCGATGAGCTGAAAGACGCTTCCGGCCAGAAGAAAATGCGCATCATCAAGCGGCTCGAAGTCGTCGATGCGTTCCGCCTCTCCGGCAACCGCCCGGAGTGGATGATTCTGAACGTGATTCCGGTCATTCCGCCGGAGATCCGCCCGATGGTCCAGCTGGACGGCGGCCGGTTTGCCACCTCCGACCTGAACGACCTCTACCGCCGCGTCATCAACCGCAACAACCGCCTGCAGCGCCTGCTGGAACTGGACGCACCGGACATCATCGTCAAGAACGAAAAGCGCATGCTCCAGGAAGCGGTTGACGCCCTGATTAACAACGGCCGCCGCGGCCGCCCGGTTACCGGCCCGAACAACCGCGCACTGAAGAGCCTTTCCGATATGCTCTCCGGGAAACAGGGTCGTTTCCGTCAGAACCTACTCGGCAAGCGTGTCGACTATTCCGGCCGTTCCGTTATCGTTGTCGGCCCGGAACTGAAGATTTATCAGTGCGGTCTGCCGAAGGAAATGGCAATCGAACTCTTCAAGCCGTTCGTCATGAAATCGCTTGTTGAACGCGGCATCGCAAACAACATCAAGAGCGCTAAGAAGATGGTCGATCGTGCGCGCACAGAGGTTTGGGATTCGCTCGAAGAGATCATCAAAGAACATCCGGTCATGCTGAACCGCGCCCCGACGCTGCACCGCCTTGGTATTCAGGCATTTGAGCCGGTACTTGTTGAAGGCCGGGCCATTAAGCTCCACCCGCTGGTCTGCACCGCATTCAACGCCGACTTCGACGGCGACCAGATGGCTGTTCACGTTCCGCTGTCTGCGGAAGCGCAGGCGGAAGCCCGCTTCCTGATTTTGTCGGCGAACAACCTCCTCCGCCCGCAGGATGGTAACCCGGTTACCGTCCCGACGCAGGACATGATCCTCGGCTGCTACTGGCTGACCATGACCCGTGAATCCGAAGACATCGCCGACGACGAAAAGATCAAACGCTTTGTCGATGAAGACGAAGTCCGTCTCGCCTATGAGTCAAAGGATATCACACTGCATGAGCCGGTCTATGTCCGCCGCGAAGGCGAATTTGAAGGCCGCCGCATCGAACGGATGGTCAAAACAACTTACGGCCGTATGGTCTTCAATGAACGCATCCCGCAGGACCTTGGCTATGTCGACCGCTCCGTCGAAGAAAACGCGCTCGACTTTGAAATCTCCATGGCCGTCGGTAAGAGCCAGCTTTCAAAACTCATCGCAAAATGCATTAAAAAGCACGGCCTGGCTGTCAGCGCGGAAGTCCTTGACGCAATCAAGCAGATGGGCTACCATTATTCCACGCTCGGCGCCATCACGATCTCTGTTGCGGATATGATCATTCCGCCGGAAAAGAAGATTATGATCGCCGATACCGAAAAGAAGATCATGCGGATCGACCAGCAGTATCGCCGCGGTTATATTTCCGCAGAAGAAAGAATCCGCCTGACGCTGGCAGAGTGGGAACAGACGACAGAAGACATCAGTGCTGCGCTGTTCCGCGGCCTGAAAGCGGATAACCCGATCAGCATCATGGCAGATTCCGGTGCCCGTGGTTCGCGTGCACAGATTCGTCAGCTGGCTGGTATGCGCGGTCTGGTTCGTAACACCGCCGGTAAGATCATCGAAATCCCAATCAAGGCCAACTACCGTGAAGGCCTGACGGTTCTGGAATACTTCACCGCTTCCCGCGGCGCCCGTAAGGGTCTGGCCGACACCGCTCTGCGTACAGCCGACTCCGGTTACCTGACGCGTCGTCTGGTCGACGTTTCGCAGGATGTTATCATCCGCGAAGAAGACTGCGGCACAACGGATGGTGTTGAAGTCTACGAAATCACAGATAAGGGACAGGTCATTGAAAAATTTGAAGACCGCCTGATTGGCCGTTATCTTGCCGCCGACTTGGTCGACGAAGCCACCGGCGAAGTCCTGATCTCCAAAGACAAACTGATGACCGATGCAGACGCCGCTCTGATCAAGAGCCGCGGCATCGAGCGCATCAAGATTCGTTCCGTCCTGGCATGCGCCTGCAAGCACGGCGTCTGCGCCAAGTGCTACGGCTCGAACCTTGCAACCGGCACGCCGATGAATCTTGGTGAAGCGGTTGGTATCATCGCAGCACAGTCCATCGGTGAACCGGGTACACAGCTGACCATGCGTACCTTCCACAGCGGCGGCGTCGCCAGTAAAGACGCAGCCGATATTACACAGGGTCTCCCGCGCGTTGAAGAAATGTTCGAAGCCAGAAAGCCGAAACGCGCAGCTGTCTTGGCTGAAATCTCCGGTACTGCAAGCGTTGAACTCTCCAAAAAGGCGTCTGTCAAAAACGTCACCATCCGCAACGACGATGGAGAAGTGCGCGAATATGCGCTGCCCATCAGCGCCGGCATTTTGGTCGAAGACGGTCAGACTGTCCAGAAGGGCGATATGCTGACGCAGGGTGTTCTGCATCCGCAAGATGTTCTCCGCGTCCGCGGTGTGGAAGCCGTTGAAGGCTACCTGATTCAGGAAGTCCAAAAGGTTTACCGTCAGAGCGCCATGGATATCAACGACCGCCATATCGAAATCATCATCCGTCAGATGATGCGCAAAGTCCGCGTGGACGATCCGGGCGATACGAACCTGCTGCTCGGCTCGTTTGTCGATCGCTTTGAGCTTGCGGAAGAAAACGCGAAAATCCGGAAGCGTGTTGAGGCCGGTGAAACCGGACTGCAAGAGGCGCAGTTCTCACCGACGCTGCTCGGTATCACAAGAGCTTCGCTTGCGACAGACTCCTTCCTCGCGGCAGCCTCCTTCCAGGAGACGACACGCGTTCTGACGGAAGCGGCAATCAAGGGCAAAGTGGACCCGCTGATCGGTCTGAAAGAAAACGTCATCATCGGTACGCTCATTCCGGCAGGTACCGGCATGGCCAACTACAAGACGGATTCTACGGACGAACATTTGACAGCAGCCCAGTATGCCTTCCGCCGCAGCAAGGTGAAAGCGTCGGCAGACAGCGAAGACACCCTCATGGAGGACGAAGAAGAAAATACGGACGAAGAATACAACAAGGAAGACGGTTACGAACCGGAAGATGTCAACGAAACGGAAGACAGCGACCTGGAATAACATGATTCGTGTTGTGTGGTTCTGAAATTACAACCTTGCATAAAAATGGCAAGCTCATCAGCCATGCGGGTGCAATCAGGAATCGATGAATGAAGCCCACATACTGACAGCGGCACAACCGCTATCAGTATGTGGGCTTGCCTTTTCAGCTGAAATGCGTCTGCTGTCCTCGAAACGTTAACATGTCAGGCTGCCGGCCGGCAGCACTTATGAACGGAGGACAGAAGAGATGAAAAACGAACAGGCAAAGAAGGCGACGATACAAGTGCACGAGATCATGATTGCCTACGCAGACAAAGGGCTTTCCGGCTTTTGGACGGATGGCTATGGGAGGTGCGGCAATCGGCGATTTCCCCGAAATTTGAAAAAGGCCTGAAAGAGGGAAAATACGTTCACAAAACCCACTACCTTTGCCCGTGGAATACGCGCGTCCTGTATGGCGAGGGGCATGGCAATTTGGGAACAGGTTGCTCTCACAGCTGCTCCATCCGCCGTGCACGGTATCTTGAAACGCAGGAAATCCGGGACGTTTTGACCCGCTTCAAAACGCACCTGCAAACCGGCGCGTATGATTGCAAGGACCATATGTTTGTCTATCTGCTGTGCGGCGAGTCGGGATATGTCGTTGATACCGGCCTGCGCTATCTGGAGAACCTGCGCCCGGGAGACTGGTTCAAAGATCATTTAGTCCGGATTTACATCAAGAGTTTCAGATAGGCGGGGTTAATTTTGCCAAAGTTCTCGAAGCAAATTACGCTGGCGTCCTTATAATAAAAACGGTCGCTGTCCTTGACAATATAAGTTTTTCCGAGAGTGCCAACAGCCGTGACCATCAAATCTCCGGGATGCGGTACACCACTGGAAGCGAATTCAGTGTACAATGCTTCTGTGATAAACAGCTCGTTATCAACAGAGCCCGTATCTGCCAGTTTTCCAATCTCCCTGGCTCTGTAAAAGGGCACCCCTTCGCTTCGCCAATCAGACTGGTGTACACGCCGAGCCGAAACAACATTGACGATTGATTTCAAACGACACCATCGCCAGTTTTCCGGTATCTCAAAGAGCAGTTCATCGTCGATACAGCGCTCCACACCGTCCAACTTCTCATAATGAGAATTATCCCGTCTGAAAATGAC
>CAJLFQ010000064.1 GCA_905205975.1 uncultured Eubacteriales bacterium | reverse complement strand
CAACGGATCGACTGTCCCGTTCGGTACGCATTTGCTCTTTGCAGCACCTGCTATGCCCGAACTGAAAATCGCCGCTGAAATCTGCGAAGATCTCTGGGTTGCCGCACCGCCTTCGGTTTCACATGCAAAGGCGGGTGCAACTGTCATCTGCAACCTTTCTGCCAGCGATGAAACTGTCGGCAAAAGCGACTACCGTCGGACGCTGACCTCGTCGCAGTCTGCAAGACTTCTCTGCGCGTATCTGTATGCAGATGCCGGGGAAGGGGAGTCTACCACGGATATGGTCTTTGCTGCGCACAATCTCATCTGCGAAAACGGCGTGATTCTCGCCGAAAGCAAACCGTTTGGCGACGGTTGGGCGCAGACAGAGATTGACGTTGCCTATCTGGCCGCAGAACGCCGCCGGATGACCTCGCACATTGCCGATCCGGACGGTTATGAGACCATTTCATTCGATCTGAACCTCCAGGAAACAACACTTTCGCGAACCTTTGACTGCGAACCGTTCATCCCGCAGAATCCCGAAACACGGTCCCACCGCTGTGAAGACATCCTGAATATTCAGGCACACGGGCTGGCCAAGCGTGTCCGCCATGCGCACGCAAGAAGCCTGGTGGTCGGCATCTCCGGCGGGCTGGATTCCTGCTTGGCGCTATTGGTCGCCGTTCGGGCCATGACTCTGCTCAACCGTCCTGTTTCGGATATCACAGCCGTGACCATGCCCTGCTTCGGCACCACAGCACGAACCAAAAACAATGCGGTCACGCTTTGCGAACTCCTCGGCGTCACAATCCGCACCATCGATATCACAGACGCCGTTTTGTGTCACTTCCGCGACATCGGGCACGACCCTGAAAACCGTAATGTCGTCTATGAGAATTCCCAAGCCCGGGAACGCACACAAATCCTGATGGACCTTGCGAATGCGCTTGGCGGTCTTGTCATCGGAACCGGGGACCTGAGCGAGCTGGCGCTGGGCTGGGCCACCTATAACGGGGACCACATGTCGATGTACGGCGTCAATGCATCTGTCCCCAAAACGCTGATCCGTCATTTGGTCGCGCACGAGTCCGATGCAGCGTCCGACAGCCGTTTGTCTGCTGTCTTGCAAGATATTTTGGATACGCCTGTAAGCCCCGAACTGCTCCCGGCGGACGGCGAAGAAATCGCACAGAAAACAGAGGAACTTGTCGGTCCCTATCTGCTGCATGACTTTTATCTCTTCTACTGCATCCGCCGCGGTTATGAGCCGCGCAAAGTGCTCCGAATTGCACAGCGTGCTTTTGATGGTGTTTACGATACCCAAACGCTTCTTTACTGGCTCAGGAACTTCTATCGCCGTTTCTTCGCCCAGCAGTTTAAGCGTTCCTGCCTCCCGGATGGCCCGAAGGTCGGTTCTGTCTCTCTGTCGCCCCGCGGCGATTGGCGCATGCCGAGCGACGCCTCCGCTGCGCTCTGGCTGGCTGAGCTGGATCAGCTTGCGCTGTAATCTGCAAAAAGCATTGTTCTGTCTTTCTCCACGCAAAACGCTTTCAAAAAAAACACGAAGCAGCATCTGCTGCTTCGTGTTTTTCTTTGTTTGTTCCGTGCTTATAGGTGCAGAATGAGCGTTGCCACATTAAAATAGACCAGAACAGAACACGCATCGACAATGGTCGTAATGAGCGGCGCCGCCATAATCGCCGGGTCCAAGCCGCATTTCTTGGCAAGCATCGGCAGGGAACAGCCCAAAACTTTCGCAATGAAGATCGCTACAATCAACGTAATCCCCAAGACAATCGAAAGCATCAGTTTTTCATGCGAGAAACCGTACATCAGGAGCACTCGCAGAGTGTTGACAGTCGCAAGCACAATGCTGACACACAGCGAAATTCGGATTTCTTTTGACAGCACGCGGAAGTAATCTTTGAACGCAATTTCATCCGTCGCCAAGCACCGTATAATCATGGTCGAGCTTTGCGAACCGCAGTTGCCGCCCGTATCCATCAGCATCGGGATGAACGAAACCAGCAGGGGCAGCGCTTCAAATGCCTGTTCGTATTTTGTAATCAGCAGTCCTGTAAACGTCGCGGAGAGCATGAGCACAAGCAGCCACAGAATCCGTTTGCGTGCATGCACAAATACAGAAGTGCCAAGATAGGTATTTTCAATTGGTGCCATAGCGGCCATTTTGGCAAAGTCTTCGTTGGTTTCTTCCTGCATGACGTCGATGGCGTCATCGACGGTGACAATGCCGACCAGCCGGTTTTCCCGGTCGACAACCGGCATCGCCAGAAAATCGTATTTTTCAAATTTCTTTGCGACGTCTTCTTTGTCGTCCGACGTATTGACCGAGATGACGTTTTCTTCCATGAGGTCGGACATTTTTGCATCCGGCTCTGCCAGCAGGAGCGTTTTGATGTTGACGACACCTGTCAGGTGCCGGTTCTGATCGATGATGTAGCAGGTGTAGACCGTTTCTTTATCAAGGCCGGTTTTGCGGATGTGACGGAACGCTTCATCAACCGTCATCTCTGCCTTGAGATCGACAAACTCCGTCGTCATAATGCTGCCGGCGCTGTCGGCAGGGTATTGCAGAATCTCGTTGATGCTGCGGCGCAGGGCTGAATCCGCGTTCTGGATGATACGCTTGACAACGTTGGCCGGCATTTCTTCGATAATCGCTACGGTATCATCGGCAAACAGCTCACTGATCACTGCCCGGAGTTCGTTATCCGAGAAACAGCGAATCACAGCTTCCTGTTTCTGGGTGTCCATTTCAACGAAGGTTTCTGCTGCCAAGTCTTTCGGCAGCAGGCGAAAAACAAACAGAAGCTTATCGTCTTCCATTTCGTCCAGCGCTTCTGCCAGATCAACCGGCTGCATTTTGTGCATCAACGCGTGAAGCTCACAGTATTTTTTTTGTTCCAGAAGCGTGAGCAGCTCCTGACAGATGGTCTTTTCCATGTCCATTTTACAGTTCCTCCCAATCGTGCATATTCAAACGAAAACCGATTGCCGGAGGCATCCCGCTGTAAAGGGACGCAGTTTTATCCTTCTGATCGCCTAAATCGCAGAAAAACAGTGCAAAGAGAAGGACGCCTGCATCGTCGGGGCGCCGATCCGTCTTTTTGACTACTGCTTGGGTCCATGTCTCTCACCTCACTGTTATCATAAGCAAAGCCGCACCAAACCGTGAACGTCTGGTGCGGCTTCATTTTGTCGATCCTGTACCTCCATCCGGCTGTTCGCCGTCCGGTGGTGCATGGCTGTCAAAAAGAAATACCTCAAACGTTCAAGCTTCAGCTTCGCAGGGCAGTGTAGCTGCGTTAGGATATGCCTTGTTTCGACAGATCCTGTTGACCGGCAAAAAAGTGTCTCCACTTTCTGCGGCAGCAGCCCGTATCCCTGTGGTAGCCTCACCTACCGAGATATATGTCAAGCATTCCGAATGCGCTTGACAAGTATAGTATACTCGATTTTTCAGAGCTTGTCTACCGGCAAAAGCAACAAATATCTCTTTTCAATCGCAAAGATGCAGAATGAAAACCGTTTTTATGCCGAAAACACATTGGTTAGCGTATGTTTTTCTTCGCTTTGCATATCCATCATACCGTGGCATCCGAATGAAAAGCAGGAGTATCGGATGCAGAGGTGAAGGAATGACTGTTTTGATTGAAAAACTCAGTGCGCTTGTCTGGGGCGTACCGACACTGATGCTGTTTGTTGGGAGCGGCATTTTCTTTTCCGTTTGTCTCCGTTGGGTTCAGGTGCGCGGGTTTCGCTGCGCTTTCGGCGCCATCTGCGCCGATTTAAAACAGCAGGATTCCGGTGAAAAGGGCGGTTTGTCTGCGACCAGTGCATTAATGGCCGCACTCGGCGCTGTCATGGGGCCGGGCAACATCATCGGCGTCAGCTCAGCCATTCTATTGGGCGGTGCCGGTGCAGTCTTCTGGATGTGGATTTCCGCGTTTCTCGGCATGGCTGCCCGATATGCAGAAAGCGTTCTCGCTGTCCTGCACCGGCAAAAAGGGGAGCAGGGGCATTACGGCGGTCCCATGTACGTCATGCGCGATCACGGGTTTCGAAAGACTGCCCTCGTTTTTTCAGCGGCCGGCGTGCTGATCTCATTTACAATGGCCGACGCTTTGCCCGCCGGGGCATTGGGCAGCGCCTTGTTGGACAGTTATCGGATTCCGCCGCTTGTCACCGGTGCCTTTCTGTGTGTCTTCTGTCTGTTTGCTGTTCTGGGCGGCGGCAAACGAATTGCAAAAATATCCGGCTTTCTTGTTCCTGTCATGTCGATCTTTTTCATCGGCGCATCTGTCTGGATTATGCTCTGCTATCCGAACCGGCTGCCCGGCGCTTTTCGGGCAATCTTTCAGGAGGCTTTTTCTCTGCGTTCCGGTTTCGGCGGTCTGGTCGGCGGCGCCATTCGGTATGGCATGGCCCGCGGCATTTATTCAAACGAAGCCGGCATGGGAACAGAACCGCTTCTCGCCGCGGCAACATCAGAACCCAGCCCACACCGTCAGGGCTTGATATCGATGACCGGACCCTTTCTCGATACCATCGTTTTCTGCACGTTTACAGCACTGATTATCCTGATGGCAGGGTATCAGCCCGGAGATTCTCCGGCAATGCTCGTCACACAATCATTTGCATATTTTCTGCCCGGCTGCGGCGCTTTTATCGTCAATGCGACCATGACCATGCTCGTTTTGGCAACGTTATCCTCCTGGGCCTTTTACGGGGAACAATGCCTTTCATATTTGTCTGGCTCTCCGCGGCTCAGACAACTGTACCGCTGGGTTTATGCATTGCTCCCGCTGCTTTGTGCCGGTGCAAAACTGCGCATCGTGTTTGCAATCACCGACATTGCAACTGCATTTATGGCAATCCCGAATCTCTTCACCTGTATTCTGTTGATTTCAGAGGTAAAGCGTGAAAACAGGAAATCGTTCTTTGTTCTGAATTCACGTTGACAAGGCGCAAACAACCGCGTATAATATACTGTGAATTTGAATTTTCATGCGGCTTTCTATAAGGCACTCGCAGGATAAGGACAGGATGGTATTCCCTCACATGAAAACGCCGTTTGTTACCAAAACAATGGTCGAAGAACTCGCAAAAACATACCCAACGCCGTTTCACATTTACGATGAAAAAGGCATCCGCGAGAACGCGGAACGTCTGTACCGCGCATTCTCCTGGAACCCCGGGTTCCGTGAGTTTTTTGCCGTCAAAGCAACACCCAACCCGTTTATTTTGAAGCTGCTGGCTTCCGTCGGCTGCGGCACCGACTGCTCTTCGCTCACGGAGCTGATGCTTTCCGAGGCATGCGGGATCACGGGGGACAACATCATGTTTTCCTCCAACGATACCCCCGCAGAAGAATTTCTTCTTGCTCGGAAGCTCGGCGCCACCATCAATTTGGATGATATCACGCACATTGACTTTCTGGATCAGCTGACAGGGCTGCCGGAGGTCATCAGCTGCCGTTACAACCCCGGTCACTTCGCAATCAGCAATTCCATTATGAGCGACCCCAGCGACGCCAAATACGGCTTCACACCGGAGCAACTGACCGAAGGGTTCCGCATTCTTCGTGACCGCGGCGTCAAGCGCTTTGGTATCCATGCATTTCTCTCCAGCAATACGACAACAGAGGCGTACTATCCGGCGCTGGCACGCGAGCTCTTCCTCGTCGCGCGTGACCTGTCGGACAAGCTTGGGATTCACATCGACTTTATCAATCTCTCCGGCGGAATCGGCGTGCCATACCTGCCGGATCAGCCGGCCAACGATATCATGCGCATTGGAGATGGAGTTCGCCGCGTCTATGAGGAAATCTTCACGCCGGCCGGCATGACCGACGTCAAGATTTATACAGAACTCGGCCGCTATATGCTGGCACCCTATGGCGCGTTGATTTCAAAAGTCATCCACGAAAAACACACGTTCAAAGATTACATCGGTCTGGACGCCTGCGCCTGCAATTTGATGCGCCCGGCCATGTACGGCGCCTATCACCATATCACCGTTCTCGGAAAAGAGCATGCACCGCTGACACACCTCTATGACGTCACCGGCTCGCTCTGTGAAAACAACGACAAATTCGCCGTTGACCGCAAGCTGCCGGAAATTAAGATCGGCGACTATGTCTGCATCCACGATACAGGGGCACATGGCCATTCCATGGGCTATAACTACAACGGCAAGCTTCGCTCGGCTGAACTGCTCCTGCATGAAGACGGCTCTGTTTCGATGATTCGCCGTGCAGAGACCCCGCGTGATTACTTTGCAACACTGGATTTTGCAGGACTGAAAGGATTAACCGATTAAGGGAGGTTGTCGGCTTGGAACTTTGGGATCTATATGACGAGAATCGCAGACTGCTGCCCGGCATCATGCAGCGCGGGGATCCGCAGCCAGCCGGCACGCTTCACTTGGTCGTACACGTCTGCCTGTTTGACGAAGCAGGACATATGCTGATACAGCATCGCCAGCCGTTCAAAAAAGGCTGGCCCGGCCGATGGGATTTGACGGCAGGCGGCAGTGCGCTCGCTGGGGATGACTCGCGCGCAGCTGCCGAACGGGAAACACAGGAAGAAATCGGCCTGTCTCTCGATTTGCAGGGAATTCATCCGTCTCTGACAATCCACGCAGATGATGCATTTGATGATCTGTATCTTTTGCAGTGCCCCGTTGACGTCCGTCTGCTGACGCCGCAGCCGGAAGAAGTCTCTGAGCTTCGTTGGTGTTCCCAGCAGGAAATCCAGCAAATGCTTGCCGACAGCCGCTTCATTCCGTATCCGCCTGCTTTGATTGACCTCTTATTTGCACTGAAACATACGCCCATTCAGCCAACCGTCGGCATCAAATAACCATACAACCATACAACACAGCCAAACAAAACACCACAAAACAACCATGCAGAAGAAGGGAGCGTTTTCTCTCATGAACTGGCTTGAAATTCACATTGACACAACCTCTGAAGGCATTGAGCCGCTGTCCGATAAGCTGATCGCCATCGGGCTCGAAGATTTCGCCATTGAAGACGAAAAGGATTTTGAAGACTTTCTGGAAAACAACCGCAAATGCTGGGATTACGTCGATGAATCGCTGCTGCAGGAAAAACGCGGCGTTTCCCGCATTACGCTTTATGTCAGCGACGAAGACCAGCGCGAAGAACTGATGGAAACGCTGCAAACAGCCATGCAGGAATTACGCGCCGCACGGGACGATATCGATTTTGGCACCTTAGCCATCAGCTACACCGTGACAGACGACGCCGAATGGGCCACTGCATGGATGAAATACTATAAGCCCTTTAAGGTCGGCGAACGCCTCTACGTCAAACCGGAATGGGAAACGCTCGACGATCCGGAAGGCCGGGTCGTATTCGTCAGCAATCCTGGCTTGGCTTTTGGCAGCGGCACGCACGAAACGACGCAGCTCTGCATGAAAGCGCTGGAGCAGTGCATTCACGGCGGTGAAACTGTACTGGATATGGGGTGCGGCAGCGGAATTCTTTCGATCGTCGCTGCGCTGCTCGGCGCTTCTTCTGTCGTTGGTGCGGACATTGATAAAAAAGCTGCGGAGGTTTCCAGAAACAACGCGGCGCTGAACCATGTCTCCGATAAAACAGCATTTTACGCATGCGATCTTTGTGTTGACGACTCTGCCGTCCGCCGCCCGGACGGTTATGACGTCATCGTCATCAATATTGTGGCGGATGTCATCATTGCACTTCTGCCCAAAGCGCATGAACTCCTGAAGGCAAACGGAACGCTTGTCCTTTCCGGCATCATTGACTCCCGTTTGGAAGACGTTCTTCCGGCCGTCAAGGCAGCTGGATTTGATGTCCGCAAAGTGCATATCGACAACAACTGGTGTTCCATCATCGCTGGCCTGCAAGCATAAAAACGCGGCCGGAATTGCCTTGTACCTGGCGATTCCGGCCGTTTTTTTGTCAGAACAGCCGATAATTGCGGAACAACCGCAGAAATGCCTGACCGAATGTCAGTTTTTCCATGTCACGCTGCATGACGATCGGAACGCTTCCAATTTCTTCGCCATCACATGTGACAACCAGAGAACCAACCGTATCACCTGCTTTGAGCGGTGCATCTGCCGATTCGCACAGATTGATTTGACGTTCCAGATGGTCTTTTTTTCCGCGTGCCAGCAGCACCGATGGATTGCCTGCAAAAACAGGCTGCGCCGATTCCGAAACCCCATACCGTATGCGGATTTCCGGCAGCTCAATGACTTCTGTCAGATTGACCCGTTCAAAAGAGGCAAACCCGTAATCCAGCAGTGCCGCGGCACTTTCAAACCGAAGTGCGCCTGTTTCGCAGCCCATGACAACCGCACACAGCGATATATCGTTCCGCTTGGCGGTTGCAGACAGACAGCATTTTGCTTTGCCGGTTGACCCGGTTTTCAATCCGGTAATTCCCTGATAGCTCCGGATCAGCTTATTTGTATTGACCAACTGAAAATTTCCGCCCCGCACACTGTCCATCCATGTGGTAGAATAGGCAAACGCTTTTTCATGCGCACACAAGGCTGCACTCATTTTGGCAATATCGCGTGCCGTTGAGACATGACCGTCTGCATCCAGGCCGCACGCATTCCGGAATACGGTGTTTGTCATGCCCAGCTCTGCTGCACGCTCGTTCATTTTCACAACGAACATGCCCTCACTCCCGGCGACGTGTTCTGCCAGCGCGACGGCTGCGTCATTTGCCGAGGCAATGGAAACCGCTTTGAACAGCTCTTCCACCGTCATCTGTTCGCCCGCCTTCAGATAAATCTGTGCGCCGCCCATGGAACATGCGTGTTCGCTGGCCGTTACGACATCATCATATCGCAGATCGCCGCGTTCTGCCGCTTCCACCACCAAAAGCAGCGTCATGATTTTTGTGATTGAGGCCGGCGGCAAGACCTTGTCTGCATTCAGCTCATACAGCGTTTTGCCGGTATCCAAATCGATCAGTATGGCGCTTTCCGCATGCATCCCGTCGATTGCGCCGATCGTCACCGTTGCATCGGCTGCACCTGTCGAGGGCAGGCGTTCCGGCGTTTTCGCAGTTGTGCCGCCAGCCAGGCAAACCCCGCACAAAAGACAGAGGATGATCAGGCTCATCAAGCATTTTTTCATAGGCCGCTCCGTTTCTCCGCCGATTGTCTTTCTCGCCCGGCGTTTTTTGATTCCATTTGTATGCGGCCTGCTCTCTGAATATGAAAACAGCCGGAATGCCAAAGCATCCCGGCTGTACCAAGCGCATCAAACCAACTCAGTCAACGATGTATTTCTTGATCTGATCAAAGAAAGCATTCGCTTTCGCCGCGTCGTCTGTATTGGCAGCGACAGCAATCGGTTTCGAAAGATCCAAGCTGAAAATACCCATGATCGATTTCGCATCAACCGTGTAGCGGCCGGAAATCAGATCAATGTCAAAATCAGCATTGCATGCCGCATTGACAAAATCTTTGACATCATTAATCGAGAGAAGCTGGATGTTTTTCGTTGTCATAGGAAAACCACCTTTCAGAATGTCCTTTTCTATATTTTACCATATCAGTGGCACATTTGCAATCACCATTCGAAAAAAACTTCCAAATCCGGTTTTGAACCGGATGCACTGGATCCAATCTGACGAAAGAAGAGGCAAACCATCCATGAAAATCGCTGTCTGTACGCTCGGCTGCAAGACCAATCAATTTGAATGCCAAGCCATGGAAAAGCTTTTTGCAGAACGCGGCTATGACGTCGTTCCGCAGGACTGTGAAGCAGATGCTTATGTCGTCAACTCCTGCACGGTCACGGCTACGGCCGATAAAAAAACACGCCAGCTCATCCGCCATCTGAAACGGCTGCACCCCCATGCATTTGTGGCTGTCTGCGGCTGCATGGTTCAAACCGGTTTGCAGGATCTCAAAACGATCTGCGGCGCGGATATCCTCGGCGGCAACCGCGACTATGAGGCATTCGTACGTGGCGTTGACGAGGCCCTCTCTTCACGCATGCCGCCGCATGAAACGCTGTCCGCAGGGGAGTGCGTCTTTATGTCTTTGCCTGCCGGCGGGCTCCACGGCAGAACACGCGCCCTGCTAAAGGTCGAAGATGGGTGCGAAAATTTCTGCACATACTGCATCATCCCGTTTGCACGCGGCAAAATCCGCTCCATGCGTTTGGAAGATGCAGAAGCACAAACGAGAGCACTTTGCGCACAGGGGTTCCGTGAAATCGTCCTAACCGGCATTGAAATCTCTGCTTATGGTTCGGATTTAACACCCAAGCACACGCTCTGCGATTTGGTCGAATGCGTCTGCAAAGCTGCTGGAGAAACCCGCATCAGCCTCGGCTCCCTAAAGCCCACGATTATCGATGACGCATTTTGCGAGCGCCTTTCCAAAATGGAAAACCTCTGCCGGCATTTCCATTTGTCTATGCAGAGCGGCTGCACAGAAACGCTGCGTCGCATGAACCGCCATTATACCGCGGAAGACGTCGTTCAAGCCGTTGAGCGGCTGCGTCATTCCTTTGATGACCCCAACATCACAGCCGATATCATTGTCGGTTTCCCCGGAGAGACCGACGATGAATTTCAGCAGACGATGCAGACGCTGGAACGCTGCCGTTTGGGGGATGCGCATATTTTCCCATATTCCGTCCGTAAGGGAACAGCAGCGGCAAAAATGCCCAACCAGATCCTGAGCGAGGAAAAACGTGCCCGCAGTGCGGCGTGTGCCGCACGCTGCAAACAGCTCCGGGAAGAGTATCTGGCCAATAAAAACGGTACGCTGCAAACCGTGCTGCCTGAAGAAGAACGCAATGGTTTGATTGGCGGCTATACGGATCAGTACCTCTATGTCGTCTTGACGCCGTCTCCCAGCATCGTGCGAGGGACACCGCTTCAGGTTCGCATCACCGGACAGCAGGACGGTGAACTGATCGGTGTTCCTGTCTGATCCGCATCGCTGAATTTCGGTTTCATATCCTAAAAACAGCATATCAACCACGGTTCATGCATATCCTTCCAGCAGACGAAGGAGGCGGATCACCGTGAAATCCAAAATACCATTCTTCTTTTTCTGTCTCGTGATCATTGCAGGACTTTGGATTCTGGTTCGTCCAGCGCTGCGCCAACGCAATGTACAGTTTGATTCTTCACAGCCATCTTCCATCAGTATCACGTTGACGGATACCAAAGCCAATGAATTGCTGCAAACCTATTTACCGGACGAACTGCCTGCCCGGGATGTACGGGTCGCATTTTCTGCGGACGGTATCTCACTGTCTGGTACAGTCAATCCGTCTGCCGTCATTGACCCGCAGGCCGAGGCTCGCTGTCCGGAGTTGGCAGTCGTCCGCAGACTCCTGCCGGACAGCGTCGCTCTGTCCGCCCGTTTTTCTGTCGCCGCAGGCAATGGCTCACTTTCGATTCAGCCCGCTGCGTTTTCGTTGGGCGGATATGCCATCCCGCTCGGATTTCTCCCGCAATCGCTGAAGTCCGCAATTGGAAACATGCTTGCCGAACAGCTCCAAAAAACCGGCTTTACCTTGACCGGTGTTGAGCTTGCCTCGGGTCAGATCACCATCCACGCAAAATAAGGCCGCCAAACAAAACAGCGTCGAACCAGAACATCTGGTTCGACGCTGTTTGATGCAATGCAGATTGGTTCAGCATACCGGTTCGTTTTTCAGAAATCTCATTGGTAAATCCACGCGTTATATGCATCGGAAAGCGCCAAAAGCAGTTCCTGGCGGAAAAGGTCGCAGCAGGTTTCAACGTCGATCAAGCTGCGGAAGGGTTCCTCTCCGGTATCCTTTGCCAGCAGCACCGTCAAACGGCGCTTGATTTCGGATACCTTTTCATCAATCGGCTCCGTTTGAATGTTTTTTGGCCGTTTATCCGGTTCATAGGCTGGATGATAACGCAGAATCAACGAATCGACGTCCGAATCGTACAGATCCAGCATTTCCAGCAGCGCCGCATAGGCACCGCCTGTTTGACGGTTGGACGGCACATAGATGCCGGCATAACGGTCGTAAAGATCGCCGAGTGTTTTCGCGTCCGTTTGAGCCTGCCGGATGGTTCCGCCCGCTGCATAGACTTCATAACTTTTCTGCGCCGCTGCCAGACAGACTGATGCCTCAGCGTTATACACGCCTTTCAAATGAACGGCATAGCAGAAAAAGCCGCAGAGAAACCCAACAGAACAGACAACGGCCGCCAGATAAGAAACCACGCGCTTGTGCCCGCGCAGATAGGCAGCCGCATGGAGAATGGCTGTTGTGGCTGTGTAAGCGGCTGTGATAAAGATCAGGGCAAGAAAAACAACAGGGTACCGATACGAAAAAAACGCTGACAAAAAAGATCCGCCCGAGGCGCGCACAGCTGCAATTGCATGTTTACACGGGTAATAGAGGAGCAGAAAGGCCGGAACCCAAATTGTCGCCAAGGCATAATGGATGTTGTAGAACCTGCGGTGCGCCAAAAACGCCGCAGCCACCCCTGCACATGCACAGACGGCATACCCGACATATTCTTTCTGCGGGAACAACCGAAACACGACAAACACGGTTAAGAGCAGAAGCGCCATCGCCGCAATGCTGGAAAAGAACCGCTCAAATATCAGAAAACCATCCGGTTTTTCTGCGGAATACTTGTACTCTGCACGATATTGCAGCCCAAGCTCCGAAGCAGGCTCCATTTTTTTCAATGCCGCACGGATCGATTCTTCGTCCGTCCGGCCGCCAGTCAAGCGCAGAACACGTTCTTCGATTTCACCAATGATTTTCCGGTCGATATCCGTATCGGAAGAGTGCCGCCGCACTTCGCGGAGGACGCGTTTGATATACAGCGTCAACGCAACAGAATCTATCATGATCATGTTTCCTTTCCAGTCCTGACAGAATGCCGAACAGCGATTCTGCGCTTGCTTTTGAATCTTTTTCTATTATATCACATCGTTTAGCTATGGTCAAATCCTGTCGTTTGTGATATAATATAGGTTGGGAAATTGGTAGGCCTTTTTTCCGAAAAAGGCATCGGAATACTATAG
>CAJLFQ010000063.1 GCA_905205975.1 uncultured Eubacteriales bacterium | reverse complement strand
GATAATCGGTAAGTTATGGCCGGTTATCTATTTTATTGACGTACTGCTACTGGGGCTGGTGCTTACGACCTCCAAAATCAACGGCGTCAGCGGCTGGTTTCAATTCCTTGACCGTACCTTTCAGCCGTCCGAGCTGGCAAAATTGGCGTTGATCATCACATTATCTAAAGCTTTAACGCGCCATCCGGATAAGCCGATTCCTAATTTCAGATACTTCATCTATATTTGTATCCATTTTGGTATTCCGGCGCTGCTGATTGCTGCACAACCTGATATTGGTACATTGATGGTATTTTGCGTTATCTTCGTAGCGCTGCTGTTTGTTTCCGGTTTTGAACTGCGTTGGATGTTTCTGCTGGGCGGTATTGTTGCGGCGGGGCTTACGCCGATCATCTTCTATCTGGCTTCAACGAATAACTTCCGCTGGCTGCGTCTGGTTGCGTTTATGAATCCGGAATCCGACCCGACGGGTAGCAGCTACCAGATCGTCAATTCAAAGATCACAATCGGTTCAGGCGGACTGTATGGAAAAGGAGCATGGTCAGAGGGAACGCTGACGCATCTTAACTATGTACCGGAAAACCATACGGATTTTATCTTTTCAGTTGTGGGCGAGACGCTTGGCTTTGTTGGCGCGCTGGTGCTGCTCACGCTTTATGCCTTCGTGATTTATCGCATGCTTCTGCTTGCATTCCACACCAACGATAAATTTGGGCAGCTGATTATTGTCGGCGTGATGGCCATGCTGGTTTTCCATGTGTATGAAAACATTGGCATGTGCATCGGCGTAATGCCGATTACGGGTATTCCGCTTCCGTTTATCAGCTATGGCGGAACAAATCTGGTTGTGAATATGGCAGGCGTGGGCTTAGTACTCAATGTCACCCAACATAAGAGTTCGATGGATTTAAAGAATAAGGTGGAATAGTTCTGGTTCAAAACCCCTCCGCATAGTGTTTGGCAGAAAAGTGAAGGAGGGAAAAGCGGCATGGACAACGGCGGTAAAAAAGTCGTCATGGCGCAAATGAGGCCGCGCGAGCGGCGGGAGTGGACAAAGGAAAAGCCGCGTAAAAGGCGGCTGAAATGGGATAAGCGGCTGTTGAGAAGGTCTGTGCCTTTAGCGGCCGCTTTTTTCTGTCTTGGAATCGCTGCGGTTGCAACAGCTTTGTTTGGCGACGATGTACAGTCTGTCATGAGTCGTGTAACAGCGGGATTTGAGTACGATGAAACGCTCGGACGGCTGCAATTTGTCAGCAGCGTTTTGCCGGAAAGCACGATGGTCTTTCTGACAGGAAACGATGACGAGCAGGCGTGCACGGCAATTTTGTCGGCAGAAGTGATTACAGTGCATGACTGGAGAAAGGATGAGCCATGGATTGAATACGAAGGAGACGGAGAAATCAGTAGCTGCATGAGCGGTGAAGTGATGAATACCGTGAAAAACCGTCAAAATGAATACACCGTGCGCATTCTGCATGCGGATGGATATGAGTCAGTTTACAGCGGGTTAAGCGCTGTACGGGTGGAAGAAGGAGAATATGTTCATGCCGGATCGGCAGTCGGGACAGTGGCGGGCACAGCTGCATTTGAATTGAGGAAAGACGGGTTGTCTGTAATGCCGGTGTTCGCAAATTGAAGTTGAAAGTACAGCCGCTGTTTTTTCTCTATTTTCTGACTATTGCTGTCTTTTCATCCGTATGGGCATGCGGAGCTGCGTTGTTGGCGCTTTTGATTCATGAGGCGGCACATCTTGCCGTCGGACATAGCATGGGTGAAAGAATCGAAAGCATTGAACTTACACCGTTTGGCGGCATAATCCATTATTCATCCGGCGCAAGCCCACATAAAGGCGTAAAAGGCGTAGCGGTTGCCGCTGCGGGACCGCTGGCCAATTACGCGCTGATTGGATTGATGTCCTTCCCGGAAATGCAGCTTTTTTTGCCTTATTATTTTATCAGACAAGCGATTTTGATGAATGCGGGAATGATGTTCCTCAATCTTCTTCCTGTTTTGCCGCTGGATGGCGGGCGGATTGTGTTTTACATTGGATATTATGTACTTCCGGTTGTGGTACTGACATCAATACTCTCGTTTGGCGGTATGGCGGTTGGTATAATCATGACGGGCCTTTCGCTGTATGGCACGATAGAATTTGGAAAGATCAATTTGTCACTGCTTCTGGTCGGCGGTTATTTGGCGGTTTATGCTTACCGGAATAGAGGAATCATGCTTTCTGAAAATATGTATACGCTTTTACAGGAAAGGCAGGAGAACGGGAAAACCCCAACCGCTGTTCGAGTATACAGGGTAGACGGGAAAACCGAACTTTTGGCGCTAGTCGGCACTTTAGCAAACAATGAGGCAGTCGTTTTTCGTGTCGGAAATATCTGGCTGGACGACAGACAGGTTATTTCCGCTTTGCTGCATGATTCCAATATGACGGTTGAGGAAGCGTTGAAGAAAACAAATAACTCTGATGAAAATTATGGGAATGACTTGAAACATACCACGCTGTGCGATACAATAATACATGAAAATGTAGAGAAGTGAGAGGGTTTTACTTTGGACGATATACAGAAAGAGGCTGTTCATCCGCTTGAGGCGATGGGCATCAGCGGGGAAGTTGTACAGGCATTTAACTGGATGGGCTTTCATAATCTGACGGCGATTCAGGAAAAGTGCATTCCGCTAATGATGGATGGACATGATATCATCGCTATTGCACCGACAGGAACAGGCAAAACGCTTGGATTTGGCATACCCATGCTGGAGTATGTTAATTTGGATGACAGCAGCGTACAGGAAGTTGTGCTTGCGCCTACGCGCGAGTTGGCGCAGCAGATAGCCGATGAGTTGACTAATCTGGCGCATTTTATCAAAGGGGTGAAAATTGCTGTCATTTATGGCGGTCAGCCGTTTGGAAAGCAAATGAGTGCGCTGAATCGCAAACCGCAAGTGCTGGTGGCAACACCGGGACGTCTGCTTGACCATATGCAGCGCGGCAATATTCGCCTCGGAACGGTGCATACGATGGTGCTCGACGAAGCGGATGAGATGTTGAAGATGGGCTTTGTGCAGGATGTTGAAAAAATCATCGAGAGCGCCGATCCGAATCGTCAGCTGGTGATGTTCAGCGCGACGACCAATCAGGATGTATTGACGGTTTCGTGGAAATACCAGCATGACCCGATTGAAATTGTTGTTCAGGCTCAGGCGGAGAATAAACCGAATATCACACAGTATATTGTAGAGTCCGATCAGAAGCAGAAATACGAGCATTTGCTGTATTTGCTGGACTCGGATCAGTATAAACGCGTGATGATCTTCTGCAACACAAAAGATATGACGGCGCGCCTTTGCGAACGGCTGAAAAAAGCTGGATACAATGCCGAATGCCTGCATGGCGACGTGCGCCAATCTCTGCGAGACAAGGTAATGTCCGGATTCAGGAAGGGTGAATTTGAAATCCTTGTGGCGACGGATGTTGCGGCGCGCGGCATTGACGTAGACGACGTAGAAGCGGTGTTCAACTATGATCTGCCGGATAAGCAGGAGTTTTATGTTCATCGGATCGGACGAACGGGGCGCGCAAAACGCGCGGGCGTGAGCTTTTCTTTTGTCAGTTTCAGAGACAGTATTCGTATGGATGAAATTCTTAAGTATATTGACAGCAAGCCGATTTCGCTTGTTTTTGATGAGTTTGGAACACTCTGCTATAAGGAAAGTGGGGAACCGTTTCTCGAAAACGCATAAACGATTGGCATCAGCGGTAAAAGGAAAAGCCGCTGATGCCGCTTTTTCTGAGTACTGAAAGAAACTCTCCTTCGGAAATGGGCGATGAGAGCAGGAGAAGAAGCCTGGTATTTTTTCCATCAATACGACGAATTTGCGGCAGGTTTTCCAGCAGGGCGCGTGCACGCTCGCACGTTTCGGCACAACCATAAAGCTGAAGAAACAGACTGAACGCCATATTTTCATCTCCAAACTACGATAAAATTTCGGGGAAACCATTGCATATTGTCTTTTTTTATGATATTCTTATATACAGATATGAGCTTCGGTTTGTATCGTATGACGAAAGCGAGGGTTTTAACCATGGATGATATGGAAAAGATGGAGAATGATAACATCATCGTTCTGACTGATGAAGACGGTATTGATGTGGAATTTGAATTCTGCGCGTCCATCGAATATGAAGGCAACGAATACGTTGTGTTGCTTCCGACCGATGATGACGACGGTGAAGTCGTGATTCTTCAGGTGATGGAAGACGAGGAATCGGACGACGAAGACGAAGTGACTTATGTCGGTGTGGATGACGAAGAGGTGCTTCAGAAGGTGTTTGACATCTTTAAGGAGCAGGCCGGCGATGAGTTTGACTTTGACGAATAAGATTTCTGAACCATAAACTAAACAGAAGGGGAGCGCGTCTGTTACAGGCAAGCTCCCCTTTAAAATTTACGAATCAGACTAACGACTTTACCCAAAATCATAACTGTTGGCACGATGATGGGTTCCATGGTATCGTTTTCCGGTTGCAGGCGGATATGGCCGTTTTCTTTGTAAAAGCGTTTGACGGTGGCTTCATCCTCAATCAGCGCGACGACAATTTCACCATTGTTAGCATCCGGCTGCTTATGCACAACGATGTAATCGTCGTTCATAATACCAGCCTGAATCATGCTTTCACCACGCACACGAAGGATAAAAACATCCCCGTGTCCGACTATGTCCTCTGGCAATGTCAAAGTCTCTTCCACGTTTTCTTCTGCAAGAATTGGCGTTCCGGCCGCTACACGACCGATGACGGGAATTTCGCGAAGCATCACATTTTCAGCCGGGGGAAGCGAAGAGAAGGAAAGCCCCATTGCACGGGGCTTCATGGCGTCGCGATGAAGAAGCCCCTTTTTTTCAAGGCGTATTAAATGACCGTGCACAGTCGAGGTGGATTTCAGCCCGACAGCTTCACCGATTTCACGAACGGAAGGCGCATATCCGCGCGTTTTGATTTCCTGCTCGATATAAGCCAGAATACGCGTCTGCATGTCGCCACGCTGTTTTTGAACGGTCATTCCGTGCACACAACCTTTCGTTGCAAAACTTTTCATCATTATACCACATTCGATTCGGTGAAGGCAAGCGCAGTCAAACGTATGTTCGCATTTTTGCTAAAGATCATGCTTGATCGAAACTTAAATCGGTGATATAATGAGCAGACAAGAACGCAAGGGGACAGGAGAATGGAGACAAAACGCTGTGTTTTATATGATCGAGATTGCATAGAGTGCGGAGAGTGCAACATGTGTGACCTTGATCCGAATAAGATTTGCGATAACTGTGGAAAGTGCATCGGGCTGGATCATACCGATAAAAGTCCGGAATACCGGGCGATTAAAGTGGATGGCATCATCGATGAGACGATGGATCCGAACGACTATCTTTACGACGAAGAGACGCTGGATGATCCCGAAGAAGAGGATGATCTTTTCGGTGATGATCTGTTTCCTTTTGTGCGCGGTAATCAAAAATAATAAGTAAAAAAAGTCGGATGGATGCGATGATAGACTTCGCAAAACATTCGACTTTTTGTTTTTTAATGAATCAGATCCATCTTTCAGGGCTTCGGCAAATCAGCATGCACAGGTTCTTCACGCAGAACAGTTTTTTGCGCAGCAATGCGACGGTGATCCTCGGCGATAGCTGCGTAATGTTTGCGCGTTGTGTTGACATCTGAGTGGCCAAGCACATCGGCAACCAGATAAATGTCACCTGTTTCACGGTACAGATTGGTGCCGAATGTGCTTCTGAGCTTGTGTGGACTGATTTTTTTCTTCAATGGAGCAGCAATGGCAGCATATTTTTTGACCATGTTTTCGACAGCGCGCTGTGTGATGCGCCGACGCTGAATCGAAAGAAAAAAAGCATTTTCATGGCCGGGCAAAGCTTCGACTTCTTTGCGCTCGACCAGATACGCTTTAAGCGCGTCTGCAACTTCATCAGAAAGGTACAAAATGACTTCTTTGCCGCCTTTTCGGGTGACGACAAAGGCATTTTGTTCAAAGTCAAAATCATCAATGTTCAAGCCTACACATTCGCTGATGCGAATGCCTGTTCCAAGAAACAGCGAAAGCATGGCGACATCGCGTTTTTTCGTGATATTATGGTATTTTTGGCAACTCTTGGGCAAAGATTGCCCGCTTTCAGCGACATCCAGAATGCGGGCGACTTCATCCACATCCAGACGGATGATGGCATGCTCGTGAAGCTTGGGCAGCGGAACGAGCGAGGCGGTGTTGCTTTCAATCAACCCTTCGGCAAACAGGTATTTGTAAAACGCTCGCAGCGAGGCGTATTTGCGTTTGATGCCGTATTCGTGATTGGTCATTTCGCGAGAAGCGGTTTCACCATCCTCAAGTGTTTCGTTTTTGACGTAGAGCGTCAGATAGCGCGCATAGCGTTCCAAATCTTGCTTGGTAACCTGAATGATATCTGCCGCAGTGAATTCGGTGACGGGCTTGCCGCTAAATTTGGGCAGTTCGCTGGAGAGATATTGAAAAAAAAGTTTGAGATCATAGGCGTAGCTGAGTCGTGTCAGCACGCTGGTCTGCTGCTCAATAGCCATAAAATAATCCGAGCAGAAATCCGGTAGTTCATGTTGAAGTTCACGCAGGCGTTTCGTTCGGTCGAGTTGAGCCTGTGTATGGTAATCATTGGGCATAAACGTCATTCCTTTACCATAGACTTCGTAAAACCGGGGTTTTGCGAAGTCTTATAAACACTTCCCTATGATGAATCAGAAGCCGATTTTAATTGGAATTTTGTGTTTTAAGCATTGTTACGATGATCGCGTATTTGGCCGGTGGCCAACTCATCGCATCGGTTGTTCCACGGATTATCCGCATGGCCTTTTACTTTGATGATTGTAACCTTGTGCGGTTGCATGACGGTCAGCAGCCATTTCCAAAGATCTTGGTTTTCAACGGGTTTTTTAGAGGCAGTTTTCCAACCGTTGCGTTGCCAACCGTCAATCCAGTTCTGCTTAAATGCGTTAACCAGATATGCGGAATCCGAATACAGCGTGACGGCACAAGGCTGCTTGAGCGCCGTAAATCCCTGAACAGCAGCAAAAAGTTCCATGCGATTGTTGGTCGTATCCGGCATAAAACCCGAAATTTCTTTTTTGTGCTCACCAAACATGAGCACGGTTCCCCAACCGCCGGGGCCTGGATTACCTGAGCAAGCCCCGTCGGTGTACATGATGATCTCTTTCACAAAAACCTCGTCGCTTAAATATAACTTTAGATTTCAAATGGATTTACTTCTTAGACATGCGCATGGTCTTTTCGACTGTCGCGCCGACGGCATCCATCACAGCTGCGCGCATGCCGCCTTTTTCAAGCGCATACATGCCTTCAATCGTTGTGCCGCCTGGCGAGCATACCGCGTCCTTTAATTTGCCGGGATGTTCACCGGTTTCAAGCACCATCCTGGCTGCGCCGACAAGCGTTTGAGCAGCCAGTTCATAAGCCAACGCACGCGGCACACCGTATCGCACGCCTCCGTCAGCCATGGCTTCGATAAAAGCATAGACAAATGCAGGGCCGCAGCCGCTGATGCCGTTTGCGGGCGTATAGACATGGTCTTCGACTACGGCGACTTTGCCAGCCGCAGCGAAAATGCGCTCTGTAAAAGCAAATTCTTCATCTGTACAGGTACAAAGGCTTGAAATCAGGCTCATGCCCTCGCCTACGGCAAGCGGTGTGTTGGGCATGACACGAACGAAACGCGCCGTTTCCGGAAGCGCGTCTTTGAGCATGTCAAACGTCCATCCGGCGACAATGGAGATGACGAATTTACCGACCAACATGTCGTGAATTTCACGAAGGACACCCGCTGCGTAAACGGGCTTAACGGCCAACAGAATGCAGTCCACTGATTCAGCCAGCGATACGTTATCCTGCATGATGTGAACGCCTTTTTGAGCCAATTCCGTGCTTTTTTCAGGGTGTTTGCGGCTGACATAAAGGCTGTCAGGCTCAAGTGCGTGTTGATTTAAGATGCCGTTTATGATGGCTGAACCCATGTTGCCTGCACCGATAAAACCGAGTTTCATGATTCATGCCTCCCGATTGCAATTCATTTTATAAACACAGTCTATTGTAGCGAAAAAAGGCGGTTTCGTCAATTCGCAAAACGAACGAATACGCGCTTGATCAACTGAAAAACGCCGCCCGTTTTGCCGGACGACGTTTCAAGAACAGAGTTTTTTTACTTATTCAAGTCGCTGCGAATGATGTATACGACATCATGGGCCATGTCAGCGCTGACCAAATCAAAGGAGGAATCGGAAACCAGCTGATCCTTGGTGTTTTCAAATACATCGAGTGCCTTCTGCACGTCGCCATTCAGCAGCGGCAACACGTCGGCACTGAGCGTCTGCTTCAGTTCATCCAGACCGTCTGCTAACTGCGTGGTGCCATCGCTCAGCTGAGAAGCGCCATCCGCCAGTTGAGAGCTGCCATTGTGGAGCGCAACAGCCCCCTGTGCAGCTTGGCTCACGCCGTCGGTGTAGCTGCTTAGACCCGTGACGAACGTGTTGACGGAATCAAGCTGAGTTTTCAGAGAAGTCAGTGCTTCATATCCAGCCTTTGCAGGCGCAATAGCTTCTTCAAGCTGCTTCTGGACAGACTCATCGGCAACATTCTGTTCGACAAGCGCGTCAATTTGCTCTGCAACCGCGGCCTCAAGCTGGGCTTGAATTTCCTCGCCGTTCATCAGCTGCTTGACGGCCGCGCTGATTTGCTGAGCCTGTTCATGCGTCACCTGCCCGGCAGCGACGGCCTTGCTGTAATCCTCAGCCGTCATGTTCAGGCCGCTCTGCGCCAGAACGCCTTCAAGCACCTGAGCTTGCACAGACTGCGTCACGCTGTCACGCACGACCTTCTCCTGCTTCATGACTTCGGTTTTGACCTGTTCGCGCGCCGCAGCTTGAGCGGTTGCAAGCAGCGTTTCGGGGTCAAGCTGAGCGAGCGCTGTTTGCAACACATCGGCATAGTTTTCGCTTGTCAGTTCCGGCAGTGTGATGCCGACTGTATCCAGACCCGCCGCGGCAAGCTGTTGGTTGGCCGTGGCCAGAACTGCATCGAAGAGCTGTGCCGCACCCTGATTCAGTGCATCGTTGTTGGAGACCAGTGTCGTCAGACCGTTTTCGAGTTCAGAAACACCGTCGTCAAGGCTTTTTGCGCCGTCACTCAGAGACTTTGAACCGTCGTTCAGCGCTGCAACGCCGTCATACAGCGAGAACAAGGCAGTCAGACCGTCATGAAGTTTGCCTTCGCCTTCCGGCAGAGCCTCACCGTCACACAGCGCGGTCAGACCGATTTTCAGCTCGTCTACGGTATTACTCAAGCTACCGATTTTTTCATCTGCTTCATCACAGAACCACTTGAGCGGTTCGGAGGTTGCGAACGTCATCATCCAGCTCAAATCCGCATGGTCAGCAGTTGCCGTCATGGTGAAATGTGTCGGAAGTTCGGCATCTTCGTCCAGGCCGGGCACAGCCCAGCCGACCAGAACTTTGTGATTGCCGTCATTCATCACAGAGCCGTTTTCAACGCTGATATCAGACAGGGTGTCTTCATCGATGGGCATGACGCTCAGCGCGAGATACGGCGTATTTTCGGCCATCAGGAAGCTGACGTCCATCGTCACAGTGCCATGCGCATTTTTGATATCCTCGGCGGTTGCCTCCTTGCCGTCCAACATAAAGGTAACCTTCGGCAAAATGTTCGGACGCTTATCCGATGTGCCCTGATAAATGATGCTGCTTCCGTTCGCCTGCCAGGTCAGCGCTTCACCGTCCAACGTAAATATTTCGTGACCGCCGACATTTTCAATCGCTGAGAGCATCGAACGATCGGAAAGCACATCCAGTGCATCGCCGTTTTCCAGATGTACATTATCCAGAAGCGTTTGGACCTCGCCGTCATGATTGACAACAACATAAACGCGTTCGTGCTTAGCCGTCTCGGCGCTGGCCGTGCAGCCGGTTGCGACACAAAGCGCTGTCAGCAGCGCTATCGCATGCTTTTTCATAGGGTTTTCATCCTTTCTTTACGAATTGGAAGCTTACGCTTTCTTCTTCATGCCAAATGTTGTATGAACAATGAAACCGTCGCAGAGCAGAAGCATCGCGGGCAGCAGGAACAACACAACCGCCACAGAACACAGCGCGCCGCGCGCAATCAGGCTGCACATCGAAGAAATAATATCGATGTTGGAGTACAAACCGACGCCGAAGGTTGAGGCGAAAAAGCTGACACCACTGACCAGAATGGACTGCGCGGAAGCGGAAACCGCTTCACCGACAGCTTCTTTTTTGCTCTTTCCGACGCTTCTGCCCTGCTTGTAGCGCGTCGTCATCAGAATTGCATAATCGACAGTTGCGCCGAGCTGAATGGTCGAAATCAGAATCGGACCGACGAACGGAAGCGTCGTGTCTGTGAAATATGGAATGCACAGGTTTAGCGCGATGGCCAGCTCAATCATAGCGACGAGCAGAATCGGCAGGGAGAACGACTTGAGCACCAACGCAATGATCACGAAGATTGCTGCGATGGAGATAGCGCTGACGACCTTAAAGTCTCGGTCGGTGCAGTTGATCAAATCCTTTGTGCAAGGGGCTTCGCCGATGAGCATGCCGCCTTCATCATACTTTTTAAGGATGGCATTCAGCTCGTCAATCTGTTGGTTGACCGCGTTGGAAGAAATCACATAGGACGAAGAAATCAGCATCATCTGATAGCGCTCACCCTTGAGCAGGTTTGACACATCGGACGGCAGAATACTTTCGGGAACATTGCGGCCCAGTAGGCTGTCCAGCGACAACACGTCCTGTACGCCATCTACCTGATTGAATTCTTCCGTCATCGCAATAACGTCTTTCTGCGGTATGTCGGAATCAATCAAAACCAGGTGATTCGTGGATACGTCAAATGTCTCGGAAAGCTTTTCATTTGCCTGAACGGAAAGAAGATCTTCCGGCAGACAGGAACTCATGTCATAGTAAACGTTTACGTGATTGTAGCCGTAGAACGCCGGAATGCACAGCACGACAGCCAATACGCAAAGCACTTTATAATGCTTGACAATAAAGCGGCTGATGTTTGCGACACTCGGCAGGAGCGGTTTATGCGAAGTCTTGGTAATCAGACTATCCATCATGCGGATGACACACGGCAGCAGCGTTATCGTACCCAGCACGCCGAGAATAACGCCTTTGCTCATAACAACGCCGAGGTCACGGCCAAGGGTGAAGCTCATGAAGCAGATGGCAATGAAACCGGCGACAGTCGTCAGGCTGCTGCCGATGATTGAGCTGAACGTTTGCACAATCGCAGCGGTCATCGCTTCGTCTCGATCACTGCAAAGGCTCTTCTGCTCTTTGTAGCTGTGCCAGAGGAAAATGGAATAATCCAGCGTCACAGCGAGCTGAAGCACAGCAGCGACAGCTTTTGTGATGTAGGAAATCTCACCCATAAAGTAGTTGCTGCCCATGTTCCAGAGAATGGAAACGCCGATGCAGCAGAGGAAAATCAATGGAAGCAGGAACGAGTCCATCGTCAGCATCAGCACGATGCAGCAGAGTGCAACAGCGATGGCGACGTAAATACCTTCCTGCTCTTCTACCAGCTCTTTGGTATCTGTGACCACGGCAGACAGACCGGAAACGAAGCACTTTTCCCCTGCCGCCTTGCGAATATCGGCAATGGCTTCCATCGTGCCCTCTGTCGAAGAAGTCTCGTCGAAGAAAACTGCAAAGATGCGATCCTCGCCGTTTTCAAAACGTTCGCGCAAATCATCCGGCAAAATTGCAGAAGGAATCGAACCATTTAACGCGGAAGCGTAGCCAATGACCGTATCAACGTGAGGAATCTGACGAATGGTTTCTTCCAGATCCGCCTGATCCACTTCGCTGAGTCCCTCAGTGATACAAAGTGAAAAAGCGCCTTTGCCGAAATCTTCCATCAGGATGTTTTGTCCCTTGATGGTATCCAGATCCTCTGGCAGATAATACAGAAGGTCATATTTGACCCGGGTGGCCGCCATGCCGAATATCGACGGGATCATCAAAGCCAAACAGATGATGACCACGATTACCCGGTGTTTGACCATCCACCTTGCAAATCGGTTCACAAGAGTTCCTCCTTTTTGAACTTCGCTTGCTTATTAAACACTATATTGACTTTATCAACGAACGATAGTATAATGTGATTGATGATGAAAATCAATAAACAGATTTTCAAAGTCAGTTCGGCTATCAGACAAAAACTAAAAAAACGATAAAAAATGAAAACAAAATTAAGATGTGTTGAGAAAAAAGAGGCGATTAAAGATTATGAAAGACATGAAGCAGGAAACCGGAACGGAAAAGAAAGAAGATCGTCGGGTTCGCCGAACCAAAAAGCTGCTCAGTCAAGGGCTGATTGAGTTAATGCAGCAAAAACAAGTGAAAGACATTACTGTGCGCGAACTGGCCGATTTGGTGGATGTGAATCGTGGTACATTCTATCTCTATTACCGTGATATCTTCGACATGTTGGAACGTCTGGAGGAAGAACTTTTTGAACAGTTGAATGCAGTCATTCTCGCGCATAAAGGAGAGCCTATTCTTACGCATGCACGCCCTATGCTGAAAGATTTATTCCGGATTGTGGCAGAAAATAAGGAAATCTGTTCTGTACTTCTCAGCGATAACGGAGATATCAAGTTTCTTCAGAAGCTCAGCGATGTGATTCAGGAAAAACTGCGCATGGATTGGCTTAATGGTTACGTTGAGAACGAGACGGAGTTTGAATATCGTTATGCTTTTGGCGCATTGGGCTTTATTGGTCTGCTTAGAACATGGTTGCATCGGGATTGTGTGGAATCAGCCGACGACATGGCAGCGTTTGCGGATTCGCTGATTCGACAGGGCATCATGACGGATTTATCGAAGGCTAAATAACGAGAATACATCAATTTTTATAAAAAAGAAAAGACACGGAGGCGCGATGGATATGCGCTTCCGTGTCTTTTAATGAACAAAAAAAGAACGACACATCACTGTATCGTTCTAAGGTTTGGTGCACCTTCAGGGGCTCGAACCCTGGGCACCCTGATTAAGAGTCAGGT
>CAJLFQ010000062.1 GCA_905205975.1 uncultured Eubacteriales bacterium | reverse complement strand
TCTGAATTCACGCATTTCTGCCCTTTCGCATAGTCTGAAACAGAATCCGAATGACCGATTCAGAACGGAGATGGCGTATGCAGAATCAAAAGGAAACCCGCTTTTTTATCGGATCCAATTCCGGCCGCGGTTTTTTCTCGTATTTCGATTTTTTCTACGAACCAAGTGAGATGAAAAAGGTCTTTTTGCTCAAAGGCGGTGCCGGAAACGGCAAATCGACACTGATGGGCAAAATCGCGGAAGCCGCCCTGCAAAAGGGATACCATGTTGAAAAAATATACTGCCCGTCCGACCCGTCTTCGCTTGATGCCGTCCGAATCCGCGAGACGGGAACCGCAGTCATTGACGCGACGACGCCGCATGCGCGTGAAGCTGCGATGCACGGCGTGCTGGAACGCTATATTTCTCTTTCGCCGTATGTTTCGACGGATGTGCAGGCGGAGCGGGCGAACGTCGAGGCGTTGACGCGTGAAGTCAAGGCTTGCCATGAAGCGGCCAGAAAGCGCCTGACAGGTGCATACAGCGCGGCGACGGCTTCGCTTTCCATGGTGCTCGGCGGCGTTGATACGGCGCACTTGGCCAAACGCGGCGCTGCGCTGGCCAGAAAGTATCTGCCGGTTCGTCCGTATGCAGTTCGCCGGCCGGCCAAAAAGCGATTCCTTTCCGGTTTGACGCCAGAAGGGGTGCTTGCATTCCCGGAATCCCTCGGCGTGTTCGCATCGCAGAACGGCATGCCGGTCAATCAGATCGCCGTCTGGGATCGTTATGGCTTGTCGCCCTTCCTGCTTGCCCCGATTTTGGAGGCGGCAGAGGAGAACGGGTATGAAACCGCGACGTGCTATGATCCGCTGGTTCCGGCCCGACTGACGGCGCTGGCGATTCCGGAGGCCGGACTGCTGATTGCCGTACAGCGCGATGCTGTTTTTGACACATCCGAGCATATCCGGAACATCCGGCTGGACGACGCCATCGCGCCGGACGTCGTGAAAAAAAGCCGTGCCCGCCTGAAAATCCTGCACCGTGCGGGAACGGCGCTGATCGAAGACGGATGCGAATGCCTTGCGGAGGCGCGCCGCCTGCATGATCAGCTGGAAGCTGTCTACCGCCCATATACGGATTATGAGGGACTGAATCGCCTTGCAGATACGCTGACAGCGGAATGCTGCAGGTGAACGGCACATATTTTCATCCCTGCTCTTGCCAAGAACGCCATTTTGTTGTATAATAGGAAAGTAATTCTAAAAAAAACCTTTGGAGGATTCTTATGCTTTTCGATGGCGTTCTGCTTGCAAGCGATTATGACGGCACACTGGTGCCTTCTGATAAACAGGTGACGAAGGGCGTCCGCGACGCGCTGGGTTTTTTCATCGCAAACGGCGGCCGCTTCACGGTTTCCACAGGCCGCAGTTATCTGGGCTTCCATTCTTACTCGCCGGATATCATCAACGCGCCAGTGCTGCTGGCCAACGGCGGCATGGCGTATGACTACGCAGCGAAAAAGATTGCAGTCTTTGACGGCATCGGCGACGAAGGGATCGAACCCATGCGCGCGGTCGCCCGAGAATTCCCGCACCTCGCCATTGAAATGTACCCCTTTGACCATGGCTTTGCCGTTCACCTCTCCGAACAGTCCGAACGCCACTTTACCAGCCAGTCTATTCCGTTTACCCCGGTCGACGACCCGGCAGAAGCGCCGCGTCCGTGGGCCAAGGTGATGCTGGGCGGCCAAAAAAGCGACGTTGCATTGGTGCAGAAATTCCTGGCGGAAAACTATCCGGAAATCGGCTTCCTGCCGACGGACGGCGGTTACCTCGAAGTGCTGAAAAAAGGCGTTGACAAGGGGACGGCTTTGCTGAAGCTGGCCGATTATCTCGGCATCTCCCATGAAGATGTCTATGCCGTCGGCGACGGCTATAACGACGTTGAAATGCTGAAAGCGGCGAAAATGGGCTTCGTTCCGGAAAACGGTGACGAATACGCCCTTGCCTGCGCCAGCTGCGTCGTCCGCTCCAACGAAGACGATGCGGTTGCCCATGTCGTGGAACTGCTGACCGAACGGTACCGTGCACTGCGCGGCTGAAAAAACAAACAAAAACCGCGGCTGAATGTGTTCAGCCGCGGTCAAGCACGTCATACGGGGAAAGCAGGCCGAGCAGGGATTCCTCCGGCCGGCCGTGCTTCGTGAGAAACAGGATTTTCAGTTTGCGCCCCTTTCCGGCGAAGCGGTCAAACAGATCGCTTGCATCGTCAACGGTTGCCGTCTCCGGCAGAAACTGATAGGTTTTGCCGAGCGTGCGCGCAATCGGCAGAAAAGAAGCAAACGCTGAGAGCGGCGTTTCCTCTGTAATCTGAAGGCTCTGATTCTGAATCAAAGCCTCAAAAATGACGTTTTCGGAGAAAACGCCGGTTACTGCGCCGTCAGACAGCAGCGGAACATGGCTGATGCCTTTCGCCTGCATGGCGCGCGCCAAAGCCAAGACGGGGTCGCCGGGTTTTGCAGAAAGCAGACGGTTCCTCGGCGTCGCGCGCGACAGCGCTGTCGGCGGCGTTTCCACCATGGCGAGCATCTGCTGCAAAAAGTCGATTGCGCTGTCGCTGGGCGTCACGGCAAAATCGCCGTCGATCCGGACCTCGTGCGAAAGCAGGTTGCGGACCTCCCGGCAGCAGTCAAACTCGTTCCGGTATTTTTCATACCGGGGATGGTTCGACAGCCGGACAATGACGCTGCCGCGGCCGGGGTCTCCGACGATTTTGACCGCTGCATTCTCCAAACGCTTGTAAAGATCTAAAAATTCATCCGTTTTCCGGTTGGTCACTGCATACACTCCTTGCCGCCTGCATCGCGTTTACAGCATCTGCGTGCCGTTGATCTCAAGGTGAAACGACAGCCCGAGGTATTCTGCTGCACGCCTGCTCATCAGCATGCGGTTCAAAAAGATCTCAAAATATTCCATCACGGCGCAGATCTCCGTGTCAATCTGAAGGCGCAGCGTGATGCTTTTTGCGCCGGCATCCAGTTCCAGTGCATTGGAAACGGCGGCGTAGTTGACGCGGTCGTGGATGTCGCTGATGAAGCCGCCGCCAGCTGTTTTCAACGGCCGGACGCGCGTCCGGCGCACGTCGCTCTTGTCGGCCAGCACCAGGGCCGCAGCGACCGCATTGACCGGTTGTCCGGACAATTCATCGTGGTTGCCGATCGCCGCACAAATGACGGCGATGTCGGCGGGGTTGCCGCCGAGCGAAGTCAGCAGGGAGAAGGCCATGGTTCCGCCGGTCAGCGCGTGATCGTTCCGGTTGACCATGTTGCCGATGTCGTGCAGATACCCGGCGATACGCGCCAGCTCCACGGTATGCGCGTCATAGTGCAGCTGCTCCAGAATTTCTGCCGATGAAAGCGCCGCTTTTGTCGCATGGGCAAAGCCGTGTTCCGTATAGCCGATGGTGCCGAGCGCGTCGTTCCCGGCGAGAATATAGGTATTGACCGTGCTGTTGGCACGGATTGCGTCATATGTCAGTTCCAAAGAATCATCGCATCCTTTCGGGTGTTGCCCCAACGGCACGCTGTAAAATAGCTCTGGGGCCGCAGCTCTTTTTCAGGCCTTCTCAGGCCGGAGCAGTTTGAAAACCGCTTACTTCATTTTACTATGCGAACCGTGCATTGTCAAGTCTGCTTCCGTAAATTCAATGCACAGCGTTTTTTGCTTTTATTTCTGTTTTGGAAGGGGAAATCAACCGCAATATGAATCAAAAAACAATTTGCGTGATTTTCGGCGGCGTCTCGCCGGAACATGAGGTTTCGTGCCGCTCCGGCGCGATGGTTTTGGAAAACATGGACCGCAGCCGTTTCAACGTCCTGCCGGTCGGCATCCGGAAGGATGGCGCATGGTTCCTGACGGCAGACGATGCTGAACTGGTTCGTTCCGGCGCATGGGAAACGGCGCCGGAGAACCGCGCGGTCGTTTTTTCGCCGTCCCGCGGCGGTGAAAAATCCGGCCTGCTGATCGGCGACCGCTGCATTCATCCCGACTGCGTTTTCCCGATTCTGCACGGCGAAAACGGGGAAGACGGCAGCGTGCAGGGCTTGTTCCAGCTGGCAGGCGTTCCCTTTGTCGGCAGCGGCGTCGCCGGAGCAGCCATCAGCATGGACAAAATCTACACCAAGATCATCTGCGCATCGGAGGGGATCCCGCAGGCTGCATGGGTTGCCTCAACGGATCCGGAAGAACCGGCTGAATCGCTGGCGGCGCGCGCAGAAGCAAAGTTTTCGTATCCGGTCTTCGTCAAACCGGCCAACACCGGGTCTTCTGTCGGCGTCTCCAAAGCCAAAAAACATGCGGAACTCCTGCAAGCCATCGCAGAGGCGCGCCGCTTTGACACCCGCATTCTGATCGAGGAATTCATCGACGGCCTGGAACTGGAAACGGCTGTGCTCGGTGACCGGGCGGAAATTGTCTCCGGTGTCGGCCAGATCATTCCGACCCAGGAATTTTACTCGTATGACGCAAAATACAACGACGCCTCAAGCAAAACGCTCTTTGACCCGCCGATTCCGCCGGAAAAAACAGAGGAGCTGCGCCAGACGGCGGCCCGCGTCTTCCGTCTGCTGAGCTGCAAAGGGCTTTCGCGCGTCGATTTCTTCCTGCGGAAAAGCGATATGCAGGTCATTTTCAACGAAATCAACACGCTGCCGGGCTTTACGAGCATCAGCATGTATCCGAAGCTGATCGAACGGCTCGGCATCTCCAACCGCGATATGATCACCCGCCTGATTGAAGCGGCCATGGCCCGGCAGGGGGGATGTGCAATCCATGGATAATCGTCCCATCGGCGTTTTTGACAGCGGCCTGGGCGGATTGACGGCCGTAAAGCAGCTGCGAAAGCTGCTGCCGTCGGAAGATATCATTTATTTCGGCGATACCGGCCGACAGCCATATGGTTCCCGCTCAGAAGAAACGATATGCCGGTACGCCTTGTCCGATATGAATTTTCTGCTGAGCCATAACATCAAGCGCGTCATTGTTGCCTGTGGAACGGTCAGCGCGGTTGCGTTGGATTTGCTGCGCAAAACGTATTCAATTCCGACAGACGGTGTGATCGATGCCGCAGCCCTGGCCGCGGTTCGGGCAACCCGAAACGGACGCATCGGCGTCATTGGCACAGCGGCATCCATCCGTTCGGGCGTCTATGCGCGAAGGATTGCCGAACAGGCGCCGTCGGTTTCTGTACATAGCGTTCCATGCCCGCTGCTGGTGCCGCTAGTCGAAAACGGCCGCTGGTCGGCGGATGATATTGTGGTTCGGACGGTTTTGATGGAATACCTGTCGCCGATCCTCGATTTCGGCGCAGATACGCTGATTCTCGGCTGTACGCATTATCCGCTCCTCGCGGACGCTGTCCGAACCCTGACGGAAGGCAGAATCACCCTGATTGACCCGGGCGCAGAGGCGGCCAAACGGCTGGCAGAACAGCAGATGGATGACGGTTCCCATGCCGACCCGCATCGAACCGGTACGCTCCGGCTGTTTGTCAGCGATACCGATGACGGTTTTTCGGCACGCGCCCGCAGCTTCCTGGAAACCGACGTGGAAGATTTCTGCCAGCAAATCGATATTGAACAATTTGAACGGAAGTGCGTCCAGCCGTGAATCCTGAGCATACCGAATCCATGCAGGCGGCCGTCCGGATGTTTGCAGACGGCACAGCCTATGCCGCGCGGGGGCTTGTGTCCGGGGCGCCGGGCAGCTGGGCATTGACCTATCGCGACCCAGGGACGGACGGCAGCGAGACCGTTCTGTGCTTCGGGGGAGAAACTGTGCGGATGACGCGCAGCGGCGCCTATTCAACAGAAATGCTTTTTTCAGCCGCTCAGCCGTTCCGAGGCTCCTACGGCACACCGTTCGGCACCGTAGCGTTCCGCCTGCGGACAGAGCGCCTGCTCTGCGAAGAAACGGATTCCGGCTGGCATATCGAGCTGGACTATGCGCTCTGCTTTTCCGGCGGCGTGTGGGAAAACCATTCAATGAGTGTCGCGGTCACCGTCTGAACGGCGGTGTGCGGAAAAGCAAACCCATTCCAAAAACCAAAACGAAAGAAACAGATCAATAATAGGGGAAATGACTGATGATCCAGAACAACATGTATAAAACGGCAAAAGAGACGTTTGGCAAGCTCGTTTATGATGCGTACCGCGCAGCCGCAGCAGCCGGTGAGCTGCCGGAGGCAGAACTTGCCCAGCCGGCGGTCGAGGTTCCGCGGGATCTCCAGAACGGCGATCTCTCTTCGACGTTTGCCCTGACAGCCGCCAAAGCCCTGCATCAGGCGCCGAAAAAAATTGCGGAAACCATTCTGTCCCATATGCCGGAAAACGAACTGTTCGACTCCTACTTCGCGGCGGGCCCCGGCTTTCTGAACGCCAAATTCAGCAATGAATGGTACCGTTCCGTCATTGCGTCGGCGGAAGCCGGCGGCGGCCGCTACGGTCAGGATGACATCGGCGGCGGCAAACGCGTCATGGTCGAATTTGTTTCCGCCAACCCGACCGGGCCGATGCACCTGGGCAACGCCCGCGGCGGCGTCATTGGCGATACGATTGCGTCCGTTCTGGATCGCGCCGGTTACAAAGCATGGCGTGAATTCTATGTCAATGACGCAGGCAACCAGGTGGACAACTTCGCAAAATCCATCGAAGCCCGCTATATTCAGCGCCTCCGCGGTGAAGACAGTGTGGAGTTCCCGGAAAACGGCTATCACGGCGACGATATCAAGGCGCTGGCGGAAGAGCTGGTCAACCTCTACGGCGATACCTATCTTTCTGTCGATCCTGAAACGCGCCGGAACGATATGCAGATTTTCGGACTGAAAAAGAACATCGAGCGCATGAAAAAAGACCTGGCGCGCTATAACATCAACTATGACTGCTGGTTCTATGAATCTTCGCTCCATGACAGCGGCTACGTCAAAGAAACGATCGATATGCTCGACCAGCTCGGCGTGCTCTACGAAAAAGACGGCGCGCGTTGGTTCAAAGCTACGGCGTTCGGCGCCGAAAAAGACGAAGTCATGGTCAAATCCAACGGCTTCTATACCTACTACGCCGTCGATATCGCCTACCACCGCAACAAATTCTGCGAACGCGGATTCGACGAAGTCATCGATGCGCTCGGTGCCGACCACCACGGCCATACCATCCGTTTCCGCGCGGGCATCAGCGCGCTGGGCATCGACCCGGACCGCCTGAAGTTCATCCTCTTCCAGCTCGTTGACCTGAAGCAGAACGGCGAATCCGTTCGGATGTCCAAACGGACGGGCAAGATGATTTCGCTCTCCAACCTGCTCGACGAGATCAGCGTGGATGCGGCCCGCTTCTTCTTCAACATGCGTCAATGCGGCACCCATCTCGAATTTGATCTGGACCTTGCCGTCCGTCAGGACAGCGATAACCCGGTCTACTACGTCCAGTATGCCCATGCGCGCATCTGCTCGCTGCTGAAGAAACTGGCAGAAGCCGGTCTTTCGCCTGCATCGGTGGAAAAACTGGATCTCTCCCTGCTGACCGATCCGTCGGAACGCCTGCTCATCAAGCAGATCGCCATGCTGCCGGAAGAAATCCGTCTGGCAGCCCGCGATCTGGAACCGTACCGCATGACCAAATACCTGATCGACCTGGCGACGGCCTTCCACAGCTTCTATACGGAAGTCAACATCAAATCGGCAGAGCCGAAGGTCGCCTGCGCCCGCCTGACGCTGGCGGATACGACGCGTGCCGTTCTGAAAAACGTTCTGACGCTTCTGAAAATCTCTGCACCGGAGCAGATGTAACGGCAGCACTCAACGGAGGAATCGAACCCCATGAACCTGATGCAGCAGCTCAAACAGGGCGGTTGCCCTGTGATACTCGACGGCGCAACCGGCATGAACCTGCAAAAAGCCGGGATGCCCGCGGGTGTCTGCCCGGAACAGTGGACGCTGGAACACCCGGACGTTCTGAAAACGCTCCAGCGCGCATTTGTGCAGGCCGGATCAAATGCGGTCTACGCGCCGACATTCGGCGCCAACCGGGTCAAACTCCGGCAGTACGGTCTGGAAGGCCGAACCGCAGAGATGAACCGCGCGCTGGTCGCGCTGTCCAGAGAGGCGGTCGGCGATGGTGTCGCCGTCGGCGGCGATATGGCCTCGCTGGGGCTTTTCATCGAGCCGTTCGGCGATGCGTCTTTTGCGGATATCGTGGAGATCTACCGCGAACAGGCGCAGGCGCTGGCCGATGCGGGCGTCGATTTCTTTGTCGCGGAAACGCTGATGCAGCTGTTTGAAGCCCGCGCCGCACTGCTGGCCGTGCGAAGCGTCTCGGATAAGCCGTTTTTTGCCTCGGTCACGCTGGAGCAGAACGGCCGGATGCTGGGCGGATCTGAACCGCTGGCTGCGCTGGCGGTCATGCAGGGCATGGGCGCGGATGCATTCGGCATCAACTGCTCCAACGGGCCGGCTGAAATCGCCCGGATTCTGTCGGAGCTGGCGCCCTATGCAGAGATTCCGCTGCTTGCCAAACCGAATGCCGGCCTGCCGGAAACGGCGCCGGACGGCTGCGCGCACTACCATATGACGCCGGCTGAATTTGCATCGTTTGCGCCGCAGTTCGCATCTGCCGGGGTATCGCTGCTCGGCGGCTGCTGCGGCACGGAACCGGCGCACATCGCGGCGCTGGCAGCGGCGGCACAAACGCCTTCTTGTCAAACGCCCGCGCCCATGATTTTGACGGCTTCCGAAAAAACGGCATTTTGTTTTTCTGAAATGCCCGCTTTATCCGAACCGATCAACGCGTCGGACGACCTTGCCGATGCGATTGCCGACTGCGAGGCCGACGAAGGCGAGCTGGTCTGCATACGCCTGTCCGACGAGACCGATGTGGATGACCTGCTTGAAAACGTCTTCCAGCTTGCAAACCCGATCTGCCTGATGGCATCGGATGAGGCGCTGCTTGAAACGGCGCTGCGGAACTATCAGGGGCGCGCCTGCTTTGTCTACAACGGCACGAACCCGGAAGCGGCTGCGGCACTCTCCAAACGGTATGGCGCCGTCTGCTGCTGCAAAGGAGAATAACGCAACATGAGAATCGTATTTGTCCGCCACGGGGATCCGGATTACGCGCGCGACTGCCTGACGGAAGCCGGTAAGCTTCAGGCGGAAAAGGCTGCGGAACGTGTGGCGGGGGAGGGCATCTGCAAAATTTACGCTTCCTCCTGTGGCCGCGCGTTGGAAACGGCTTCCTATACGGCCAAACGTCTTGGCCTCGAAATCACACCGCTGGATTTCATGCGTGAAATTGGCTGGAGCGGGGAAGATGAACGCCTTTGGCATGGCCACCCGTGGACCTGCGCCGACGATATGCGCCTGAAAGACGGCGCCGATTTGCTCGACGCTTCCTGGCGGGAACATCCGCATTTCAAACAAAACCGCGTTCTCGGCTTTGTTGACGCCATTCCGCCGGAATTTGACCGGCTGCTGGCGCAGCATGGTTTTGAGCGGGAAGGCGGCCTCTACCGCTGCACGCGTGACAATGCGGAGACCATCGCGGTCTTCAGTCATCAGGGGTCTTCCTCGGTTGTGCTGGCGCATCTGCTGGGCATGCCGTTTGCATATTTCTGCTCGCTCTGTCCGCTGGAGCTGACGTCTGTCACCGTCGTCACACTGCATGGGCAGAAGGGCGGACTGGCCATTCCGCGGCTGGAAATTCTGAACGACGCCCGTCACCTACGGGTTCAGAACGCCTGACACGGGAAACAAATTCAAACGGAGGATCATTTGCAAAATGGAGAAACCGGAAACACAGACCCGGACGGAACGCTGCCTGCTTCGCGCAGCGGCGTCTTGGCTCCTTGCGGTCAGCGCCCAAACGCTGATCGCCGGCAGTACGCAAACGGGCGGAACCGTTGTCCTGACGGTTGTCCTGACAGTCCTTCTGTTCGGCGCGCTGAGCCTTGCCGCCTATCTGCGGCCGGTTCCGCGGCTGGATACCTGGACGTTTGCCGGCGCAGTCTTAGCGGCGGCGTTTATCCACGTCGCAAAAAACAGCGACTTCTATTTTTGCCTGACGGTGATTGTCTGCCTTTTAATGGCGGGATATCTCCTGTTTGCGCGCGGACGCCTGTCATCCGGCGTGCCTGAGCTGTCCGAACGCGCCGCGAAGCGCCTGATTGCGGGGCTTGCCGTGCTGCTCTTTGCGTTCATCGCCGGGCTGACAACGCTTCGCTATCTGCAGTATTACAGCCCGAATTTCGACTTCGGCATTTTTTCCAATATGTTTCATCACATGCGATCCGACCTGACGCAGACGGTTTCCTGCGAGCGGGACACGGTGATGTCGCACTTTGACGTCCACATTTCCCCCATCTATTATCTGATGCTGCCGTTTTATGCGCTGGTTCCGTCGCCGGTCACGCTGCTGGTGGTTCAGGCCGCCGCCATCGCCTGCGGCGTCATCCCGCTGTGCCGGATGGCAAAGCGCCGCGGTCTGAAGCCGCTGGTCATCGTGCTGCTGGCGGCGGCTTACCTGGCGTACCCGGCTTTTACGGGCGGATGCTTCTACGACCTCCACGAGAACAAGCTGCTGCCGGTGCTGATTTTATCCGCGGTCTGCTGCTATGAATCCAAGCGGTTTCTGCCGGCGTTTCTGTTTGCCGCGCTGACGCTGCTGGTCAAGGAAGACGCACCGGTTTATGTCGCGGTTCTGGGTCTTTATCTGGCGCTCGACCGGCGCGACTGGCGCCGCGGCGCCGCGCTCTTTTTCGGCGCGGTGGCCTATTTTGTCTGCGCGATCTTCCTGCTGGATGCATTCGGCACGGGCGCGATGACATGGCGCTACGCCAACCTCTCCGACAGCGGTCTGACCGGCGTGATCTGCGCCGTGTTCACCGATCCCATGCGCGTCATGGCGGAATGCCTGACCGCTGAAAAGCTGGTCTTCCTGCTGCAGATGATGCTGCCGCTGCTGTTTTTGCCGCTGATGACCAAGCGCCCGGCGCGTCTGATCCTGCTCATTCCGCTCATTTTGGTCAACCTGATGACAAATTATCCGTATCAGTATTCCGTGCGGTTTCAGTACACCTACGGATCCGGCGCCTTGCTGTTTTACGCGGCGGTGCTGAATTTGTCCGATTTGCCCGCGCAGACCGGATACCGTCTGTTGTGCGGCGCCTCTGCTGCGGCGCTGCTGCTGTTTACATCGGTAGATGTTCCGCACACCTCGCTGATTTTGTCCTACTGCAGCAGCCGGAAAACGCGTGCAGCCATCGGAGACGCGCTGGCGCAGATTCCTTCGGACGCATCGGTGGCAGCCGATACGTTTTTTGTGGCGCATCTGGCCAATCGCGACCTGATTTTCGAATACCCGTCCGCCAATGAGACGGAATATCTCGTGTTTGACCTTCGCTTCGGTTCAGAAGAGCAAAACGAGCAAAAAATATCCGCAGCCTATGCCGGCGGATATGAGCTGGTCACGCAGACGGATCATGCCGTGGCGGTTTTTAAAATTGGAAACGAAACAATGGAGGGACAGCCATGAAAGTTGTAGTCATCGACGGTCAGGGCGGCCGGATCGGCAAACTGGTCGTGGAACAGCTGATGCAAACCGGGCTGTTTGACGATGGAAAGCACACGCTCATCGCCGTCGGCACCAATACGGTCGCAACGGCTGCGATGCTGAAAGCGGGTGCGCCGCTGGGGGCAACCGGCGAAAATCCGGCTGCCGTCAACTGCGCGGGCGCAGATGTCATCATCGGGCCGGTCGGCATCATCGCCGCAAATTCTCTGCTGGGCGAAGTGACGCCCAGAATGGCCTACGCCGCAGCGGCAAGCCGTGCACGCAAGATTCTGATTCCCGCAGGGCGGTGCAGCATTTCTATCGCGGGCGCCGCTGAAATTCCGCTGGGGGATTGTGTGCAGGCGGCAGTGGCGGAAACCGTCCGTGTTTTGTCGGGTGAGACGGCAGTTTGACTTGACAAACGGCGAAAAACCGATATAATTAAAGACAGGGGTTGCGCGGGCGCAGGCCGTCCGTCTTCCGCTTGCAATCAGATCCAGTATCAACAGAGAAAAAGGAGCGTTCAAATACGTATGAAAAAGAATCTTGTTGTCATCGGTTACGGCGGCATGGGCGGCTGGCATGTGCAGCATGCACAGACGAGTGATTGTGTCAACCTCGCCGGCATTTACGACGTCCTGCCGGAAAAACGGGAGCTGGCCAGAAGCCGCGGTATTTTCGCATATGACACACTGGAAGCGGTTCTTGCCGATCCGAAGGTCGACCTCGTGACGATTGCGGTCCCCAACGATTACCATAAAGAAATCGCCATTGCCGCGCTGGACGCGGGCAAGAACGTCATTTCCGAAAAGCCGGTCACCCTGTCCAGCAAAGACCTGGCGGAAATGATCGCCGCTTCGGAACGCAACCACCGCATTTTCTCCGTCCATCAGAACCGCCGCTGGGACGTTGACTTCCTCGCGATGAAAAAAATCTACGACACGAACGAACTCGGCGAAGTCTTCAACATCGAATCCAGAATCCACGGTTCCCGCGGCATTCCGAGCGACTGGCGCGGCGAAAAGGAACACGGCGGCGGTATGCTCTATGACTGGGGCGTCCACCTTGTCGACCAGATCCTCCAAATCATCAAAGACGATATCAAAACCGTCTACTGCCGGTTCGATCACCTGACCAACAGCGAGGTTGATGACGGCTTCAAGCTGAACCTGACGTTTGCAAGCGGAAAGGAAGCCTATATCGAAGTCGGCACCTATAACTTCATTGCCATGCCGCGGTTCTATCTCCGCGCCAAAAAGGGCACGGCCATGATTACCGACTGGCGTGAAAACTGCAAGCTGGTCCGCTGCAAGGCATGGCATGAAAGCGACGTCATTCCGGTTCAGACGGCCGCCGGCCTCACCAAAACCATGGCGCCGAGAGACAGCGTGACGGTCGATGAATATGAGATGGAACGCCCGCACAGCGATGTCCACGATTACTACCGCAACTTCTGCAAAGCGATTGACGGCGTCGAACCGCAGCTCGTAACCCATGCGGAAATGATGAAGGTCATGCGCGTGATGGAAGAATGCTTCCGTTCCGTCGAAGAAGGCCAAGTCGTCGAATTCCACCTGTAATTTATAAACTTCAAAAAGCCAAACCGCGGTTTTACTTGTGTAAGCCGTGGTTTGGCTTTTTTCTGCTGCGCAAAATTTCGGAAACAGCAAAATTAGCCAATCGAACGGTCGGAAAAACGGGAAAAACGTCGGATGCGATTTATAAAAACAAAAATGAAACAATCAGCGGAAATCGATAAACAGCGTTCAAAATGTATAAATGCAGGAAAACAGGATCGCCTGAGCAGGAAATGACGTGAAAACTGCTTCGTTTTTTTGTTCACAAAATTCGGGGGGGGGGGTAGATAAATTTGACTTC
>CAJLFQ010000061.1 GCA_905205975.1 uncultured Eubacteriales bacterium | reverse complement strand
TTTCGGCGGTGTCCAATCCAGCGTTTTGCCGGCTGAAACCCGATCCAAAAAAGCAATAAAGTCTCTGGCTGTTACAACGGCTTGTCTTTTGCCAAGCGGCCAACCGGCCTCATAGGCATAAAACATCCCCGCAGAAGCCGGGCTGCCGGGCGCCATGAGAAATTCTTTTTCGTATCGGCGGTTGACGCCGTATGCCGGTTCCGTTTTCATCAGCCGGGAGATCATATAATCCTGCATGATGTGCGGCGGAACCATCATTGCGTACAGCGCGTCCCGCTGCATTTCGGCGTCTGGCCGGAAGGTCCCGCCCAAGCACCCGACCGTATAGCCGCGCTTTAGGAGATCACAGGCGGCTTCAAACGATTCCGCCGTGGCATCCAGATCGGCAAACGGCGACCGGGCAACCAGCTCGTCGACCGTCAGCAGTTCATATCCGGCCGCTTGCAGCAGCCGGAGGACGCGGCTGATGGCCAGCGGCACTGCCGGTTCCGTCAGTGTCGGCGCCAATCCACCGTCCATGCGGATGACCTTTCCGTCAAACCAGCCGCTGTCATCGTGCAAACGCGCCTGCACGGATCGGACAATGCGCTCTGCTTCCGCTTTCCCGTCGTTTTCACGGTAGAAGTTCGACGCATAGGAGACCGCCGGTGACAGGCAATTCATCCCGAGCGCGTTGCAGACGTCATATACCGTTCGTCCATCCGGCAGCATCGCTGCGTCAAACGGCGGCAGGTGCGCAGAGATCGCTGCACCGGCCAGCGCTTCTGCGGACATCAGCTGCTGAATGCTTTGATAGGATTCTTCCGCCGTTTGGAATGCTTTCCGTCTGGAAAACCACGGCCGGCCGTTCGGCTGAAAGGTATCGTTGCTGACTGCAATGGCATGGCCATCCGCCTGAATCTGCCGAATCAACTCCGGGCAATGCCGGGCGCCGCCCTGCGTATCCTTCTGCCAATCCGGCAGGTGCGCATACCGTACGCCGCGGCCGCTTTCCTTTTCACGTTTGCCGCACCGATCCGGATAGAGCGCCTCTGTCGAGCCGTAAACTGCAAATGTCGCTTTCGCGGATGCTTTGCGCAGCGCGTCCAGCAGAGCCGCGGTGACATCCGATGCGGCACACGGGCTTTCATCAAAGAGCAGCGCGCAGGCGCGATGATCCTTGACCGGCGCCTGCCGCCGAATCCGTCTGGCAGGCGAAAGCAGGCGCACGCCTGCACGATCGCTGATCAATCCCATCTGAAAAGCCCCCTTTTTCCGTCCGGCGGTTTTATTCCGCTGTGATCACAATGGCCTGATCCGGCGCAGAGATCGACAACGTTTTGATCGCATGATCATAGTGGGAAATCAACTCTGCTGCTGCGGCGTCTTCCACTTCTTTTTGGATCAGGCGGCGCAGATTTCTGGCGCCGAATTTGACGGAATACGATTTGTGCGTCAAATACGCCACGGCAGAATCGTCATAGGCAAAGGTGATGCCGCGGTCAGCAAGCGTCTGCTTCAGTTCGTCCAGCATCAGTCTCGTAATCTGGCGGAAGTCTTCTTCCGACAGCGTGTTGAAGGTGATAATCTCATCGACGCGGTTGATGAATTCCGGGCGGAAAACTTCTTCCAGTGCCTTCATCGTCCGCTCGTTGTTCTGTTCGTTGACGTCCTTGCCGAATCCGACGACGCCGCCGGATTTCTGGCTGCCAGCGTTGGTCGTCATGACGATGATGGTGTTTTCAAAGCTGACGACGCGGCCATGGGCATCGGTTACGCGGCCATCGTCAAGGATCTGGAGCAGGATGTTCATGACATCCGGATGCGCTTTTTCGATTTCATCGAACAGAACGACGCTGTACGGCTTTCTGCGGATTTTTTCCGTCAGCTGACCGGCTTCGTCATATCCGACGTATCCCGGAGGTGCGCCGATGATGCGGGAAACAGAGTGTTTCTCCATGAATTCAGACATATCCAAGCGGATCAGGGATTCCGGCGTGTCAAAGAGATCCAGCGCCAGTCGGCGAACCAGTTCCGTTTTCCCGACGCCGGTCGGACCGGCAAAGATGAAGGAAACAGGCTTGCGCTTGGCTGAGATGCCGGCGCGGTTGCGTTTGATGGCGGCTGCGACTGCGGCAATGGCCTGATCCTGACCGATGACATGTGCCTTCAGGCGGGTTTCCAGTTCGTTCAGCCGCTTAAATTCTGTTTCGGTGACTTTGGACGCCGGAATTTTCGTCCAGAGTTCAATCACATGCGCGAGATCGTCCACGGTGACATCCAGCCGTTCGTTATTGATCCCGTCCAGTTCGTTTTGCAGCGTCAGTTCACGGCTCTTCAGCTCTGCGAGTTCCTGATAGGCTTCGTCGGTGTTGAGGGAAATGATCTCGTCACGTTCGGCGTTGATTTTGGCAAGCTCCTCGTTCAGCGCAGCGGTGCGCGCGATATTTTTGTTGCGCAGGTTGACAGCCGAGCTCGCTTCATCAATCAGGTCAATCGCCTTGTCGGGCAGATAGCGGTCGGTGATATAGCGTTCCGAAAGCAGCACGGCCTGACGGGCAATTTCGTCGGAAATATTGACCAGGTGGAAATTCTCATAATAGCCTTTGATGCCGATCAGAATTTTGACTGCGTCGTCAACAGAGGGTTCTGCAACCGTAACCGGCTGGAAGCGGCGTTCCAATGCGGCATCTTTTTCGATGTATTTGCGGTATTCGTTAAAGGTCGTCGCACCAACGACCTGGACTTCCCCGCGTGAAAGCGCCGGTTTCAGAATGTTGGCGGCGTTCATCGATCCTTCTGCGTCGCCAGCGCCGACCAGGTTATGCACTTCATCAATGACGAGAATGATGTTGCCGAGGCGCTTCACTTCGTCGATCAGGCCCTTCATCCGGCTTTCAAACTGGCCGCGGAACTGCGTCCCTGCGATGCAAGCCGTCAGATCCAAAAGCCATACTTCTTTGTTCAGCAGTTTTGCAGGCACGTCGCCGGAAACAATTTTCATGGCCAGCCCTTCGGCAATGGCCGTTTTGCCGACGCCCGGTTCGCCGATGAGGCACGGGTTGTTTTTCTGGCGGCGGTTCAAAATCTGCACAACGCGTTCGATTTCTTCCGTGCGGCCGACAATGCGATCCAGCTGCGCCGCCTTTGCCTTTTCGTTCAGGCTGACGCAGTAGGTATCGAGGAACTTATATTTCTTTTTGGGCTTCGGCGCATCCTTTGCGTTGGTGCGTCCGGCTTTTTCCGGCGCGGCTTCTTCCCCGCCGTTTTGCTGCTGACGTCCGGCGCCAAACAGTTTATCCAGGAACGGGAACGTCGCCGCGTTGGTCGAAGCGTCCTCTTCACCGTTATCATCTTCACCGGGTTCATCGTTCGGCGCCTGATTGATCACGCTCATCATATCGCGGGTGATGTTTTCCAGGTCATCCTCGGTGATGCCCATTTTTTCCATCATATCATCGACGGGTTTGATCCCGAGTTCATGCGCGCATTTGAGGCAAATGCCCTCGTTTTTGGGAACACCATTTTCGATCTTTGTGATGAAAACGGAAGCAATGTTTTTCTTGCATCTTGCACAGAGCATTTTTTCCATGTTTGTACCCTTTCTTTGTCAGGTTCTTTCGTTTTTGAGTCTGCCCGACCGGTCATCCAGAACGATCTTTTTCTTTTTGAGGCAGCGGATATATCGGATAAAGTAAATGACCAATGCGATCAATGCCAGAACCGTTTCGACTGCAAACAGCGCCGGGAACAGGTTCGGTACCACCTTTCCTGCCGCTTCGTGGAAGAAAATAGCGGCACAGATGGTGGCTGAAATCAGGAAGGAAACAACCTTTCCGTAGAGGTTGGAGGGAATCACGTCGTCCAGGCGGTTGACCATGAACATACCGCCCAGAATCATCAGCAATTCTTTGCCCAGAAAAATTGCGCACAGCGGCCAAGGCACTACGCCTTTCAGCATCAAGCACGCCAGTGCCGTCAATTGCAGGAGCTTATCGGCGAGCGGATCCAAAATTCGGCCGAATTTCGTGATTTGCTGCCAGCGGCGTGCTAAGTATCCATCCACAACGTCCGTCAGTGCCGCCGCAAGGAACACGATGCCTGCGTAGATGCCGGCGTTCTTCATCGATGACATATAAATCACCGCAAAGCACGGCACCAACACCAACCTGAGGAGTGACAGGATATTTGGGATATTCACAAGTATACGCCATCCTTTCGATTCTATCCAAGATCCTCTGACCGGCATTTGCATATGCTTCTATTTTTCTGCTGTCTGCCGGTTTTAACGCAAAACGAACCGCCGTTTATCCAAGCAGCCCCATGAAGGGGTTGATTTTTCGGATAAAAGCAATCATAAACGAGTGATCACAGATTTTTTCCGTCAGCGATATGTCCAGGCTGGCATCTAGGAGCGGAAAGCTCCAAACCATGATGAACACGATCAAAAAGACGGACAGCAAGCCGACACCCAATCCGGCGATCAGCCCGGTGGTATGATTCACTGTGCTGAGCACAGGAAGCTCCAGCATATTGTTGACGAGCGTCGTCAGCAGGATGGTAACCAGCCAGAAGACGAGGAGCAGAAATGCAAACAGCAGGATTTCGGTCAGCAGCCGGTCGATGGCCGGCGTCACCTGGCGGGTGATCGATTCGTTTGCACTGTGCGCTGTAGAGCCGACAAACTTTTCGATGCTGGCGGCAGCCTTTTCGGAAAAGCCCCAATCGGTCAGCAATTCCGCCAGCGACATGCTTTCCAGCTTTTCAATATTCACGTTCAAATACGAGGCCAGCTTTGTGCCGATGCCCGGCATGGGCAGTGAACTGGCCAGCGAGGATGCCAGGGCGCCTGACAGCGTTTTGGCCAGGATCACCGATACAAGGAGCAGGACAAATTTGACGATCGTTTTGAGAACGCCGCGGCGATATCCCATCCATGCGGCGAGGACAATCATCAAAATCAGAATGATATCCACTAAGAAAGCCATAGAAACCTCCGTTCTGAGCAGGATGAATCAGGCGATGAAAAGCTCCTGCGCAGTGATCATTACCAGCTTATTATTGCGCATCATGACGATATTCGTGATGCCCGGTTCCGGTGAAACGTATTTTGTGACCGCCAGCGTCTCGTCATAAAGACGGATCTGACTGCCTGTCAGAAGCGCAAGCATGCCATTTCCGGCAGAAATCGCCTGCACGTCACACTTCAGGTGAATGCGGGCGGTCTGCGTCCCCGTTTCGTCCAGTCTGGTCAGGCGATACCGAACCGTCGCATCGTTTTCTGCTGTCAGCAGCAGGAAAATCGCATGGCCATCTTTTTCCATGCCGCAGACCTGATCGCCCTGAAAGCTCACACGCCCCGTGACGGCGCCGCTCCAAGATGCGGTAATGGCCTCTGTATCCGTCACAATCAGCAAACCGACGTCGTTTTCCATCACGTCCAAGACGCGGGCAGCCCCTAAGTCAATTTCGGCTGCAACGCCCTCTTTTTGGAGGTGAAACACCAGCACTTTGGCAGACAGCTGCCTTTCCTCGATTGAGACTGTCAAAACGGCCATGTAATTTCCGTTTTCGGAAGCAATGGCGCCTGCCGCGAAATACGCCGGCGTTTTCCAGACGTACCGGCGGTTCATCTGCTGGTCATAAACCGCAGCCGCGCACTGATAGCCTTCGCATTCAGAAACAATGGCAATCCAGCCATTCCGGTTCACATCCGCTGAAATGCAGTTCCCCAAGGCTTCTGCTTTTGCCAGAATACCGGATTCATCTGCACTGGCGACGGTTTTTCCGCCGCGGTCATAGACAACCAAATGGCTGCCGGAAGCGGCGGCGGCAGGCTGATTCAGCATCAGATCTGCCAGAAAACCGGCGTCGCCTGCCTCTGTTGCATAGCGGATGTTGGTTGTTGTGACGACGGCAAGCCCGGATGCAAACGACATATACTGTGCCGTATTGCCTGTGATGACATCCATGGCGCCGCCGATCTTCATCAGCGACTTGCTGTCCGAACGAATGGTCACAGTTTCCTTGAAGGACTCCGGTTTGAAAAAATCCCAGTTGCGGTAAACAACCACAACGGCGAGAATCAATGCTGTGACCATGATGGCCGTGCCCAGATATTTGCCGGCCATGCGCCGGATCTGATTGCGCTGTTTGCGTTTCCGCAGCGCCTTTGATATCCGTTCCGCCGCCGTAAATGGATGTTGTTCGGACGTTTGATCGATGGCTCCGGTTGTCTGATTGACTTCCGGCCGTTCCGTTCCTTTCGGCATATCCGGCACAGTGTTCGCCTCCTATCCGTTGGATTGATTCCTTTGAAAAATATCCTGCGCTTCACCAGCCGGATACCAGATGCGGTTCAGGTACAGGCCAAACGGCGGGAGCGTCATTCCAAGCCGCGTCCGGTCGCCGGAACGAATCATTTCCGGCAGCTGTTCCGGCCGGATTTTGCCGTCGGATACCGCAATCAGCGTGCCTGCAACAATCCGAACCATATTATACAGGAACCCGTTGGCTGAGATGGTAACCGTGACTTCGCCGTCTTCCGATGAGACATGGCAATCATAGACGGTTCTGCATGTATCTTTCACTGTCGCTCCGGCCGCCATAAACGCGCGAAAGTCATGGGTTCCGCACAAGCATGCAGCCGCAGCGTTCATTTTTTCCGCATCCAGCCGGTAAGGGTGGTACATGGCCCGGCGGTATCGGAACGGATCCGGCGCCGAACCGCCGTAAATTCGGTAGACATACTCTTTCCCCGTGCAGGAAAAGCGGGCGTGAAAATCCATCGGCATATCGGCGGCGGCCAGCACGGAAAGATCCGGCGGCAGCAGCGGGCGGATCGCCGCCGGGAAACGTTCAGCTGGGATGATGCAGTTTGAGAAGAAGTTGGCGACGTAAGCGTTTGCATGGACGCCGGCATCGGTTCGTGAGCAGCCTGCAAGCCCCTTCGGAATGGCTTCCCCGGTTAGGCGCCGGACAGCGCATTCCAATGTTTCCTGAATGGTAACCGCATTCTGCTGCGTCTGCCAGCCATGGTAGCCGGCGCCGTCATATCGAAGCAGCAAAGCAATGTTGCGCATAGTCTGCCCTCCGTCAAACGCCGATTGCGCCAAAGACGATGACAAGCGCCTGCAGCGCAGCACAGACGGCAAGCGCAACAAAATCGGACGGGCGGACATGCATGACGCGGTACTTTGTGCGGCCGTCACCGCCGTGATAGCAGCGGCATTCCATCGCGGTCGCAAGTTCGTCTGCCCTGCGGAAAGCGCTGACGAACAGCGGAATCAGCAGCGGCACCAAAGCTTTTGCCCGATGAATCAAGTTGCCGCTTTCAAAATCAGCGCCTCTGGCTTTCTGCGCAGACATGATTTTATCGGTTTCATCAATCAGGGTCGGAATAAAGCGCAGCGCAATGGTCATCATCATGGCGAGTTCGTGCACCGGGAAATGGAACACGCGCAGCGGGGAAAGCAGGCGCTCAATGCCGTCGGTCAGCATGATCGGCGACGTCGTATACGTCAGCATGGAAGTGCCGGTAATCAAAAAGACGATGCGCAGAATCATGTAGAAGGCAAATTCAACGCCTTCGAGCGTGATTTTCAGGAATTTCCATTGAAAAAGGATATGCTCACCCGGCGTAAAAAACAGGTTCAGCACGGCTGTAATGGCAACAAAAACCAAGATCGACCGGATGCTTCGCAGAATGAGCCGGATGGAGATGCGCGAATTGAGAATGACAAAGAGCAGGAAGGCAAATACCGTCAGGTATCCTGCCGGTGTTTTTGCGGTAAACACCATGATAATATAGAGAACCGTGAGAATCAGTTTGATTCGCGCGTCTAACTTGTGGATGATGGAGTTGCCCGGGAAGAACTGGCCGAGCGTGATATCCTTCAGCATAGCGTCTGCTGCCGCATTTACTCTGCGGCGTATTCTCCTTTTTTGTGTTTGAGGGTGCGAAGCGTTTCAGCAGCAGCTTCAGCTGTATAGACCGGCCGGGTATCCGCCGGGATGGCGCCCATCTGTTTTAGGCGGCGCATGACATTGGCTGCAAACGGCACGTCCAGCCCCGCCGCGATCAGTTCATCATCGCGGGAAAACACCTCGTCCGGCGTGCCGTCCATCAGGATACGGCCTTTTTGCAGAACGATAATCCGGTTGGCAAAGCGCGCCACATCGTCCATGCTATGCGATACGATGACCACAGAGCGGTTCCCCTGCTGCTGATACGAGCGGATATCGTTCAGGATTTCATCCCGTCCGCGCGGGTCCAAGCCTGCCGTCGGTTCGTCGAGGATCAGCAGATCCGGCTCCATCGCAATGACGCCGGCAATGGCCACCCGGCGTTTCTGACCGCCAGACAATTCAAAAGGCGATTTTTTCAGCAGGTCTTTTGAAAGCCCTGTCATTTCCGCCGCCGTTTCCACGCGTCTGGCGATTTCAGCTTTCTCCAGCCCCATATTTGCCGGGCCGAATGCGATGTCTTTTTCAACGGTTTCCTCAAAGAGCTGATATTCCGGGAACTGGAACACCAAGCCGACTTTGAACCGGATGCTGCGCAGGCGCTTTTTATCGTCCGCCAGATTTTCGCCGCGAATCAGGACGCGGCCGGACGTCGGCATCAGCAGACCGTTGAAATGCTGGATCAGCGTCGATTTGCCGGAACCCGTGTGGCCGATCAGGCCGATGAAGCTTCCGTCCTGAATGGTGAGGTTGATCCCGTCAAGCGCCCGGAATTCAAATGGGGTTTTGGGGCTGTAAACATGTGTCAGCTGCTCACAGCGCAGCAATTCTGCCATATGGGTAATTCTCTGCCTTCCTGATTCTGTCTGTGGTAAAAAACGGACTGTGCGGGCGTCAGTTCCGGAGCCACTGCGCAATGCGGGCTGCGCAGGTTTCTTCGTCAAATGCATCCAGCGGAATGGGTTCATCCGCGCTGCTCAGCCGATACAGCAGGTCTACCGACGGCGGGACATCCATGCCGACCGCACGCAGCACCTGCACCTGCGTCAATGCATCTGCCGGTGCGCCGTCCAGATAGATTTCGCCGTCGTTCAAAACGATGACGCGATCAGCTTTCGCCGCTTCATTCATGTGGTGTGTGATGAGCACAACCGTCAGCTGGTAGCGTTTCTGAAGCGTCAGGACGGTATCCAGCACTTCTTTCCGCCCTTTCGGATCCAGCATGGCCGTCGGTTCGTCGAGGACGATGCATTGCGGCCGCATAGCCAGAACCCCGGCAATGGCGACACGCTGTTTCTGGCCGCCGGACAAAAGGTGCGGGGCATGATTGGCAAACGCCGTCATGCCGACGGCTTCCAGCGCGTCATGGACGCGGGCGACGATTTCGTCATGCGGGAGGCCGAGGTTTTCCGGTGCAAACGCCACATCCTCATCCACAACCGAGGCGATGATCTGATTGTCGGGGTTTTGAAAAACCATCCCAACGGTTTTCCGGATATCAAACAGCAGCGATTCATCTGTCGTATCCATTCCGCTGACGTAGCATTTGCCGCCGGTCGGCAGCAGAATCGCATTGAAATGCTTGGCAAGCGTCGATTTGCCGGAGCCGTTGTGGCCGATGATCGCTGTGATTTGGCCGCGTTGGATCTCCAGCGACAGCTGTTTCAGCACGGTATGCTGCGCGTTGGAGTCGGTATCTGTATACGAATATGTCAGGTCAACGGTTTGAATCATTGCTTTGAAGACCTTTCTGATGCCAGCCAGCGTGTCGTCGCCCCGCACGGAAGCGCCAGCCCGCTCGCGGCAACCGGAAGCCCCAGCTCGGCGCATTCGGTCGAACCGCCGAATTTGCGCTCGATGATGTCGCGGATCATGTAGGCCACCGCCTCCGGCGACAATCCGGAGGAATAGGAGTTGACCATCAAAAACAAAGGCTGATCGCTCAGCAGCTCCGCGACGCTGCGAATCAGGCCGTCAATTTCCGCTTCGATTTTCCATGTTTCGCCGTTCGGGCCGCGGCCGAAAGAGGGCGGGTCCATGATGATGCCGTCATAGCGGCTGCCGCGGCGTTTTTCCCGCTCGACGAATTTCAGGCAGTCGTCGATGATCCAGCGAATAGGGCGATCGGTCAGATTGGAGAGCCGGGCGTTGTCGCGCCCCCACTGCACCATGCCGCGCGCTGCATCCACATGGCAGAGTGAAGCGCCGGCCGCCGCGGCCGACAGCGTCGCCGCACCGGTATACGCAAATAGATTCAGCACTTTGACCGGCCGGTTCGCTCCGGCAATTTGTTCTGCTGTCCAGTCCCAGTTGGCAGCCTGCTCCGGGAAGATGCCGGTGTGTTTGAAATTCATCGGTTTGACCTGAAACGTCAGGTTTTTATAGTGAATCGTCCATTGTTCCGGCAGGGTATATTTTTCCCACCGGCCGCCGCCGGACGAAGACCGCAGATACCGGGCATCCGGTTTTTTCCAATGCGGGTCATCGGATGAGCGGCGCCACAGCGCCTGCGGATCCGGCCGAACCAAATAATATTTTCCCCAGCGTTCCAGCCGTTCGCCGCCGCCGCAATCGATCAGCGCATAATCGCGCCATCCGTCACTGATCCACATGGATATGGCTTCCTCCAATTGTTTTTCGCCTGCCGCAGAAGCGCTGCGGCTGCAAGTAAAGATAAGATTCCATTATTTATATATTTTACCACCGCGGTTTCGCTTCGTCAAGGGGCATTTGATGAACAAACAATAAATGGAGCACCTGCACGCCGTTTTGCGCCGGCTGGTTCCGCCGCACGGCAGCTGCCTTGCGTTCCGCCCATGTTTTTTCTGTTTTTCCGAAAATAAGGCTTGCATTTTCCTTCAAAATATGATATCATACAGAGAGTGTAATCGGAGGCTTGTCGGATTTCGCATTCCGGCGGCCTGAGCTTGCTAACGACTTGCTAACGAATGGAGGTATTGTTCGATGGAGATTGCAATTACGATTCTTCAGCTTCTCTGCGCGATCGTGCTTGTTCTGACGGTTTTGTTCCAGAGCGGCAGCAAAGAAGGGCTTGGCGCAATCGGTGGCATGGCCGAATCCTTCGTCACCAAAAGCAAAGTGAAGAACTTTGATTCCAAACTGCACAAGCTGACGATCATTGTCGGCATCATCTTTACGATCGCGACGATCGCATTGAATATTATCTCGCTCTCCAAATAAACCAATTCAGTGCAAAAAAGCGTGGAATGCTTCCACGCTTTTTTTGTTATGCAGTTGGTTCCGATTCATCCGGCGGCTCCGAATGAACCGCCTGCCGGTATTCTGCCGGTGTTTCGCCGAATTCCGCGCTGAAGGCTTTGATCAGCCCGCTGTGTGACGAATATCCGCAGAAGCGGGCGATATCCGCAATCGGCGCTTCCGTTGTGCGAAGCAGGATACGGGCATTTTGCAGGCGTGTCTCCATCATTTTGCATTTGAAGGATTTGCCGTACAGCTGTATGACCAGCCGTTCCGTTTGGCGCGGGCTCAAGTGCAGCAGATCAGCCAGCTCCTCCAGCTTTAATTCCGGGTTGGCAAACCGCCGGTTGAACATAAAGTCAATATAGGCGTGCATGCTCACCGGCTCGTTCGGCTCCGGTTCGTCCGGCATTTCCGACAGCTCCACGGCTGAACCTGCGCCTTCGATCAGCAGCCGGTAAAAGGCAGCGAAAAGCAGCGTCGCCTCTGCTTTGATTTTCAGCTCCTGAAACGGAAGCGCCGAAGCTTTTTCTTCTGTGATTTGCGCAAACAGCCGCGCCACGCGGCCGCTGTGCGGAAGCAGAATGATATCTTCCGCCGGCTCCAGCAGGTTTGCGAAGCCGGAATAGATATCCGCCTCGGTGCCGTCGCAGTTGGGTTTCGGCTGGATGGTAAAGCGCAGGTCCAGCGTCATGGGCGGCGAGTCGGTTTCATATTCCTTGCGGGCGTGCGGGAGGCCAGCCGGAATGATCAGGCAGTCCTCCGGATGAAAACGCCGCATTTTCTCGGTGGTCCGAATTTCAATGCTGCCCGTCTGAACGAAAAAAACCTCATGATATAGGTGTGTGTGGTAGCCCGGGTGCTGCTGCATGGAGGCAGAAAAGCCGCAGGGGTACAGCTGCACAACCATATTTTCGATGGTCACGCTGATGATGCTTCGCCATGCCGACATATTGCGGCATCCTGTCGATCGTTCCATTTGCATTTGCGCCCTCTTTCTGCCGAAGGTGAACCTATCAGTCTATATATTATACACCATTTCGCGCAGAAAGAAAAGCGTTTTATCCGCCCAGCCGCATACCGAGTGCAAAAATGCCCAAGTTGTCGGCGTAGATTTTCGGGAACTGCGTCAGCGGCAGCGGGTTTTCCCCCTGCCCTGCTTCAACGGTATAGCCCGGGCGGTTGAATTGCTGAAGGAACCAGTCTTTGAATCCCGCAAATGACGATTCGTACGGCGTTTCCGCCAGCTCATACCCGCTCGCCGCAGCCAGCGCCGTTCCGATCGCTTCTGCTCTGGGCGGGCGAATGTTCAGGAACTGCCAGTAAATGACCTCGCCCTGCGTGTGCCATGAAATAGACAGCTGGAAATTCCGCATCCGCGTAAAATCGTATACGGCGCGGCTTTCCGGGGCCTCCAGCGGTGCGCTGCCGACATAGTCGCGCGGCGCAGGCGTCGTATAGCCCTGTGCAAACTTGATCTCCCGGGCGCACTCCCACTCCGCCGGATACGACAGATTGGGGTCCACGCCCGATATGTTGGCCTTCCAGCCGTCCGGGAATGGAATCTGCGGGTAATCATTCGCTATGGCGACGGCGCGCTCATAGTATGACCCGCCGGTCAATGCGCCCGTCACCAGATCAACGCCGTCCGGGTTGACCATCGGTACAACATACAGCGTCGTTTGCGCGGCCATCGCCGCGGCATTCTGCCCGTAGAAATTCCGTCCGGCGGCCACTGCATCCGCGTAGGACTCGCACAGCCGCAGCAGCAGCAGCGCCGTGATCCACTCGTTGGCATGGTGTGCGCCGTTGTAGAAAATCTCCGTTGCACCGGTACCGATGGCGATAAACGGAATCTGACGCCCCATGACGCTGGCGCCGATGCTGCCCGTCCGCAGGAACGGATATCGGGCCGCCAGCCCCTGTATGTACAGCGCCATGATTTCGCTTGAGAGCGGAATATTTGCGGGCACGACCGGAAACCCCAGTGGAATCACCAGAATCTGTCCGATTTGGAGGCGGTTCGGATGAACAGCGGGGTTGGCAGACGCCACCGCCTGAACCGTTGTCCCATACCGTTTGGCCACCCGGTAAAACGTATCGCCGCGCATGACGGTGTGCCGCCGGAATCCGACCATATAGGGCATCAACGCTTCCTGTGTTTTCGGCCCGGCAATGCCGTCCGGCGTCAGACCGTTTCTGCTTTGAAAGCGTATCACCGCCTGACGCGTCTGCTCGCCGAATATGCCGTCTGCGGTTCCTGTAAAGGCGCCGGCCCGCTGCAAAGCCGTTTGCAGCAGGGCGACACTCGGGCCTCTCGCACCAATTTTGAGCGTTTCGATCATTCTCAGTCCTTTCCGGTTTTTTCTCCCTGTATCCTATGCCGGGCAGCGCCGTTTTGTCCCTGTAAAAAATCACTATTTGTCGAATCTGCTCATTTACATCTGCCGGGATGTAT
>CAJLFQ010000060.1 GCA_905205975.1 uncultured Eubacteriales bacterium | reverse complement strand
AAACGGGAGATAATAGACAAGAAACGCGCCCGGTGTTCAGCGCTGAACAAAAGCCGGGCCATCTGTTTCTTGAAATTCATACACGATGTTAGTATAATAGAAACGTGTCAGTTTGTCAACGCTGTGTCTGAAAAATAACAGTGTGGAAAGGAGCCTGTGTGTCATGAAATTTGTACAGCTGACGGATGTCTGTAAGGAATACCGGGTAGGAAGCGGGCGGATTGCCGCGTGCGATCATGTATCATTTTCCATGGAGGCCGGCGAGCTCTGCGTGATTGTCGGGCCGAGCGGCGCCGGGAAAACGACGCTGCTGAACCTGCTGGGCGGCATGGATTCGTGTGATTCCGGTGAAATCCGCATCGGGGAGACGGTGCTGAGTGCGCAGAATGACCGGCAGCTCACGCAGTACCGGCGGAACGAAGTGGGGTTTGTTTTCCAGTTTTACAACCTGGTGCAGAACCTGACGGCGCTGGAAAACGTGGAGCTGGCGTCGGAACTGTGCCGTGCGCCGATGGATGCCGCCGAAGCGCTGAAGGCGGTCGGCCTGTCGGAACGGATGCACAATTTCCCGGCGCAGCTTTCCGGCGGGGAACAGCAGCGGGTGTCCATCGCCAGGGCGATTGCCAAAAACCCCAAGCTCCTGCTCTGCGACGAGCCGACCGGCGCATTGGACGACCAGACCGGCAAGACGATTTTGAAACTGCTGCAAACGCTGTGCCGCACCATGCAGAAAACGGTGGTCATTGTCACGCATAACAGCGCCCTGACGGCCATGGCGGATCACGTCATTCGCGTGCGGAACGGCGCCGTTGCCGGCGAATTGCATCAGCCGCATCCGGTTCCGGTGGAGGCGATCGAATGGTAAAAAGCGAGCGCATCTGCATCAGACGCGCCATTCGCGGCAGCATCGGCCGTTTTTTGTCCATTGCCGCCATTGTCGCGCTGGGGGTTGGTTTTCTGGTGGGTCTTCTGTCCGGAACGCCCGATATGCATGCTTCGCTGGATCGGCTCTATCAAACCGAGCGGATGAGCGATTTGTGGATCATGGACAGCCAGACCGGCTTGTCCAAGGGGGAACAGATTGCAATTCAGGCGCTGCCGTGCATTCGTGCGGTACTGCCTGTCCATGTGGCGGATCAGCCCGTCCGGATCGGCAGCGATTCAGTGACCGCCCGGATCGAGTATCTGACCTTCGGCGACGGGGCATTGCCGGTCAACCGCCTGACACTGGCCGAAGGGCGGATGCCAGCGTCGCCGTCGGAATGCGTGGTGCAGCGTCCCCAGAGCGAGATGTATGCCGTCGGCATCGGAGATACCATCTATCTGGACAGCGGCAAAACACTGTACGTGACAGGAACGGTGACCAATCCCTTTTATATTGCCAACGAGCGTGAAGTCAGCATGATCGGAAGCGGGCGGGTGGATCTCATTGCCTATACGGAGCGTGCCGATGAGCCGGTCAACCTGATCTACTGCACCGTCACGGGCGCTGACGAACAAGCGGCGTTTACCGACGCCTATCAGCGTCTGGTGGACGATGCCGCAGACCAGATCCGCGGATTGGGTCTGGATGACGGCGGGCGCCGGCAGATATTGGACCGTCAATCCAACCTGAGCGCAGTCAGCTATCACACCAACATGGATAAAATCGCTGACATTGCGAAGGTCGTGCCGATTTTTTTCTTTTTGGTCACGATGCTGGTCACGCTGACCGCGATGACAAGAATGGTGGAAGAGGAACGGATTCAAATCGGGACATTCAAGGCGATCGGATATGGAAACGGCGCCATCTTTGCGCAATACGCCGTCTACAGCGGTCTGGCGACGCTGACCGGCTGTATGCTTGGCCTTGCCTGCGGATGCTGGGTCCTGCCGCTGGGCATCTATGCCGCCTATGAAACCTTGTATGACCTGCCGCCGCTGGTGCTGCGGTTTGACGGCCTGCTGGCTGCGCTGGCCTGCGGCGCAGAACTGATCTGTGCGCTGCTGGCCGCAGGCTTTGCGTGCCGCCGGGCGCTGCGTGAGAAACCGGCTGCGCTGATGCTGCCGCGCGTCCCGAAACCGGGTCAGCGCATTCTCCTGGAGCGGGTTCGCCCGTTGTGGCGCCGTTTATCGTTCAGCAGCAAGGCGACGGCGCGCAACGTGTTCCGCAACAAAAAGAATCTGATTCTGACGGTGGTCGGCGTCGCCGGATGCGCGGCGCTGATGGTCGCGGCGCTCGGGCTCCGTGATTCGGTCCGTGTTTGTACCGACACGCAGTTTGAATCGCTTCAGCATGAGGACGCCGTCGTCACATTGTCCGGCGACATATCGATTGAACTGCCGGAAGGCGCCGTTTCGCTGGCGGTTCAAACGTCCACAGTGACGGTTTCCGCCGGAGATCAATCGCTGCAAATGGACGCGCTGGTGGTGGAAGACCCGGAAGCGTTCCCGGCGTTTCAAACGCTGCGGAATCGAAAAACCGGCAAACCGATTGACATGGATGAGAACGCCGTGGTGCTGAGCGAAAAGGCGGCGGAAACGCTCGGCGTGTCCGTGGGCGATGCTGTCCGGGTGAAGGAAACCGCCGGCGAAGAAAAACAGCTGATCGTGACCGGTATCGCGGAAAACTATGTCGGCGCGTGCCTGTGGCTCGGCAGCCGAACAGGGATCACCGGTCAGTCGGCCCGTCTGCTGAGAACCGGGCTGACAACAGATGCAGAAAGGGAAACCGCTTCAGAGGCGCTGCTGGCGCAGCCGGGCGTGCTCGCGGTTGAATGGACGGCACAGACAAAGACGGCGTATGAACGGCTGCTGAAAAGTCTGGACGCCGTCGTCCTGCTGATTGTCGCCTGCGCAGGCGCCTTGGCCGTGATCGTCCTGTATCAGATTACCAATGTCAACATCAGCGAACGCACAAAAGAGCTGGCGACGCTCCGTGTGCTCGGGTACCGCCACGGAGAAACCGCGCGCTATGTGTTCCGGGAAATTTGGCTGCAAACCATCCTCGGCCTCTGCGCCGGGCTGCCGCTCGGCGTCCTGCTGCATGCGTATGTCGTCCGCGTGGCAGACAGCCCGGATATGATGCTGGGGCGCAGCATTTCAGCCGGGAGCTTTCTGATTGCGGCGGCTGCTTCGCTGTGCTTTTCCGGTCTGGTGGATCTGCTGATGCTCCGCCGTCTGCACCGGATCAACATGGCGGAATCTCTGAAAGCAGCCGATTAAAAACCGTATCAAAAAACGGACGAGCTGCAAAAACAGTTCGTCCGTTTTCTTTACGCCGCGTCTTCCAGCGGCACATTTTCTTTCGGGAGTTTCCGGCGGGCGACCAGGAAACAGAGAAAATGAACAAGTGTGGTGATTGCCCAAGAGACCGGATAGGAAAGATAAAGCATTGTCATGGTGCGGTCGGCGGCAAACAGCGTATAAATCCAGAGAACGCGCAGGCCGCATGCGCCGGCGAGCGAAACGCACATCGGGAGAATCGAGTAGCCGATCCCGCGCATGACGCCGGTGCAGACTTCCATGAGCCCGCAGAAGAAATAAGTGGTCACGATCACGTTCATACGGAAGACGCCGAAGTCCGCGACCACGGGGTCGTCGGTGTACAGGGAGAGGAGCGGACGCTTGAGAAGGATGGCCAGCAGACCGAGCAGCAGACCGACGGCCGTCACCAGCATGGCGCAGACGGCAAACACCTTATTGATGCGCTTGTACTGTTTGGCGCCGAAGTTCTGACTGGTGAAGCTGAGCGCCGCCTGATAGACCGCGTTCATCGCAATATAAATAAACCCTTCAATGTTGGCGGCGGAGGTGCTGCCAGCCATGGCCAGAGAGCCGAATGAGTTGATGGAAGACTGAATCAAAACGTTGGAGATCGAGAAAATGCAGCCTTGCAGACCGGCCGGCAGACCGACGCGGGCGATTTTCAGCGTGGCTTCGCCGTTGATGCCGAGATGACGCCAGCTGAGTTTACAGGGGCCGTCCATCCGGAAAAGACAGATCAAAATCAGAACGGCCGACAGAACCTGAGAGATTACAGTGGCCAGTGCCACGCCAGCGACGTTCATATGGAAGCAGATGACGAAAACGAGGTTCAGTACGACGTTCAGGGAGCCGGCAATGAGCAGGAAGTAGAGCGGACGCTTCGTGTCGCCGATGGAACGGAGAATGGCGGAACCGAAATTGTAGAGCATATTGGCAGGCATACCGTAGAAAATGATGCGCATATAAAGCTCAGACAAATCGATGACGTCTGCCGGCGTCTCCATCCACTCCAGCAGCGGGCGGGCGACCAGTAGACCGACGCCGACCAGAACGACGCCGCTGATAAACGCGAGCGTAATGGCGGTGTGAACGGCTTTGCTCAGCTTTTGGTGGTCATTGGCGCCATACAACTGTGCGACAAGCACGTTGGCGCCGGTAGAGAGGCCGATGAATGCACCGGTGATCAGGTTGGTCACGGAACCGGTGGAACCGACGGCGGCCAGCGCCTGATCGGAAATGTCACCGGCAAACTTGCCGACGACGACGAGGTCAGCCGCATTGAACAAAAGCTGCAAAATGCCGGAGAAAATCAGCGGCAGTGAAAACATCAGAATTTTCCCGGCGAGAGGTCCCCGGCACATATCCATTTCATACGATCGCTTTGCCATATGACGTTGTTCCATCCTTGTGTTTTGTCGAATTTTGAAAGCCTACATATTATACCACAGAACTGGTGGACAGACAAGTGCCGCAGGGCGGAAGCAGATGGAAGATTTCCCATACAGCCTTGCAGAAAAAACTGAAAGATGTTATAATGGATAACAGGCGTACACGCGCCGGAACCAATCAGAAAGAAGTGACGCCGATGACAACCGAAACATTCTTCCGCACCTTTACCGCGGATACAACAGCCGGAAGCGCAAACCAGGTGCTTGCACGGTTTCCCGCACCGGTGACGCGCACCGGACGCGTCTCTTACCGTCTCACCCGGGGCGGCGAACGGTATGCGCTGCTTTTTGCGAACCGCATCGACAGCACGTTCGCCGACGGCGCGATTTCCAAGGCCAACGATGCGGGCGGTCTGTGGGAAATTCGCGCCATGCGCATCGGGCTTGCAAAGGAACCCGGCATGCCTGCCGGCGCCTGTCAGACGGTCACCTTTGACGGCCGTCCGAATCGCATAGTTCAAGCGGGAGAGGGCTTTTTCTGCTCCGATCCGGTGACGCTGCGTGCGGCGCCGGGGGACTGCCTCGTCTATGAAGTCACCGTCCGCGGCAATGACTTTCCCTATCACGAAGAGATGGTGCTGAACGTTCATTCCGGTGAACACGAACCGCTGCCCCTCGACAAGCGCATCCCGGTTCCGCTGATGGTCGGCTGCGACCGCCCGGCACGAAAAAAAATCGGCTTTCTTGGCGATTCCATCACCCAGGGCATCGGAACGCCATGCGAATCCTATGCACACTGGGTGGCGAAGGCAGCGGAAGCGCTGCCGGACGATGTGAGCGTATGGAACCTCGGCATCGGCTTCGGGCGCGCCAGCGACGCTGCCACCAACGGGCTGTGGCTTGCCCGCGCCAAAACATGCGACATTGTGACGGTCTGCTTCGGCGTCAACGATATTCTCCGCGGGCGCACAGCCGAAGAAGTGTTGTGCGATCTCATAACCATTGTGATGGCGCTGCATGAGGCCGGCACGCGTGTGCTTCTGCTGACGATTCCGCCGTTCGATATGGAGCATGATCATCAGGCCCACTGGTACGCCGCCAATGACGCCATCCGTTCCGGCATGGTTCCGGCCGACAGGATCCTGAACGTTGCCCCGATTCTCGGCCGTTCCCAGCCGTTCAGTCATCGCGCCAGCTTCGGCGGTCATCCGAACGTTGAAGGATCCTTGCACCTGGGGCATGCGGCAGCGCGGTATCTGAATCAGATGCTCATCGAATAAAAAACAGACAAACAAAAAAACTGCGCCGGTCTTTTGAAAAGACCGGCGCAGCAGCTTTTAGAAGGTGGATTTTCGCGCGTGATTACTTGTTTTCCGAATCGGCGTTCTTCTTCCTGGAGAGCATGACGTTAGCCAGGATGCCGAGAATGAGGGCGCAGGCGATCGAGGTCAGCTTGATTTTGCCGAAGGTCAGGCACAGGTTGCCGATGCCGGTGATCAGGATGATGGAGACGACGAACAGGTTGCGGTTTTCGTTGAGGTCGACTTTCTGAATCATCTTCAGACCGGAGACCGCGATGAAGCCGTAGAGCGAGATGCAGACGCCGCCCATGACGCAGGCTGGAATTGTGGAGAGGAAGGTGACGAACGGTGCGACGAAGGAGGCGAGGATGGCAAAGATTGCGGTGACGAGGATGGTCACGACTGAAGCGTTGCCGGAGATGGCGACACAGCCGACGGATTCGCCGTAAGTGGTGTTCGGGCAGCCGCCGAAGAAGGCGCCGACCATGGAACCGACACCGTCACCCAGCAGGGTACGGGAAAGGCCGGGCTCTTTGAGCAGGTCGTGTTCAATGATGGAGGAGAGGTTCTTGTGGTCGGCGATGTGTTCTGCGAAGACCACGAAGGCGACCGGGATGTATGCGACAGCCAGCGTGCCGATGTAGGAGAGCGTGATGCCTTCCTTCAGACCTTTGAAGGCTTCCACGAAGGTGAAGTCCGGAACCCACTGCATGTGCGAAAATTTGGAGAAGTCGATAATTTTCAGCGTTTCGATGTCGGCGCAGTTGCCGATGACCGTGAAGATGGCGGCCAGCGCGTAGCCGGAAGCGATGCCGATGATGAAGGGGATCATTTTGGCCATCTTCTTGCCGAAGACCGAGCAGAGCATGACGACTGCCAGCGTGACCAGTGCGCAGAGCAGGCAGATCAGACCTTTTGTGCTCATCAGGTAAGTGGAGTTGGCGGTATCGAACTCGATGGCGCCTGCGCTGCAGCCGACGGCGTCTTTGACAGCGTTGGCCGCCAGCGAGAGACCGATGATGGAGACGGTCGGCCCGATGACGACGGCGGGCATCAGCTTGTCAATCCAGGCGACGCCGGCGAACTTGACAACCAGTGCGATGACAACGTAGACCAGCCCGGCGAAGGCTGCGCCGATGATCAGACCGAGGTAGCCGACCTGAACGGAGGTTGCGCCGCCGAAGGCCGCGAACATGGAGCCGATGAATGCGAAGGAGGAGCCGAGGAAGACCGGGCTCTTGAATTTGGTGAAGAGCAGATAGACAAGCGTGCCGACGCCTGCGCCGAAAAGTGCCGCCGAGGTGGACATGCCGTTGCCGACGATGGCCGGGACCGCGATGGTCGCTGCGAGAATCGCAAGCAGCTGCTGAAATGCGAACGCGAGCAGTTGCCCGAAGCGGGGTTTGTCTTGGACGCCGTAAGTGAGTTTCATTTCCTTTTCCTCCAGATAGTAGATTTGTATGGAATCGCGTTGTTGGATGCAAGGGTATCTATTTCACATACAGTTCAACGCCGGTTCGGCCGTCGTATGCATCGACGAGAACCGAGACGATTTCGCTGTGTGAAGTCGGGATGTTTTTGCCCACATAGTCCGGGCGGAAGGGGAGCTCGCGGTGACCGCGGTCAATCAGGACGGCCAGCTGAATCTGTGCCGGGCGGCCATAGGTAAAAATGGCTTCGATGGCGGCGCGCGCCGTCCGGCCCGTGTAGATGACATCATCGACTAAGATGATGATCTTGCCGTCGACCGAGAACGGAATATCGCTGCTGTGCAGTTCCGGAGACGGCTGAATCTGTTCCAGATCGTCGCGGTAGAGCGTGATGTCGAGGGTGCCGAGCGGAACGGAAGCGCCTTCGATGATTTCAATGTTTGCGGCAATGCGCTCTGCAAGCGGAACCCCGCGGCGCTTGATGCCGACCAGGCAGACATTGCCGGTGCCGTTGTTGCGCTCGACAATTTGGTGGGACATCCGCATCAGCGTCCGGCGAACTTCATCACCGGTCATCAAATCGGCTTTTCGAGTCATTTTGCACCTCGTTTTCTGAAAAAACGCATAAAAAAAGCACCGACTCTCGTCGGCACAGATTGAAAGCATTGCCCGCGCAGAAGCAGGGGAAATGCAGATTCGTAAACATTACAGCCTGTTGCGGATGCGCGCGCAGAACTGCACGGACAACCGGGCTTGCAATACCTTACGGGTCTCTCTGTACCGCGTTTAAAAGTATCTGACAATATGATACCATGGCGTGCGCCGTTTGTCAACCGGCAATTTGAACAATTACACGGGCGTGCGGCGCGCACAGACAGGTAGATGCCCGCTAAAAAAAGCCTGCCGGGGTTGATCCGGCAGGCATTCAAAAAGGCGTTTGACGCGGTTTCAGCGTGTTTTTGCAGGTTTGCGGCGCACGCCCAGCGGCAGATGCCACAGAGAGAGCTGGCGGACATAGAGCATCATGCCGAGCGCACCGGCAATCAGCTCTGCAACCGGAAATGCGATCCATGTGCTGTTCAGGCTGATTTTGGAGCAGGCCCAGAAAACAGGCACCAAAACAAAGATCTGCCGAGTCAGCGACAGCATCAGGCTGGCCAGCCCGTTGCCGATGGCCTGAAAAAACACCGGCGTCATCAGCGAAAAAACGGCAGCCAAAAAGCTGGAACCGATGATCGGGAAAGCGGCGCGGCCGATGGCAATGACCTCCTCCGATTTGGAGAACAAACGCATCAGCTGTTCCGGCAGCAGGGTGAAGCAGAGGATGCCGACGACCATAAATGCCAGCGAAACGAGAAGCGCATCCCGCATGGTTTCCCGGCACCGCTCATAGCTGCGGCGCGTGAAGTTGTAGCTCAAAAGCGGCACAATGCACGTCTGAAGCCCGAACAGCGGGATGAAAAAGAAGCTCTGCGCCTTGTAGTAGAGCCCCAGCACTGTGACGGCGGCGTCGGAGAACCCGGCCAGAATGACGTTCAGGATCACGATGTAAACGACATACAGCATCTGCATGACGATCGACAAATAGCCGTAGTGGTAAATGCGCTTCGCATAGAAACGCATATCGGAAACCTTCGGCGGCTTGCAGGCGCCCCTGACGCCGACGATGACGGCGGAGACGCACTGCCCAAGCACGGTCGCATAGGCCGCACCGGCAATGCCGAGCGCCGGAAAGGGGCCGATGCCGAAAATCAGCAGCGGATCCAAGACGACGTTGACCAGCGCACCGGCGATCTGCGCAATCATCGGCAGACGCATATTGCCGCGGGCCTGATGGACTTTGGACCAACAGCCTTCTAAGAAAGTGCCCAGACTGCCGAGGCAGACGATCCGCCCATAGGTGACGGCCTGTTCAATGGCGCCCGGTTCCGAGGCAGACGTTTTTACATAGATCCGCATGAGCGGAACCACAACCGCAGAAACGGCCAGCCACGTCAGAACGGCAAGCACCATGCCGGTACCGGCGGCATCCGAAAAATTCAGACTGCGCGTTAAGGTCAGGCAAGACAAACGCCGCCCCTCTCAGAACAGATTTGGATGGTTGTGCTTCTATACAGGTAGTTTTTTCTGATCGGTGATTCACCGGCAGTTACAGTTTTTTTTGCATGGCATGGATCAGCGCTTCGTTGTATGCCGTCATCAGCGAGGCAATGGCCTGCAATTTCTCCGTTCCCATGGCGGCGATGGCGTCTTCCTCCACGGCGAGCAGATTGTCCATGACCGGCTGGGCATAGGCCTGACCGGCCTCGGTCAGAACAAACGCCTTTTCATGACCGGAACAGTGCTCTTCACAGATGCGGAGCAGACCGGCGCGCCGCATACCGGAAATCACGTTGTGGATCGTCTGTGCAGGCAGCAGAAAGTCGGTGCAGATCTGCTTCTGCGTGCAATACCCGGATTCCCGGATGGTGTACAGAACGAGCATCTCGTTGTAATTCATGTGGTGCAGCGCCGCCCATTTGGCATAGGCGCCGCGGTATTTGACGATGGCGCGGTTTGCGGCCGTCAGAATCGCCTGCGTCTGTTCATCCATGCAAAACGCCCTCTCGGATCAATATTTTTCGCAGCGCTCCACGTTCATGACGAAAACGACGATGCCGCCGGTCTGAACCTTGACCGGCATCGCAGGCATCCCCGCCATCCCGGATAAAAAAGTCGTTTCCATGCGTTCACCGGCGTGCTGCTTCAGAATGCCGAGCGCCTCATCCAAACGCGCAGCCGGAAGGCCGATCATCAGGGTGACGCTTTTTTTCTGCAAAAAACCGCCGGTTGAAGCGAGCATGGTCGCGTAAAAGCCGTGCTCGTTCAAGGCATGCACAACCTCTGCGGAATCGCTGCCGGACAAAACTGCCAAGACCATCTTCTCACATACCATATCCATGATTCGACCTCCTGAAATGAAAACTTTTGATAATCCCATATGGGATTACAAATATATCATACCGCAGAACGCGCGGATGTTCAACGCCAAAACAGAAAAAAATACTTGAAATTTTTGAGAATGCGGCATAGCGGCGAAAAAACAGCCCGTCCCGTACCGTGCAGCGGCATGGTATGGGACGGGCAGAAACCGTCAAAGCACTGGCGTATCCGTCAGCGTGATGATGTTGGACGATGTTTCGTCGGACTCAAAAACGATGATTTCATTCCTGCCGGCACGCAGGAACGGCGCGGGGAGATACAGGGTCTTCTGCGGGCCGGCGTCGTTATAGAACCGGCCGATGTTGAATCCGTTGACGACGACAAATCCCTTGTGGAAACCGTCCAGCCGGACAAACGTATCGCATGGTTCGCCCACGATTTCCAGCGTGCCGCGCAGAAAAACGGGCTGACGGCTGATGGGCGTGCAGGGCGCAAACGTCAGGGCGGAGAGGTCATCCATTTCCATCGGCGTGATGGCCCAGCCGAAATGGAACCGCTGGCCGAGCCGGACGCCGCGCAGCCCCTTGTGATCTGCGAAGTGCGTGCCGTAGTTTACCCGACCCATATTCTCGACCAGAATGTCAATCCGGGCGTGTTCGCCCTTTTCCAGCGTCAGCTCCGGCTGGTCCGAATGGTGCGGCGGCTCGACGATCCCACGGAAGACGCCGTTGATGAAAATCAACGCGCGGTCGGCGGCGCCCTCCAGAATCAGCGGCAGCGTGCCGATCGGGCCAGAGACGACAGAGGAATACAGCGTATAGCCGAAATTCTGCCCCAGATACTCCATGTACACCGGCGCAGGCCGGCGAATCATCTGCCCAAGGCACTGCGTCTGTTCAAAGAGCAGCGCCTGCTCCGACAGCGTGACGGCGCCATAGGCGGCCTTCTTGGATTCCTGTGCAGTGAGCGGCGGAACCGGGTGAAAATGGTGCGCCACTAGATCCCGGATGGCATAATAGGCCGGCGTGCGGTCGCCTGCTTCTGTCAGCGGCGCACAGTAGTCGTAGCTTGTAACGGTCGGCTGAAGCCATTTGTCATAGTTGGCGCCGTTCCAAAAGCCGAAATTGGTGCCGCCGTGGAACATATAGAAGTTGACGGACGCGTGAGCTTCGGCGATTTCGGTGAACTGTGCCGCAATGTCTTCCGCTGTGCGGGTGTGATGCGTTTCGTACCAGTGGTCAAACCAGCCGCACCAGAACTCGCCGCACATGGTCGGCTGCCCCGGACGGAATGCGTTGAGCGCTGCAAATTCCGACTGGACCCGGCTGCCGAAGTTGGCGACGCAGATAAATTCATCCAGCGTTCCGCCGCTCAGCATCCAGCTGCAGGTGCCGTCTGCCGTATAAAGCAGACAGTTTACGCCGAAATCGCGGTACATCTGCGCCAGCGCGCGCAGGTAATCCTTGTCGTCGCCGAAACTGCCGTATTCGTTTTCGATCTGGCACATGATGATGTTCCCGCCGTTTCCGGCAAAATGCGGACGCAGGCGGCGGAACAGCTCTGCAAAATAGGCGCGGACCTTTTCCAGATAGAGCGGGTCATTGCACCGCAGATGCATGCCGTCATAGGCGAGCAGCCATGCGGGGAATCCGCCGCATTCCCATTCGGCGCAGACGTACGGCCCCGGCCGGAGGATGACGTTCAGCCCGAGTGAAGCGGCCGTTTCAACGTACGCTTCAATGTCGCAGATGCCGTCAAAGTGAAATTCGCCTTCTTTTGGCTCGTGGAGGTTCCAGAAGGTATAGGTTTCAACCGTGTTGAAGCCGCATTCCTTCAGCTTCAGCATGCGGTCCCGCCAATATGCGCGGGGAATGCGCGGGTAGTGCATGGCGCCGGATAAAACGGTGTATGGCTGATCGTCCATCAGAAAGTCGCGGCCGTTGTATGTGAATTCGGGCATAGCAATCCAATCCTTTTCAGTATCTTGTCAGCAATTTGATTTCCGGCAGACCCAATCAGTCCACGGGCGCTTCAATCGGGACGTTGTAGAAAGAAAGCATCGGCATGCCGTGGCGCGCATGCGGCACAAATGCATCCGCCGTACAGCGCCAGTAGCCGTGCAGCCGGGGATGTTCGCCGAACGGGCGGGCGGCGTGGACCAGCAGACCGCAGCCGGAACGCTTGACGCTGACGGCGCCAAACAAACCGTCGTCATCTTCAAAATCAAATCCCTTGCCGGATTCGTCGGCGGCAAGCACATCGTCACAGTCAAATGTGATTTGCGCGGCGTCGTCTCCGACACGCTCAATGCGGATGACGCTGGGCGCCTGCATCCCGGCCAGACCGAAGAAACGATCCAGATAAGCGTTGGCCATGCGCTCGCCGATGACGACATTGGAGGAGGCACTGTTGTGAATCAGGTCGGAGAGCGGCAGGTCGCTCGTGGAAATAACCACGCACTTTGAAACGACCGACGGCGCCCGGCGCTGTGCCTCAAGGATCATGCCCCAGCGGCGGTCGCCCGCTGCATCGTAGTTGATAACGCGGTTCAGCTGAACGGTCACAAGGTTAAAATCGCCCATCTGCTCCCGCCAGAGCTGAATCATGCGCTGAAAGCGCGTCAGATAGACAGGCGCATCGGTGTCGGTGCCGTCGCCGCAGCCCTGATACCAAAGGATATTGCCGACGTCGCCGACGGCGTCCAGCCGGCGAAGCATCGCCCGGTACAAAACGCCGTCTTCCTCCGGATGCCAGCTGCGGAGCGGGGAACCGCCCAGAGCGGCAGTGATCAGGCCGACCGGCACATGCAGCCGGTTCATGACCATCCGTGCAAACGAGAGCGCCGGCGAAGTGGCGTTGGCAAGTTCATAATTTTCCGGATAAATCGAGTCAACCGAATCGTTCAGCGGGTGCGCCGCGAGATTCCAGCGGCCGTTGTTGCCGTAAAGGTGAACGCCGAGCTGAACAGGGTCATGGGCGGATTCCCGTCCATAGCCCGACATATTGCTTTGTCCGGCCAAAAGGAACAATTCGCCGACGCCGATGTGGCGCACCAGTTTGACGCGCCCGCACCAGGACCATTCGGCGTCTGCATCCGTGGAGAAGACGGCTTCCAGCCGGTAGAGCCCGCCTTCCGGCAATGTGAATGTGACGGTCCAGTCATCCCCTGTGCGGTCGCAGATCGTCCAGGGAATGACGGTCAGATTGTCGTCTTCAAGGACGGCGCGTGCGGCGACATACCCCGTTTTCCCGGCGTTGTCCGCCGGCAGTGTCCCGGCGAACCGAACCTGCGCGTGACCGTTTCTGCGCTGATAAATCCGATAATCGACTGCATCCATAACCATGAAAATGCCCCCTTGCTTGATTCAATGATTCGGTCAGAGCCCGCGGGATGAACGTCATCCCAACGGCTTTCTTTCTGCCTATATCATACCATAACCGGCCGGTTGTTTCAATGCGGAACAGGCAGCTCACGAAAACAA
>CAJLFQ010000059.1 GCA_905205975.1 uncultured Eubacteriales bacterium | reverse complement strand
CATGATGAAATTCAATAATCTGCATGACCTACCACTCCATATCGAACGTGACACCGTTTCTAAATTCACCAGCTGAAATCATCTAGATACCTCCAAAATTGATTACCTGTCTATTTTATAACATTTGAGCTCAAATTTCAAGCCCTATTTCGCGTTCGACGCGATTTTTTTGCGTGGTTATTTGCCAAGCTTCGCCAGGAAGCGCTGAACACGAGCCGAAGGGTCCAAAAGCTCGCTCATGGATTGGTCATGGTTCAGTGTGTTGATGATGTATGCGATGTATTTGGACATATCAACTTCGCAGTACCACGGACGTTTCCGGAGCTCCGGATTGCGGTAAATGAGGTTTGTCGTAAAGACCCGCTCGATATAGCCTTCTTCATATGCTTTGTCAAAGGCATCCAGCCCTTCTACGAAGAGACCGAAGGTTGAACAGGCAAAAATACGGCGTGCATTGCGCTCTTTCAATTGGCGCGCAATGTCGATGGTCGAATCGCCGGAGGAAATCATATCATCAACGATAATGATATCCTTTCCGTCAACATTGGTGCCAAGGAACTCATGCGCAATGATCGGATTGCGGCCGTTGACAATGGTTGAGTAGTCGCGGCGTTTATAGAACATACCGAGATCAATGCCGAGAAGCGTCGAATAGAAAATGCAGCGGTTCATGCCGCCTTCATCCGGCGAAACAACCATCAGGTGTTCTTTGTCGATCTTCAGGTCTTCCGTGTTGTTGCCGAGCGCTTTGATCATCTGATAGGTGGAAGGAACCGTCTCAAAACTTGTGTTCGGAATGGCGTTTTGCACGCGCGCATCGTGCGCGTCAAACGTGATGATGTTGTCAACGCCCATGCGGACAAGCTCCTGCAGAGCCAGGGCGCAGTCCAGCGATTCCCGCGCAGAGCGGCGATGCTGTCTGGATTCGTACAGCATCGGCATAATGACCGTGACACGTCTGGGTTTGCCTGCTGCGGCAGAAATAATCCGCTTCAGGTCCTGGAAATAATCATCCGGGCTCATAGGAACTTCCTGACCGTACATACGATACGTTACACCATAGTTGAAGCAGTCGACAATGATGTACAAATCGTCACCCCGGACAGATGAGGTAATCATGCCTTTGGCTTCACCCGTACCAAAGCGCGGGCAGCGGACATCGAGCATATAGGAGTCGCGCGTATATTCATCCACGATGGACGGCGCAATCAATCCTTTTTTGACGACATCCTTCCGCCAGCTCACCAGATATCGGTTGATGCTTGCACAGATATCCTCGCATCCGCGCATGCCGATGATGGCCAATTCACCGACGGGAAGATTGTGCAGTTCTTCCAACACCATCTTAGTCATTCCTCCAAATCACAGAATCAGATCTGCTTTTTTGCGCTTCTCGGACACAAAAAGAAACACACCTATATTATACCGCATCTGCCATGCATCTGGCAAGTGACGAACAAGACGATTTTTCAGAGAATGAGAAGATTTTTTTTGGATTTTGCCAGATTTTCACAGCCGTCCTTTTTCAGAATCACGCAGTCTTCAATGCGGACGCCAAATTTTCCCGGCAGATAAATCCCCGGCTCGCAGGAGACGACGCCGTTTTCCGGTGTCAGATCGCCTGTCTCTGCGCTGTAATTCAGGCTCTCATGAACTTCCAAGCCAAGGCTGTGGCCAAGGCCGTGGCCAAAGTATTCGCCATATCCCTTGGATGCAATAAAGGAACGCGCTGCGCCGTCGACCTCAGACCATTTCCGTCCGGCGCGTGCTTCGCGCAAGCCAATCGACTGGGCCTCCAGCACGATTTCATAGATTTCGCGCATTTCGTCGCTGACGCTTCCGACCGCGACTGTACGAGTCATGTCGGAACAATAGCCTTTGTAAATGACGCCAAAGTCCATGGTGATAAAATCACCGCGGCAGACTTGACGGTCTCCTGCATGACCATGCGGCAGAGAGCCGTTCGGGCCGCTGACGACAATCGGGTCAAACGAAAGCTTTTCGCCGCCGCAGGCATAGAGATGGTAAATCAAACGGGCTTCGATTTCTTTTTCCGTCATGCCCGCGTGGATATCCGAAAGGATCTTTTCAAAGGCTGCATCTGTCGCCGCCTGCGCTCCGCGCATGGCGTCCAGTTCCTCTTCCGTTTTGACTGCACGCAGGTAGGCAAGTTGACGGCCGACCGGCAGAAGCTCTGCATGGATCGATTCCTTCAGTGCGTTATAGTCCGCGACGGTCGTTTCGCCGTCTTCATAGCAGAGTTCGTGGACATCCAGCTCTGCAAGGGCTGCATTGACCAAGTCAGCATAGCGATGACCACGCTGCATCATTTCCAGCCGGATATGGGGCAGCGCCTTCTGCGCCGCCTCAAAGTAGCGGAAGTCCGTCATCATCCGGCAGTCATTCGGTGTAATCAGCACCATACCGGCCGAAGAGGGGAAGCCCGTTGCAAAAAAGCGGTTGACCGGCGAAACCAGCAAAAGCGCCTTGGCCGGGAATTTTCCGTCGGCAAGTGCCGATTGGATGCGTCTCAGATTCATTTCATTTGCTGCCATAACAGCAAGACCTGCCTTTCAAAATACAATGTGCACCGGAAGCGTTTTGATGCTCCCTGTGAAAAAACATCCTTGATTCACGCGTTGGATGTGCCGTAGAACCGTTCAGGATCGGCCCAGAGCCCCAATGCTGGATTGCTGATATAAAACACTTCTTCGCCATTCGGAAGCGTACAGAAGCCGTCTGACAGCTTGTCCGGGTCGTAGCGTTGGATGGCTTCGTGATATGCCATATGCCGGTATCCAACGGACTCGACTTCCTCCGCTGACAGCAGAGAAGGATCCGTACAATAGGTAATGGAGAAACGCCCGTCTGACGAACCGTGCACCAAATGCGCCGCAACCGATTGGTTTCGCTGCAGTTCCGGTTCCGTCCGGAACATCCGCAGCACATTTTCCCGTCCGGCATAGCCAAACAGCCGGATCACGCGGTCATTCTCCGGATCTTCGCCAAATCGGCGGACACCCGGCGCCAAAATGATCAGTTCGCCTCCATCCGCCATTGCCATACGCGTCCGGTAAATGGCTTTGTTGCCGAGCCAAGTGCTCTTAAACTCAGCAGGATCCAGATAAACAACCGCTTTGCGAAACGGCCGTTCCACAAAGATCATGTTTTTCTCCTGCGCCAACTTGACCGCCGCTTCAAAGACGTCTCGATGGTCACCGATAAACAAGCCGTGGATATGGACGCCGGATGAAGACGCTGTTGTGACCGTTTGGAAGAAGTAAAGAGGGAGGGATGCCAAAAAGTGCGTATGCGCATAGTCGAATACCCGGCGGACAGGCGTGTGGTCGCGCCCCATCATTCGCTCCAGCCCATACAAAGCGCCGAGCATGTGCGACTGGTTGATGAGCTTCGAACCGCCGACGCCAACGAAAATATTTTTGGAGTAGTTCGCCATGCCGACAACTTCATGCGGGACAACCTGCCCCAGGGAGACAATCAGGTCAAAACCGCCGTCGAACAGCAAATGGTTGACCTCAACGTCAATCGCCTCATCCACAATGCCTTCTGACACTTCACGGACGAAATCCGCCGGTACTGTCCCGATTTTTCGGACGTCATTTCGCCAGTCGTGAACCAAAAAGCGGTCGTCCGGGATGTCGCCGAAGAACCGGCGTCGTTCTGCCTGCGTCATGGGTTCATGCGTTCCCAGCGCGGGCATCAGCCAGACGTCGGCCGATTCTTTGAGAGCGTGGTACAGTTTGGCCGCAAGAAGACCGCCGGCAGAGTGCAGACGCGTGATATCCGGCGGCAGCAGCAAAACTTTTCGCGGCGGAGCATTCAGCGATTGCAGGAATGCCGCAACCGCATGGTCCAATTCCGCGTCCGTCAGGCCGCAGCCGTTCTGGCGATCCGCTTCATAGTAAAAGAGGCTGTTCATCGCTTTTCTCCTGCAGTCTGCATCTGCTCTTTCAGGTAGCGGACTGCCATCGAAATATCGCCAACCGGATCGGTTCCGACTTCACGTTCAACAGTCACAACCCCCTGATAGCCGATGTCGGAAAGCGCCGCCAGCCAAGCCGGGAGATTGACATTGCCTTGACCGAGCGGGACCTCGCGGAAATACTCTTCCATTCTAAAATCTTCAATACCGCCGTCTGCAAAAATCCCGTAGATCACAGCGGGATCCGTCTGCTTCAGCATGATGCCGTCTTTTGCGTGGGTGTGGACAATCTTGTCCTTCAGGGTATAGACACCTTGGATCGGATCGGCGCCTGTCACCATCACCAAGTTGGCCGGATCAAAATTGACGCCGATGCCTTTGGTCTGAAGCTGGTTCAAAAAGTCGTTGAGCACTTCCGGTGTTTCCGGGCCGGTTTCAATGGCAAAACGGGCGCCGCATTGTTCCCCAAAGCGCCCCAGTGCCGCGCAGGCTTCTGAAAGAACGCCATAGCATCCGCCGCGGTCTGCTGGAATGACGCCAATATGCGTCGTTACCACGTTGGTTTCAAAATCCAGCGCCAGCTCCATGATCCGTTTCGACGTTTCGATTTTTGCTGCATTGTCTTCTGCGCGGGTGAATCCATGGCCGCCCAAATCGCCGCAGACCGCAGATACGCGCAGACCGTTGGATTTGATTCGGTCCAGCGCTTCCATGCGCGCGGCATGCGGCTGATCCAATGCAAACAGGCCAATTTGAAGGGCGTCTGCTCCGATCTCCCGTGCAATGCGAAGAGATTCGTCAAACGGCTTTTTGAAGCATTCCAGCATAATGCCAATCGGATATTGTTTCATGAGATTGATTCCTTTCTGGTTTGTTTCTTTGTCATGATTTCATGATGGGGTTAAGCGGCTTGTCACACGGTTACTGCTTGACAAACCACAGAGAAACCGGTAAAATAACACCTATATATTTGCAGGGTGTACGCACCCGGAAAAGGGGATTCCGCTTTGAACGAGCTGTACTTTTTGCTTTCTATCGTCGTGTCGTTTCTGCTTCTGCTGGCTGCATACCGTTTTTTCGGAAAAACAGGGCTTTATGTCTGGATCTGTGTTGCCATGATTCTTTCCAACATTGAAGCAGCCAAACTGATCAAGTTATTCGGGGTTTCCGTTACGCTGGGCAATGTCGTGTACGGCAGCACGTTTTTAGCCACCGACATTCTGTGCGAGATGTACGGGCAGAAGGAAGCCAACAAAACCGTTTTTCTCGGCTTCTTTGTCACGGTTGTGTTTGTCATCATGACGCAGCTGACACTTTTGTTCCGGCCTGCCGACGGAGACTTTGCAGATGCCAGCCTGAAAACCATCTTTGCCATCACACCCCGGCTGACGGTTGCCAGCATCGTCACCTATCTGATCATGCAGCGGGTTGACATCTGGCTCTATTCATTTATCCGGGAAAAAACAGGCGGAAAACATCTGTGGCTGCGAAATAATCTGGCAACCATTACAACGCAGTTGTTTGATTCGGCGATGTTTACCTTGCTTGCCTTTGTCGGAATTCATTCCTTCAAGACCGTGGTGGTTCTGATTTTCAGCACCTACGCCGTCAAAGTCATGATTGCAGCAGCGGATACGCCGTTTTTATACATCGCACGCAAAATCCGCCCGCTCACAAACGACTTGCCGGGTGCTGCATCTAAAAAATAGCGTCCAGCCGACTTACAGCCTCCAGCGTGTCTTCGCGGTTTCCAAAGGATGTCAGACGGAACCGTCCGTTCCCGTTTTTGCCGAAACCGCATCCCGGCGTGCCTACTACGGCTGCTTTGTTCAGCAGTTCATCGAAAAACGCCCATGATTCCATACCATTCGGGCATTTCAGCCAGATGTACGGTGAATTTTCGCCGCCTGTGTATGAAATGCCCTTTTTGTCAAGGAAGTCCATGATGATGCGGGCATTATCCAGATAATAGCGGATTGCCTCACGGGTCTGACGAGTTCCTTCTTCCGTAAAGACCGCAGCCGCACCACGCTGAATGATATAGGCCGTTCCGTTATATTTGGTAGACTGGCGGCGCAGCCAGAGTTTGCCCAGCTGCGTTCCCTGAACGGACAAGGCGTTCGGAATCACCGTATAGCCGCAGCGCGTCCCCGTAAAGCCAGCTGTTTTTGAGAACGAGCAAAACTCAATTGCGCAGGTTTCCGCACCCGGAACCTCGAAGATAGAGCGGGGGAGCGTCGGATCCGTGACAAAAGCCTCATAGGCTGCATCAAACAGAATGACCGAGCCATGTTCTCTTGCGAACGCAACCCATTGCGCCAGCTGGTCATGCGTATACACCGCGCCAGTCGGATTGTTTGGGGAGCAGAGGTATATGATGTCTCCGACGGTTTTGTCATCCGGGAGCGGCAGATAACCGTTGGATTCATTGGCATCCAGATAACGAATTTCGCGGTTCAGCATCAGGTTGCTGTCTACATAAACCGGATAAACCGGATCCGGAACCAGCACAATATTGTCATTTGAAAACAGGTCGGTGATGTTGCCCAAGTCGCTTTTTGCGCCGTCACCGACATAGACTTCCGACGGATCGATGTCAATGCTGCGTGCACGATAATAGTCGGAGATTGCTTTTTTCAGGAACGGATACCCGTCATAAGGCGGATAGCCCTGAAACGTTTCTTTGACGCCCATTTCAGATACCGCGCTGTGCATCGCTTCGATTACCGCATCCGCCAGCGGAAGCGTCACATCGCCGATGCCCATTTTGATGACTCTCTGACCGTTTCCGCCGGCCGCTGTGAAATCGGCTACGCGTTTGGAAATGTCTGCAAACAGGTAATTTTCCACCAACAGACCAAAGTTCGGGTTTGTTTTAACCATCGAATTCCACTTCTCCTTGATAGGCCAGTTCGGCAGGGCCAGCCATATACACGGTCCAGTCATCGTCAATGACGATTTCCAGCGTGCCCCCTCGAACGTGCACTGTTATTTTTTCGTTTTTCCGGCAGATGCCGCGGCTGACAGCAGCCGCACATGCCGCACAGACGCCGGTTCCACAGGCCAGCGTTTCACCGCTGCCGCGTTCCCAGACACGGAACTTCAGCGTATGCGAATCCATCACTTCGACAAATTCAGCGTTGACACCTTCCGGGAAAGCAGGGTGATGTTCAACGAGCGGGCCAACAGTCTCCAGATTGATGGCGTCGACATCCGAAACAAAACACACCGCGTGCGGGTTGCCCATGGAGACGCAGTCGACTGTCAGCGTTCCATAGCCATCGAGTGCCAGCGTCAGGTGATCTGCCTGACCGTTTTCTGTTTGAACAGGGATTTGAGCCGGATCCCAGCAGGGGCGGCCCATGTTGACCACCAAGGCCGAGGCTTTGCCTGTTTCCGGGTTTTCGATGACTTTCAGGTATCTCACACCGCTCTTTGTCATGATTTTCAGATTCTGCTGATGCTTCAAGCCGGTGTCATACAGATATTTTCCAACGCACCGGATCCCGTTCCCGCACATTTTCCCTTCGGAGCCGTCTGCGTTGAACATCCGCATTTCTGCGTCGCATTCCGGGTGCGGCAAGATCAGAATCAAGCCGTCTGCGCCAATGGAAAAATGCCTGCGGCTCCATACCGCTGCTGCCGCCGCCGGGTCAGACGGCACGGCATGTCCATGGAATCCGTCCATATAGATATAATCGTTTCCGGCGCCGTGCATTTTGGCAAACGAATAGCGCATCTTTCATCTTCCTCCGATTCTGCGTAAAGCTCATACTGTATTATATAGAATTCACCGGTTCTTGTCAAGAATCATTCCCCCACGCATACCGGTTCAAATGCACCGAACAGGCGGTGCCGCACCAACAGAGTTGATGAAATGCGGCACCGCCCGTGAAAATTTCTATGAATGCTTTTCGGTCCGTTCACGCTGCATGGCAGCCCGAACCAGCCCCAAAAAGAGTGGGTGCGGACGGTTGGGGCGCGATTTGAATTCCGGGTGAAATTGGACGCCGATATAGAAATCATTGGCAGGGTACTCGACCGCTTCAACAATCCGATCGTCCGGTGAACGGCCGCAGAAGACAAGCCCGTTGTCTTCCATGACTTCACGGTAATCATTGTTGAATTCGTAGCGGTGACGGTGGCGTTCACTCACAAAATCCGTCCCATAGCAGTGATGCATCAGCGTATTTTCCTCAATGTGGCACGGATATGCACCCAGACGCATGGTACCGCCTTTTTCAATCTCATCGTTCTGGCCCGGCATAAAATCGATCACCAGATTTTCGCCCATCGGGGCAAATTCATGAGAATCCGCATCCGCGATGCCGCAGGCGTGCCGCGCAAATTCGATCACCGCGATCTGCATGCCGAGGCAGATCCCCAAATAGGGGATGTTGTGCTCTCTTGCATAGTGCGCCGCGCGGATCATGCCCGGAATGCCGCGGTCGCCAAAGCCGCCCGGCACCAAAACGCCGTCGCATCCGGCCAATGTCTCTGCGACATTTTCATCAGTGATGTCGTCGCTCTCCACCCACGCAATGTCCACATATACGCCAGCCTCATATCCGGCATGCCGCAGGCTTTCTGCAACAGAAAGATATGCGTCATGCAGTTTGACATATTTGCCGACCAGCGCGATTCGAACCGTTTCACTGCGGTTCTGAATCCGGGAAACCATTTTTTCCCAATCCTTCAGATCCGGTTCCGGTGTATCGAGCGAAAGGTTCCGGCAGACAACACGATCCAAGCCGTTTTCATGCAGGCTGAGCGGAACCGTGTACAGACTGGGCAGAGTCAGGTTTTCAATGACACAATCCGGTTTGACGTTGCAGAAGAGGGCGATTTTTGCGCGAATATTTTCATCGGTCGGCTCATCTGCGCGAATGACAATGATATCCGGTGCAATGCCCATCGACTGAAGTTCTTTGACAGAGTGCTGTGTCGGCTTTGTCTTGTGTTCATTGGAGCCGGAGATATACGGCACCAGTGTCACATGAATGAACAGACAGTTTTCCCGGCCTTTGTCAATGGCAATCTGACGAATCGCCTCCAAGAAGGGCTGGCTTTCGATATCGCCGATGGTGCCGCCGATTTCCGTGATGACGACGTCTGCATCCGTGACCGTGCCGGTTTTATAGATAAAGCTCTTGATCTCGTTGGTAACGTGCGGAATAATCTGAACGGTTTCTCCGAGATATTCGCCCTTTCTCTCACGGTTCAGGACATTCCAAAAGACCTTGCCGGATGTCAGGTTGGAATATTTGTTGAGGTTTTCGTCGATAAAGCGTTCGTAATGGCCAAGATCCAGGTCTGTCTCTGCACCGTCTTCAGTGACAAAGACTTCCCCGTGCTGGAAGGGGCTCATGGTGCCCGGATCAACGTTCATATATGGGTCGAGCTTTTGCGCGGCAACTTTCAGCCCACGCTGTTTCAGCAGCCGGCCAAGGGATGCGGCCGTAATGCCTTTGCCAAGGCCTGAGACAACGCCGCCGGTGACAAAAATATATTTCGGCATAAAAAAACCTCTTTCGTTTTGATTTTCCGCAAATAACAGGGCAAAGACTAAAGCAGCGTACGGCGAAGCTCTTCGCCGGATGCCGGATGCAGATCAGCTGGTGCAACGTCAAATGCCGTTTTGCAGCCGCACTGTCCAGCCTGGTTCATGCGGTACGCCGCACGCGCATATGCCGTGAGCACACCTGCCGTGAACTCCGGATTGGATTCCAGCGTTAAACGGTACTCCATCACATGCCGGTGTTCCTTCGTCAAGCCGGTAACGCCGGTGCGGAAAACCACACCGCCATGCGGGTACCCGGCATGATGCTGATCCAATTCCTCCTGCGAGACAAAGTGTACGGTTGTATCATAATCCGCAAAGTAGTTCGGCATGGTCCGGATGGCCGTTTCAATGGCCGCCAGATCTGCGCCCGCTTCAGCAACCACAAAGCATTCGCGCGTGTGTTTTTCGCGTGCGGAAAGCGTCGGCGCTTCGCCTCTTTTCACCTGCTCCATTGCGGCTTCTACCGGAATCGTATACTGTTTGGCATCTCGAACGCCCGGAATGCGTCTAACCGCGTCTGAGTGCCCCTGGCTGACGCCCTTGCCCCAGAAGGTATCGTCTTTGCCATTCGGCAGAACCGCCTGACCGTACAGCCGGTTCAGTGAAAACAGCCCCGGATCCCAGCCGACAGAAATCACGCCGATTTTTCCGCTGGCTTTGCAGACCTCATCCACCTGCGCAAAGTGTTCCGGGATTTTCGCATGCGTATCGAAGCTGTCTACCACATTGAAATCGTGGGCAAACGCCGGCGTCTGTTCTGCCAAATCATTGGCGCTTCCGCCGCAAAGAATCATCACGTCAATTTCCGAGCGCATCGTCTGCGCCTGATCAACATGATAAACCGGGGTTTCCGTCACCGGGTGAATGGATTCCGGGTTTCTCCGCGTAAAAATGCCGACCAGCGTCATATCCGGAGACTTCGTCACCGCGCATTCAACACCACGTCCTAAATTGCCGTATCCGACAATGCCTATGCGAATTTTCATAAAGGCCGTCCTTTCAAAAACAATGTCATGGTATGCATTCACTACTGCCATCTGTCAAACAAGCAGCTTTCAAGCAGCAAACAATCACGACCGTATTATTCCCATTCGATCGTTGCCGGGGGTTTATCCGTGATATCAAAGACGACGCGGTTAATCCCGCGGACTTCGTTGGTGATGCGTGTTGAAATCCGCGACAGCAGGGAATGGGGGAGACGCGTATACTGGCAGGTCATAAAGTCGCCGGTCGTCACCGCACGCAACGCCAGTGTATAGTCATATGTACGTTCGTCGCCCATGACGCCGACGGATCTCAAATTGGTCAGAACGCCGAAATACTGGTTCGCTTTTGAAGAAGAACGGCCGATTTCATACCGGATGATCGCGTCGGCTTCGCGCAGGATGGCCAGTTTTTCTTCTGTGATTTCGCCGATAATGCGGATGGCAAGCCCCGGCCCCGGGAACGGCTGACGGAAGACGAGTTTCCTGTTGAGCCCCAGTTTCAGGCCGACCGCGCGGACTTCGTCTTTGAACAAGCCGGCAAGCGGCTCGATGATGCCGGAGAAGCTCATGCGTTCCGGCAAACCGCCGACGTTATGATGGCTTTTGATGGTGGCCGAATTGAGCGCGCCCGATTCAATGACGTCCGGATAAATCGTCCCTTGTGCCAGAAATTGCAGGTTGCCGATAGCCTTTGCCTGCTCCTCAAACACGCGGATAAACTCTTCGCCGATCCGTTTCCGCTTTGTCTCCGGGTCAGAAACTCCCCGCAGTTTCCCTAAGAACCGCTCTGCGGCGTTCACGCGGATAAACGTCAGTGGGAACTTTGAGAACGTCTTTTCAATTTCGTCGCCTTCGTCTTTGCGCATGAAGCCATGATCAACAAACACGCAGACCAACCGCTCGCCCAGCGCTTTGGAGAGCAGCGCGGCGCAGACCGAAGAGTCAACCCCGCCGGACAGTGCCAGCAGAACGCGTTCATGTGCGCCAACGCGATTGCGTACCGCCTGAATCTGCGTTTCAATATAATCGTCCATCGTGTAGTCTGCTTTGGCGTGGCAGATGCCGAACAGGAAGTTCCGGATGACGTCCATGCCGTGTTCGGAATGTGTCACTTCCGGATGAAACTGCACGCTGTACAAACGCTTTTCCGGATTTTGAAGCGATGCCGTCGGGCAATCCGCCGTGCGGGCAACACATGTAAATCCTTCCGGCGGAATGGAAACGAAGTCGGTATGGCTCATCAGCATCTGCTGATCCGGTTCCAGCCCTTGAAAAAGTGCTGCACCGGTATCAACATGCGTCAGTGTCTTGCCGTATTCGCTGACCGGACTGTGTTCCACTTTGCCGCCCAAAAGATAACTCATCAACTGGTGGCCATAGCAAATGCCGAGTATCGGGATATTCAGGTCAAACAGCTCCGGAGAGCATTTGGGGGATGATTCTGCGTAAACGCTGGCCGGTCCACCGGTCATAATCATGCCGATCGGATGCATTTCGCAGATTTTGTCAACCGGGGTATTACCCGGAATGATCTTCGAAAGCACGCCGCACTCCCGCACGCGCCGGGCAATCAGCTCTTTATACTGCCCGCCAAAGTCAAGCACCAATATCAATTCATTTTCCACCAGAAGAATCTCCTTCCCGGATTTGCATATCCGTCTAAAAATCAACTTGGCTCAAATACGTTTTTAAAATGCCCTCTGCGACTTCTCTGCGCGGAATGCGCAGATCCATCGCCTGTTTTTCAATGAACTTGTGTGCGCTTTGTTCGCCCATATGGAGATACTCCATCAGTGCACATTTTGCGCGGTCAATCACCTTGATGTCTTCGAGTTTGATTTTCAGCTGCTCGGTCTCGCGGTTCAGGCGATCCGCTTTTGCACGCGCCGCACAAGCCAATTTCAGAACGCTCCAAAAAAGCTGCCGATTGAGAGGCCGTCCGACCGTAAACACGCCGTATTCTTCCACACGGGCTGAAATTTCTTCATAAACCTCGCTGCGTACGATCAATATCACGCTCGAGAGTAGCGAAGAAGCCGTCGTACAGGCAAACTGCTCACCCGTTTCATCACTGAGCGGGGCATTGACAATAATCAGATCAAACGTGCGGTCAATCAAGGTTCTGCGCGCTTCCGCACAGCTGCGGCACACAACCGGTTGAGAAAAATTGCTGCGGATCAGAAGTTCCGACAGGGCAGAAACAGCGCCAGCCTGCGTGGAAACAATCATCGCATTCATCATGGGCGTTCTGCTCCTTTCGTGTTTTTTCAGATCCGATATCAGAGCGTCCTGAAATACTGTTCCGCATAAAATGCCGGTTTGCTGCCGCTGCTGACAAAGGCTGCCGCTTCATCGCGTTTCTGCGTGATATACCGCTGCGTAATCGCTGTACCCAACGCGGTTTCGATAAACCGGCTGTTTTCTGCCAGTGTCAGCGCATCGGACAAAGAAGCCGGCAGCTCTCCGGATACCACAGACGGACCGGACAATGTCAACCCATGTTCAATGCCATCTAATCCGGCATAAATCGTCAATGCAAACGCAAGGTATGGATTGACGGAAGGATCCGGCGAACGAAGCTCAAACCTTGCACGTTCACCCGATTCCGCCGGCAGGCGAATCAGGTTGGAACGGTTGTGAAGCGACCAAGAGATCGCAGACGGCGCCTGCGGAAGCCCAAGCCGGTCATATGAGTTGATGGTCGGGTTCAGGAAAGCGCTCATCTCTTTGACATGATCAAGCACACCGGCGATAAACTGTTCCGCAATCTGATGGTTTCCTGTTTGGAATCCGTCCATCAAATTAACGCCGCCCCGGTACAGCGAGGCATTGATGTGCAGACCGTTTCCGCTTTGGTTGGGCAGGGGGCGCGGCATGAAGGACGCATACAAGCCGTTCAAAGATGCGATTGCCTTGACGACTGACTTGAAGGTCAGGAAATCATCCGCAGCTGCCAAGGCTTTATTGTAGCGGAAATCAATTTCGTTTTGGCCCGGACCTGCTTCATGATGGCTGGCCTCCGGAAACATCCCCATTTCTTCAAGCGTCAGGCAGATTTCGCGCCGGATATTTTCACCCTTATCCAGCGGCGCAATATCAAAATAGGTGCCGGAATCATGCGGTCTGTCAGTGGGTTCGCCGTTGTCGTCTGTTTGAAACAGATAAAACTCACATTCAGGTCCCAGTTTGATTTCCAGATCCATTTTTTTTGCCGCAGCCACCGCATTTTTCAAAATATGCCGCGTATCCAGTGCAAGCGGCCCGCCTTCGCTCGACATCAGATCACAAAGAAACCGCGCAACGCGGCCCTGCGTTGGCCGCCATGGCAGCACCGTCAGCGTATCCAAATCAGGGAAGAGCAGTGCATCATCCGCACCGGATGGTGAAAAGCCCTGTACAGAGGAAGCGTCAAACGGAATGCCTTTGGAGAGCGAGCGTTCGAAATGTGCCGCATGTAATTACTTTCGCCCCTGGACTAGCCCGTTGCCCTGAGCATGATGATGATT
>CAJLFQ010000058.1 GCA_905205975.1 uncultured Eubacteriales bacterium | reverse complement strand
GCTCTTTTATCATGCGGATTGTTGGCGCTTAGCGAACAATGCCTTCCAGGAAATCGACCACATAAACCTTGCCGTCCGGTTCAATCCGGAACGTTTTGATCTTGTGCGGCTCAAAGTCGGAATAGAAGGAGAAGCCAAACTGTTCGCTCTTCAGAAGTGCGCGGACTGCCTGACCTTTCGTTTCATAGCAGCGGAGAATGACAGAACCGGAACCGTCTTCAGAAAGCTTGAGTGCCGTAGCAATAACGTTGTCGGCGTCGATGGAGAGATAGCTCTTCACCTGCGGTTCGCCCTTGCCCTTGTGATAGCTTTCCGGAACCGGAACCAGGCGGTTGTTCATATGCGTTGCTTCTTTGACGACATCGCTCGTTTCAACTTCGCCGCGATGCAGATAAACGCCGTATTCGAAGCGCTGCAGTCCTTCGTCCGTAAAGTTGAAGTCTGCGGGCGGACGATGCGAATAGTGGTCGGCAAAGATGACGTTGCGCAGCGCGGTCAAACGGATTTCAGCACCCGGGCAGTCATAGCTGTATTTCGAATCGTTGAGAATCGCAATACCACGGCGTTCGCCGTTTGCCGTGACCGTCACGTCGCCCCACTGATGAACCGGTTCTTCTTCGCCGTTGCACGGACGCTTGATGAATCCGGCCGGAACTTCATGCGTCGAAATTTCATCCGTGCCCGCAAGCGGGAAGGAGAACTTGAGCATCGTGAACTGCTCCTGCCAAATGGCCTTGCACTTGACATCCAGCACTTTCTCACCGGCAGCCAGAATGAAGTTCTGCGTCAGGAAGGAATGGTTGAAGGAGTGTTTGACGCGAACCACTGCACGCAGTGGACCAGCTTCAACCAGTTCGATGGATTCCAGGTTCATGATGCCTTTGATCGTATCGAATTTGAAGACCATGTGCGCCCAAGTGTCTGTTTTGTGGTCATCGATCACAACCGGCACAGCGCCCGGTGCCCGCAGGATGTTCTCTTCGCTCTGCTTGTCGCCGAGGAAAGAGATGCAGCCCGTCTGACGGTCAAAGGAAACCTTCAGATGCTCGTTTTCGATTTCGATGGTGTCAGCCGTTTCAGTGGCCTTGACCGCAGTTTTCATCGGGCAGACTTCAGAGCCGCCGCCCGGCGTCAGCCAGTATGTCGCATAACCCATCGCCGGGACGCTTGCCATGAAGACAGTATCTGCGTGGGAGTCATTGGAGCGGGATGAACGGACATTCTGGAAAAGCACTTCGTTGCCCTGTGCATCCTGAACCTTGACAGACGGATGATAGGTCTGAACCGGCGTCATGATATCCCAGGAGAGCGGGTTGAAGACAATCACAGGCCGCGGGAAACGCCCCCAGAAGCTGTGGTTGCGGACTTCGTGCGGCAGCGTTTTGAGCTTGAAATCATTGACATCCACCGGATCGGAGACGCCGTCAACCCAAGTGTCAACCGTGCGCGCAATGCGGAGATGTGCATTGTTCTGCGCGCGGGCTGCGATGGTCAGTGCATGACCCATCGACTCATTGACGTCTTCATAAGCTTCCATGATGGAGCAGCCGTCAAAAATGTCATGGAACTGGTTGAACAGCAGATCACGCCAGGCTTCGGCGAATTCTTTCGTTTCCGGTTTGAAGTCTGCCGTCTTCGTGGCGATCGTGTTCCATTTTTCGGCGCTCTGCAAAGCGTTCTCCGTCATACGGTTTAGACGCTTGATCATGCTGGTAGCAGAGTAGCAGCCGCTGGCATGGTGCTGGAGGTCATCCGTCCAGACCGGGATGTCGAGCGGGTTGGCCATGACATACTTAAAGTAGTCGTCCGGGTTCGAGAATTTGACATTCTTGTACCCTTCTTCGGTCATCTTGTCCATCAAGAATTCGATGTCGCTTCTGGTCGGGCCGCCGCCGTGGTTGCCGACGCCGTAGAAGAGCATCACACCGCGCTGATCCTGTTCGGCGAGTTCTTCCATCGTATCCAGACGTTTTTCAAGATCTTTCTTGTTGCCGGTGCCGTAGCCGTCCGGAACAATGTGATACGTCAGGACGCGGGAGCCATCCGGAGATTCCCACCAAAAGAGACGGTGCGGAACGTTCGGATTTTCGTGCGGGCCCGGACGCATCATGACATAGTGATCCATGCCGCTCTGCTTGAGCAGCTGCGGGATCATGTAGTTGTGGCCGAAGGAGTCCACGTTATAGCCGGTGTGGCAGATCACGCCGAATTTTTCGTAGTAATACAGCTGGCTGTACAGCGCCTGACGTGCAAAGCTTTCAGCAGACGGCATGTTGCAGTCGGGCTGAATCCACCAGCCGTTGACCGGAACCCAGCGGCCTTCTTTGACGCGGGCGCGGATTTCTTCAAACATATCCGGATCGATTTCTTCGACCCAGCGATAATACGCCGCAGAAGAACAGGTGAAAACAAAATCCGGGTATTCGTTCAGGCGATCCAATGCAGAGCGGAATGTTTGCAGGACTTCGCCGCAGCCTTCCTGCCAGCGCCACAGCCAGATCGGGTCCAAGTGTGCGTTGCCAATCAGATGGACTTCGGGTTTCTTTTCCACAAGAAAACCTCCTTGATGTGTTCTATGTTGATATGATATCGGGGCATCCGCCCCGCGGGGGACAAAACAACGATTGTGTGAACGTCAAGCTTACAGGGAAGCAACAGAGAGCGCAGCAATATCGCCGATGGCCTCGCCCAATGCAGCCGGAACAACCTGGCAGGTTGCGGCAGAAACAGGCAGGCATTCACGGTCAATCACTTCCTGCATCGAAGCACGGATCAGATGCTCGCTGCGGGCAAAAATTGAGCCGATGACGATCTTCTCCGGGTTCAAGAGATCGATGATGATGGAGACAAATTTGCCCAGATAACGCCCGCATTCACGATAAACTTCGATGGCGCACGGGTCACCGGCGTCAGCAGCAATGCCGATGGACTTTGCCGTAATGGAATTCAGCGCTTCATAGGAGTCGCAGAAACCAACGGTCTTGCCGCCCTGAAGTGCTTCCAGCGCTGCGGTGCGGCCAAGCTGTGCAATTCCGCCGCCGCTGCAAAAACCTTCTACGGAGCCGCGTTTTGTAAAGCCGACCGGCCCCTGCTCGCAGAGACGAATATGTCCGACTTCGCCTGCAAGATCGTTGATACCGGCATACAGACGGCCGTCAATGATCAGACCCGCGCCAAAGCCCGTCCCCATGGTGCAGAAGGCCATGCTCTGCGTACCGCGGCCGGCGCCGAATTTCCATTCTGCGACGGCACAGGCATTCGCATCGTTCTGCAGCTTCGCCGGAACACCGTATTTCTGTTCCAGATAGGAGACGATCGGCACATTATCCCAGCCGGGCAGGTTCGGGGGAGACATGATGATCCCTTGCTTGGAGCTGAGCGGACCGCCGCAGCTGATGCCGATGGCGGCAATTTCGTGCGCTTTCATCATAGGGGCCAAAAACTGATCGAAACTCTCTAAAGCGGCATACGGCCCGTTCTGCGTATTGGTTGGAATCGCATCACGGGACAATACCTCAATCGAGCCGTCTTCGTTTTTGACCCGGCCAAGGAGAACGGCGCATTTGGTGCCGCCGATATCAAGGCCGGCATAATAGGTATATGCTTTGTCAGACATAGGGGAGAAACCTCACTTGTGATTGGTTGTTTTTTTAGGCTGAGAAGGCAGGAAAACAGCAAAACATCAGATCGCCCAAATTTCCGCCTCAGTAATACCGACTTCATCCGCCAGCTTTGCATGGCGGGCATATTTTTCGGCACAGATGGCTTCCGGATCGCCTTCTTTGAAGGTGTGTCCGTCGGATTCAAAGTGGAAGTGGCAGCCGCACTCCTTGGCGATGGTAAACATCCGAACCTCATGTTCGCGGATCGGGCCTTCGCCGCAATGGCCGTTGTGGATGCCGACAGAAATATTCTTGTCAGCAACGCGTTTGAAGAGCTCACGGAACATTTCCGAGGAGAGATGTTCAAAGATCTCCGGCCAGTTGTCGCAGCCGCTTGGGCAGAAGAGGTGCGCAAAGCCAGCGGGAACACCGCAGTTCATCGTCGGATGTTCAATTAGCTCAAATACACGCTGCACCATGAGATCTGCAACATCTTTCGGCGCCGTGATATCTGGAGAAATGGTGAGACCCTTCATATGAAAATGGGTAAATGACGCAAGCAGATAGTCCAGCCGGGCTGCGTTCTCAGGGGTCAGGCTCAAAACACCGTTCCCGATATATTCTGCTTCACATCCTACGAGAATACGCAGTTTTGAAATGTCAGCCATTTCTTCATGGATTTTCAGGACGTGTTCGACATCCTGCGGGGCATACCATCCAGTGGCGCCTGGTACTCGGTTATCCCAGAGATGATTTGCGATGCCAAGTGTTTGGATGTCAAAGCGATCCGCCGCTTCAGCCATTTTGGCCAGCGTCGCGTCCGGGTCTGCACAGGCAGAGAGATTGGTATGGACATGCATATCTTTCGTTACGCGCATTCAGAAATACCCCAGTTTTCTTGTTTCAACCTTGTTTTAGATGGACGAAGCGTACGTTCATATTGCATCGGTACATTCCTGCAAATAAACCCTGTTTAATTATACCATCTTCTTCTAAATTGCGCAAGTAGAAACCGCCCAAAAAATAGTGCGGAAAAGAGTAAAAAAACGCTTGCGAAAAGCAGTAAAATCCGATATAATTGTAGTCGGAATCAAAGTGCGATTCAGAAGCACTTTTTCTGCAAGGATTTTGATTGCTTGCGGTATCAGGAAGGATGGTCTTCAAGCGTGATTCTCAGCGATATCATTGAATTGTCCCGCCTATATGGGCAGAATCCTGATTTTGTGCTTGCCGGCGGCGGCAATACATCTGTCAAATCAAACGGCGCGCTCTACGTCAAAGCAAGCGGGCATCGGCTTGCTGATATTGACGAAGCCGGTTTCGTCGCCCTTGATTTGAAAAAACTGACGGCGATTACGGAAAAAGCATATCCGTCCGATGAGGCTTCTGCCGAAGCTGCTGTTCTTGCAGACATGATGGCTGCAAGGATCGACGGCGAAACAGGCCGCCCCAGCGTGGAAGCATTGCTGCATGCGCTTTTTCCGCAGCAATTCGTCGTTCACCTGCATCCTGCCATGCTGAATGGCCTGACCTGCGGAAAAGACGGGGAAGGGGCAGTGCTGTGCTTTTTGGGCTTTGAGGCGGTCTGGCTCGATGCAGTCAAGCCGGGTTATACGCTTGCCATGGCAGCCAAAAAAGCGCTTGACCACGCCGCCGATGACCTTGGTCACTTTCCATCGCTGCTCTTCCTGCAAAATCACGGTGTGTTTTTTGCCGCCGAAACCAAGGAAGAAATGACTGCCTTGATTGATGGCACCATCGAGGCAATTCAACCCGGTATCTCAAAAGTGCCGTCCGTTCAGGATGACACAGCCGATTATGCAAATACGCCCGCTGTTCAAGCGGCGCTGCAAACCCTGAGCAAATCAGGCCGGTATGTGCTCTTTTTTTCAAACTCCTCTCTGCGTGCGCAGTCAGTCGGCTGGTCGACTGTCACTTCCTGCGCTTTGACACCGGATCACGTTGTCTATCTCGGTGAATCCTTCTGCTGTGTCTCTCACGCCGAAGATCTTTCCGAAGCCCTGCCGCACTTCCAGACAGCGGTCGGTTATTCACCGAAAATTGTTGTTCTGAAGGGCGTTGGCGCATTTGCAATCGCCGCCGCAGAAAGCGACGCACAGACATACCGTATGCTCTTTACGGACTTTATAAAAATCAACGACTATGCAAAAAACTTCAGCGGCGCACGCCTGATGCCGGATGAATTGACGGCTTTCATCCGAAACTGGGAAGTCGAACGATATCGCCAAAATGTGCTCATTCAAGCAGAACGCGGCTGAAGAACTCCATTTCATGATACACACCAACCAGTGATTCATTTGCTTCGTTCACTATCAGCGATCAAACAGCGATCAAATCGTCGAAACCATTTATTTGAAAGGCGGATCCATCATGAACAAACGTTTCTTGACCTTCGATTACGGTGCTTCCAGCGGTCGGGGAATCCTCGCCGATTTTGACGGGCAGCGCCTCTCCGTGCGCGAAATTCATCGTTTTGTCAATGAACCGGTCAAGGCATTCGGACACTACTATTGGGACCTTCTCCGTCTCTTCTCCGAGATGAAAACAGGGCTGATTAACCTGCGCAGAGAGGGAATTACCGATATCGCTTCCATGGGTGTAGACACTTGGGGCGTCGATTTTGCCCTGCTTGATGCCTATGACAAACCGCTGGGCAATCCGTTTTACTACCGCGACAGCCTGACAGACGGTGCCATGGAAGCCGTTTATGCCTGCGTTCCGAAGCGGGAGCTATATGACCGCACAGGCATTCAATTCATGAAATTCAATACCATTTTCCAGCTTTATGCCATCCGGAAACAGTACCCAGCCATGTTGGATGCTGCGAAAACGATGCTTCTGATGCCGGATCTGCTGAACTTCATGCTGACAGGCGTGAAATCAGCGGAGTATTCAATGGCCTCGACGACACAGCTGCTGGATGTCCGCACGCAGACATGGGATCGGGAACTCCTCTCCCACCTTGATCTGCCGCAGCGGATTTTTCTGCCGATCATTCGTCCAGGGCAACTGCTCGGCGAAACGACAGATGCCATTCAGGCAGAAACAGGCATGAAGCTTCCGGTCGCCTCCGTCTGTGGTCACGATACCGGCAGTGCCGTTCTCGCGATTCCGATGGAAAAAGGTGAGCGCTGTGCATATATTTCGTGCGGTACATGGAGTCTGCTCGGCGTCGAACTGGATGCACCGCGAACCGATGACGCTGCATACGCGATTGAATACACAAACGAAGGTGGCTTCGGCGGTTCGATCCGATTCCTGAAGAACATCATGGGGCTCTGGATCTACCAGGAAGTCAAACGCGAACTTGAAAAAGCGACTGGCGCCATCAGCTATGCGGTCCTGGATGCTGAAATTGCGTCGGCACCGGCCTTTGCGCGCTTCATCGATCCGGACGCGCCTTGCTTCTTTGAAAAAGGCCATATGATCGAAAAAATCCGTTCCTACTGCCTGGAAACCGGTCAGTCCATCCCGGAAACCCGCGGCGAAATCTTCCGCTGCATTCTGGAAAGCCTGGCGATGAAATATCGGTATGCCGTCGAACAGCTCGAAAAAATGCTTGGCTATCAGCTTCCGGTCATCCGCGTGGTCGGCGGCGGGTGCAAAGATCAACTCCTGATGGATTATACGGCCCGTGCAACCGGCCGCCGTGTCATGGCTGGTCCAGTGGAAGCCACCGCTATCGGCAACATCTGTGCGCAGCTGATTGCGACCGGCGAAGTTTCGGATGTCTGGCAGGCGCGTGCAATCGTCGCTGATTCGTTTGAAATCAAAGATTACACTGTTGCTGACCGTGCAGAATGGGATGATCAGTATGCACGTTTTCTCAATTTGCTTGAGCAGTAAAATCTGAAGTCATCATGGAGGAATTGAAAATGGACACAATGCAAGCATATACCCTCGCAAAGGAGCTGTACGCGGCTTACGGCGTCGACACGGATGCCGCCATTGAAAAAGCGCTGGCTGCACCGATCTCTCTGCATTGCTGGCAGGGGGATGACGTCACCGGTTTTGAAAATCCGGACGGCATGCTGACCGGCGGTATTCAGGCAACCGGCAACTATCCCGGCAAAGCGCGCACGCCGGATGAACTCCGCACAGACATTGAAAAAGTGCTTTCTTTCATGCCCGGCGAAACAAAAGTCTCGCTTCACGCCATCTACCTTGATACCGATCATCCGGTTTCCCGCGACAAAATCGGTCCGGAGCATTTTACCCGCTGGATCGACTGGGCAAACGAGCAAAAGATCGGCCTCGATTTCAACGAAACCTTTTTCTCTCATCCGCTGTCTGGAAACTTTTCGCTCTCCAGCGCTGATCCGGCTGTCCGCTCGTTCTGGATTGAACACGCCAAATGCTGCCGCCGCATCGGCGAAGCCTTCGGCAAGCAGACAGGCAAGACCTGTGTGACCAATCTCTGGATCCATGACGGCTGCAAAGAAGTCCCGGTCGACTGCATTGCTCCGAGACAGCGCCTGATGGAGTCGCTGGATGATGTCTTCTCCGTCAAAATCAACCCGGCTTGGAACCGTGATACGGTGGAAAGCAAACTGTTCGGCATCGGCAGCGAAAGCTACGTCGTCGGCAGCCATGAGTTTTATATGGGATACTGCGCCACCCGCCAAATGATGGCAACGCTCGATACCGGCCATTTCCATCCGACCGAACTGATCTCCGGCAAAATCTCGGCTATGCTGCTCTTCCTGCCTGAATTGATGCTCCATGTATCGCGCCCGGTTCGCTGGGACAGTGACCATGTCGTTATCATGGATGATGAGCTGATGGCGATCATGCATCAGATTGTCCGCAACGGCATCGAAAACCGCGTTCATATCGGTCTGGACTACTTTGACGCCTCCATCAACCGCATCGCTGCATGGACAATCGGCGCCCGCAACGCCAGAAAGGCGCTCCTCCGCGCTTATCTGGAACCGGTTGATCTGCTGAAGCAGGCGGAAATCAACGGCGACAACACCGCTGTTCTTGCACTGAACGAAGAACTCAAGAGCCTGCCGTGGGGAATCGTTTGGGATCATCTCTGCGAAAAGACAGGGAAGCCGGTCGGTCGTGCTTGGCTGGATGAAACCAAACGTTATGAAGCCGAAGTCACCAGCAAACGCATCTGAACCAATCTGAACACAATGACCCGAATAAAGGGTTCCAAATGATTGAAAAGGGGAGTTCTAATATGACGTACGGCAAAACAACGTGGCTGATCGGTGATGGATTCTGGGATTCGCATTCCAATGGTCTTTTCGTCAGCCATGAGTCGGTTTGCGTATTAAACACGTCGGATCGGGATGCCGAAATCCGTATGACGCTTTATTTTGAAGACCGCGAAGAAATGAGTGGATTCTGCGCGGTCTGCGGCGCCAGACGCACACATCACATCCGCATGGATAAACTCAAGACGGCAGACGGCAGAACCGTTCCGCAGGACGTGCCATACGCCATTCTGGTTGAAAGCAGCGTTCCAGTTGTCGTTCAATACAGCCGCCTAATGTCTTCGCAGCCGGAGCTCGGCTTGATGACAACCATTGCATATCCGGTCGAATAACCTTCGTTCCGGGCTTGAGGGGTGCGTTTTGTGAATTCAAATAACTTGGAAAAACTGAATGTCTACCGGCTCGGCTCGGTATGGCTTCGCATTTACCTGTTTGGATACCTGTTCGGTTTTCTGATTGTCTACGCAGCGGTGATGCTCAACGCGCTGACGGATACAGACGTTTGGCAGGCCGTTACATCTCCGCTGACCGGCGGAGCAGCGACATTCGAGAGTACATTTGCGCTATTTGCGATCCTGCTCATCCTGTCAGCAGTAATCAACGCAGCGCTTCTGCCGATGCTGAACAAACCGGCATTTGTCGCAACGATGATCCATCTCGGTTTTCTGGTCGTTTATCGTCCGCTCATCTGGCTGATTTCCAAGCTGGTCTCTGCGCGTGTCCCGGCTGTTTTCCTGAAATACCTGTATTTCCTGTGGCCGGCCGCACTCATTTTTGCGGGGTTCAACTTCTTTTACTTCTGCCGTCGGAAAGATTTGTTTGACCACAATATCGTTCGTTTGGTCACCGACCAGGAAAAGGAGAACCTGAAAAGCCTGTATCATTGAGTGATTCTTTCATAGGCATTCAAAAGAGCGCCCTTACGAAAAGGGCGCTCTTTTCACGTTTGACCGCAGCCCTGCATAGGCTGAACCCGAAGGGAGGCACAGGCATGTTGTTACAGGGCATAGATGTCTCTGTTTATCAAGGGACAATCGACTGGCAGCGCGTCGCAGCAGATGGCATTCGATTCGCCATCATCCGTGCCGGAGCCGGTCAGACGAATGACACACGGTGCGCAGAAAACATCCGCAATGCCGCAGCAGCAGGCATTGCCGTCGGTCTGTACTGGTTTTCGTATGCGACATCTCCGGCAGAAGCAGAAGCGGAAGCCAAGCGGCTGCTTCGGTCGGCGGCCAACCAGCCCATCACATTCCCGCTGGCCTATGACTACGAGGAGGCCTCCGTCCGATATGCGGAACAGCAGGGCATCCGCGTAACAAGAACACTTGTGACCGATCTCACAAGAACGTTTTGTCAGACCATTGAATCAGGCGGCTATACCCCGATGGTTTATTCCAACCCGAGTTTTCTGAAGCAGTATCTGGATTTTGCATTGCTTCCGAAGCACTACGCACTGTGGCTCGCACACTGGGGCATCGCCGAGCCGTCGCGGCCTGCCGAAATCTGGCAGCACTCCTCAACGGGCCGCGTCGCCGGCATTTCGACCGCAGTTGATCTGGATGTGGCCTATACAGATTTTGGAGGGACGCCCATGCGTTATCGAACCTTAGCTGACATCCCAGAAGCACTTCGCCCGGATGCGGAACGTCTCCTCGAAAGCGGCGCGCTCAAAGGGAAGCCGGATAACCTTGACCTCACGGAAGATATGCTCCGCTGTATGATTGTTTCTATGCGCTATACCGATCACGCGCTGCAAAACCGGGAGCAGGCGTAAAACCTGTCAATCGTAAAACGCCGGATGTGCCCACAAGGGACGCATCCGGCGCTTTTGCTATTCATGTTTCAGATAGGCGATCAGATCGACGTTTGCCGACTGCACCGCAAAGATCAGGCTGTAAAAGAGGCTCATGCTGACGGCGCAGATGGAAAACATCACAATGGAATGCGGCGACAGATAAATCGTCCACTGCGTATCGAAAACCACACGCTGAATCAGCTTGTAAACCAGCGCAGCCGTCATTACCGTCCAAATGGTTGCCGCAAGATTGATCCCCATCACGACAAGCCCTTCGTCAAAGAACTGACGCACGATGTCGATCTTTCTAGCGCCGATCGCACGTTTGACGCCGATTTCAAACTCCCGGCGGCTCAAAGCATTTCGGAAACTGCTGTACAGGTTGACGCCCAACAGGATATACAGCGCCAAAATCGTCGTTTCTTTCGTTTTGGCGGCGTTGAGCATTTCCTGTCTGGCCTTCTGTTGATCATCCGCGTATGAATGGCAGGTCACCTTCTGCGCACCGGTCGCCATCTGCTTGACAATCAGCGGCAGATCACTCATAACCTGCATACTCCAATTCGCCAAATCCTGTTCATTCGGGCAGTTTGAGGATGCAGGCGCAAAAATCAGCAGCGAACCGAGCGGAAAAACATCGTCCACGCTGCCCGGAACATGCGAGAACGTTGCAATCACGGTAAACTTCTGCATCTCCTTTTGACCGTTTTCCAAGCGAACCGGTATGCCGATCTGTTTGGTTTCGCGAAACGTTTCCGACTGCATCAGGTATTCGTAAAACCGCTCGTCGATGACGATTTCGTGGTCGCCGAGCACGCCGCCAAACGCTTCTGAAAATGTCACCGGAACATTTTCAGACCGGACAAAATCGAACGCATAAAAAAACGGAAGATAGGACGGGACGAAATAAACCGTTGCCTGCGCATTGTCATACTGTGGAAACTGCACACTGACCGGATAATACCGAAAAGAGGTTGTGCCGCTGATTCGCTCAAACTGTTCTTCCAGCCGGGTGAAGCGCTGCGCCGTTACGGAGGCGGGGAGGGCAGCGTCATCCAATCCATCATAAGCGACCCCCAATTTGGTCAGCTTTTCAGAAACGGAAAACAGTTTCTTATAGCGGTTGTAGATTTTCGCATCGCTGAAAAGAAAGAGACCGAGCAGAAGCGTAAAGGAGAGGAAAATCGTCACCGACAGGAACGCATAGCTGCGCCAGTTCCGACCGGCCAGATGGAGCGAATGCCAGAACATGGATTCACACCTGCTTTTCATGCAGAACACCACCTTTCAACGCATAAGCCGTTTTGGCCTGAGACGCCACATAGTCGTCATGCGTGATGACGATGACCGTCCGGCCCCGGCGGTTTTCTTCCGCCAGCATCGAAATCACAATGTCGCGGTTTTCGATGTCCAGGTTGCCGGTCGGTTCATCGGCAATGATCAGCGGTGGATTCAAAATCAGCGCACGGCAGATGGCGACACGCTGTTTTTCGCCGCCGCTCAAAACGTTGACCGGCGTTTCGAGCAGCCTTGTGATGCCGAGGCGTTCCGTCAGGTCTTCATAATTTTCGGCCTCCTGTCTGGCATACAGCAGGGGAAGACGAATGTTTTCCGCGCAGGAAAGCGACGGAATCAGCTGATAGGACTGATAGATAAACCCGATTTCCCGCAGGCGCAGCCGGGCATAATCGCGCCCCGGTCGAATCAAAGCGCCGTCCAAGCGGTATTCACCGTCGTCAAACGGCTCGATCAGTCCCAAAATGTTCAGCAGCGTCGATTTTCCGGCGCCCGATTTGCCTGTAATGGCGATGTAATCGCCGCGCATGACGGTGAGATCCAGCCCGGTCAAAACCGGTGCGGTGTATGCCTTGCAGATGCCCTGCATCGAGATCAGAGGTTCCTGCGTCATAGCAGCCACCGCCTCACTGATAGTAGGACATATACCGGCCGTAACCGCTGTCCGCATACCATCCCTCTTCGGCGCCCGTAATGCAAATCAATTTGTCGTTTGCAAAGCCGACTTCAACTTCGACTTCACCGATCAGCTTGCCGGATTCCTCAATCCGCCGGATGTAATAGGGGCCGCCTTCTTCCTTTTGATAAACGCACAGGCGATTCGTACAGAGCACGTTGGAATACGAAATCCCGGTCAGCAGGGAACAGAACATCGTCTGACCAAGCACGCCTTCTGCGCCTTCAACAGCAAAGCGGACAAGGCGCGTCCCGTTGGCTGGAATATCAGAGAGAAAAACAGGCGTCAGCCGGATGCCGGACAACGTCTCATACGTTTTTCCTTCGGTCAGGTCGGCATAGACGCTCAGTTGTCCTTCCAGCAGCAGCGTGTCCAACGACCGAATGCGCAGGCATACGCCGTTGTCTTCCGTTAGAATTTCATCCACGATGCCGTGGGAGGCCGCAGCAACCCGGACGCCGTCGGCATAGGCAATCCAGTCGCCCGGGCGGATTTCATCACCGGTGTTGACGCTGACCCGGACAGACTTCCCCGGAATTTCTTCAAAGAGATAGTCGCCGCTGACAAACGTCCCGTCGAAGCCATAGCATTCCTCAACCGTCTGGCGAAAGATTTTGCACGGCGCGCCATACGCCCGTTCCACCAGTTCAAGCCGAAAATCCTTCGGCTGATATTGCTTCTGTTCCAGATGCGAGGTATATACAATCAGCGACATCGGAACCAGAAAGACGAGCAAAAGACATACGATCCAGAGAATTCGTTTGAACTGCTTCAAAGGGGTTCACCGCCTTTTCGTGTTGAAATAATTGATACGCGAATCCATGAAGAGCAATTGATTTGATTCCATCCCAAACAAGTACGTTCTTTTATTGCTGTCCGAGGTTCAATGCCATATGTGCATGATAATAATGATAATAATAATCGAGCGGGTCGGTGCCGCAGCAGCGTTCAAAGAGAACTTCGTATGGCGATAGCCGCGTCGAGCATTGGAGTTCCAAGACACTAGACTGCGGATTCCCGCTTTCGCCGTCAACATCATAGTCAACGACAAAATAATAGTTTTTTTCATAAATCAGCTGCCCCGCCAAAGAAGGATCCTTGAAGGTAAAGGTGAGGCTTCCTTCTGAATTCGCCGGGATTTGTATGGTTTCGCCCGGGGTCCAAAGCTGGTTTATTTTGAGATCTCCCTTGCGAAACGAGAAGGCTGCGGATTCGATTGCCGTTTGGGAATCGTCAAAAAAAGAAAGATTGCGGATCGTGACCGCTGCATTTGTTTTGAAATCAGTCGAGATGCAGTCAGCAACGATTCCATCTGCCTCAGGATCAATCTTGGCTTCGGTGGCAGGTCCAAGGAAATCAAAAGCATTACTACGTTGTGGGAAGCTTTCAAAATCATA
>CAJLFQ010000057.1 GCA_905205975.1 uncultured Eubacteriales bacterium | reverse complement strand
ATCATGATGAGCCAGAACCGGCAGGAGGAAAAAGACCGCCGCCGCGCGGAAAACGACTATAAGGTCAACCTGAAAACGGAAATCATGATTGAAGACCTGCACGACAAATTGAACCGCGTGCTGGCACGTCAGGAAATCATCCTGCACGCCTTGAACGAAACGAAAAAACAGGATCGCTGAACAAAAAACCGCACAGACCGGCGGAATTGCCGGACTGTGCGGTTTTGATATGCGGTTTTCGGTTACGGGTTCAGGCGGTTCGGGCCGCGGAAGATGAACATGGCTTCCTTGATGTGGAGGCCGAGCAGCAGCATGGTCAGACGGTCAACGCCGAGACCGAAGCCGCCGTGCGGCGGACAGCCGTATTTGAAGAATTCCAGATAGAATTTGACGTCTTCGCCGAGGCCCTTTTCATCGGCCTGCCGCTTCAGAATGTCATACCGGTGTTCACGCTGTGCGCCCGTCGTAATCTCGGTGCCGCGCCAGATGAGGTCGTATCCCATCGGCACACCGTGCTCGTCGCGCATGTGGTAGAAAGCGCGTTTTTCGGCGGCATAGTCGGTGACAAAGAGGAATTCGTGGTTGTAGTGCTTCTTGACCCAGTCATAAGAGAGATGCTCTGCGTCGGTGGTCAGGTCGCCCTTTTCGGAATCCGGGACGGTGTAGCCGAAGTCTTCTTCTAGGCCGCGGTAAAGGTCTGCCAGAGAGACAACCGGGAAAGGCTTCTCCGGCACGATGACCTCCAGACCGAAGAGCTCTTGAATCTTGTCGCCGTACTGCGCTTTGACCTTGACAAGCGCATCGGTCAGCAAGTCTTCTTCCATCTTCATGACGTCGCGGAAGGAATCAATGTAGCTGAATTCCAGGTCGAACCCGGTGAATTCCGTGGTGTGCTTGTTCGTGTAGGATTTTTCTGCGCGGAAGACAGGGCCGCATTCAAAAATGCGTTCAAAGCCGGCGGCCATGGCCATCTGCTTATAGAACTGCGGGCTCTGCGCCAGATAGGCTTTGCGGTCGAAATACTGGACTTCAAACACGTCAGAGCCGCTTTCCGAGGCGGCGCCGATCAGCTTCGGCGTGTGGATTTCGATGAAGTTCCGGTCGAGCAGGAACTGACGCATTGCGTTGACAAACGCCGTCTGCACCTGGAACATCAGCTGGTTTTCGTCGGTGCGGAGGTCGATCCAGCGGTAGTCGATGCGCTGGTCGATGGAGGAGCGCTCAATGGCCTGACGCTTTTTGGTCGCCGGGATGCCCTTGCGCGCGATGGGGAGCGGGTCGGCAATGCTTTCCGCCGTCAAAGACGTGGGGATCATTTCCAGACCGCCCAGCTTGACATAGTCGTTTTCCACGACTGTGCCGACGGCGGTCACGACGGAGTCCGCCGTCAAAGCGTCCAGCGTTGCGACGAGGTCGGGGTGCTTTTCTTTTTCAACGGTGATCTGCAGTTTGCCGGTGAGATCTTTCAAAACCAGAAACGCCATAGCGCTGCTGTTGCGGATATTTTCCAGGAAACCCTGAACTTTGATTTCGCTGCCCAGCTTTTGCCGGACGTCTGCGATTTGGGTACGTTCCATCGGATTGAGCCAGTCCCTTCTTATCGATCTGATCCATACAGTCTGATCCATACAACCTGATCCATACAGCCCGACTGTATTGAATTGGAGTGCAATCAATTCCCGCTCATTATATCACAAAAAGTGGGAAAAATCAACCGGTTTTCACGCCTGAAGCGATGCCGGTTCATCCAGCCGCGCGTCCATCCGGTATTGCCTGCCGGTTTGACCGGCGGTCAGCCGAACCTGATAGGTGCAGCCGCGGACGGTGCCGGTAAAAACGCCGTCCTGAGAGGAGGCGCTGTCCATCCATTGGGCGCGTGCGGAAGCGCAGAACGCCTGAACGAGCCGGATTTCCCGGTCAGACAGAACGGAGATACCCGTCTCCGTAAAGGTGACGGTCACGGTGCCGGCCTGCGTGCCGGTCAGCGTCACGACGGCGGCGCCGTCCTGCTCCGACCAGTCGAAGCCTTCAAACGTCAGCGGTTCGCCGTCCACAAACGGATACAGCCCGGCGCGGATGCCGTCGCCGGAGAAACGCGCACCGTCGACGACCGGCAGATTGTCATAGGTTAAGACGCTGCCGCCGCAGACGCTGCCCAGGTAGCGCTCATGGTAGGCGTCCCGGAAGAGGTAGAGATCCCGGAGCCAGATGCTGCCGTTTTCGGCATAAAGATTCGCCCGGTAGTTCCTGCAGCAGTACCATGCGGAACGCTTGCCGGAACGGCTCCAGTCGTCATCGGCCACGATGGCGGAGGCCGGCGTTTCGGCGTATGTCTGACGGTACCATGCGCCGCTGTCGCAGAGGCGCTCGCAGACGAGTTTTCCGGCGGCCTGCAAAGCGGCGATCTTTTCAAACTGGCTGGTCAGCCCGTCTTTCATGCTCGGCCAGCCGAAGCTGTTTTCCTGTCCGGCCTGCGCATAGCCGAAGGAAAGGCATTTCCCGTTGAAGTTTTCGCGCAGATACCAGTCCACCCAATCCGGGTTGCCGCCGCCGGCGGATTCGTAGGCCGGTTCCAGCGTGATGACTTTCTGACAGCCGATGCCTTCCTGAAGATCGAGCCCGAAGTCGTATTGCAGGACGGGGTCGGAGCCGAGCATACGGAAAACAGGGACATCGATCTGATTTGCTTTCTGCTGCGCCGGGGCAAACGCGTTTGTTTTTGCGGGATAATAGGCTTGGCCGTAGTAGCCGCCCCAGAGGTTGTAGCCGTCGGTACCCCACTGCTCTTTGCAGTTGCAGGCGGCCGTCAGCCCGTAGCGGTCGTGCGCATATGCGATGGAATGCGCGTCAAACGCCCAGCCGCCGAGCGAACGGGGCAGATAACCGAAAATCGATTGAAAATCGCGGAACAAAACGTCGATGCAGGCTTCCCGTTCGGCTTCGGTATATCCGACCGACATCGCGCAGTCGGAGTGCCAGTCCCATGGGAACCGGCCGCGCCAGACCAGCCCCGCCTTTTCCACGAGCGGCTGATTGTATTCGTACCAGACGCCCAGCTCAAACTGTTCCGGGTCGAGCGGGCGGAGAAGCGCCTGAAAATCCGGGCGGATCAGCGCGTCATACTGCAAAAGAAACGTGCCGCGCAGACCGTGTTTCTGCATGAGGTCGATCTGTTCACGAACCGGCGTGACCAGATTCGTTTCGGAACGCGGCTCACATCCGCGGATAAAGTTGATGACGTTGATGATTTGCCGATGCTGCATATCGATTCATCCTGCTTTCTGTCGGTTTCATTATACGATAAAATCCGTGAAATTGCAAGCGGTCTGCTTGACAGCCCCAGCGAAAACCGATATAATGAAAACGAACCAATTTTTCTATGCGGCTGTTTGAACGGCGCCGCAGTATGGAAATACAAAAATACACAGGAAGAAAAAGCCGGACAGAAACCGGCATCAAACAGGAAAGGGTTTCCACCATGATTGAAACAAAAATCGTCTCCTCGATGGAGAAGTGCTTCTGGGATCAGACGCTTTCGGATTTTGCGGCGCTGACATCGCTGCGCATTTTCCACAACGAACGCGGATCGCTCCAGCTTGCCGCGCTCGACCCGGACGAAACCGATAACCTTGAAGGCAGCCACCTGAATCTGGCGCATGTGAAAATCCGCGGCGATCTGGCGCCGTACGCGGCGATTCACACGGTTGAAAACATCCCGAATATGCTTCCGTGCCCAGCGACACCGGCGGCAATGCAGAAAATCGACCCGACCTTCCTCCGCACAACGCCGGGGCTGTACCCCGACGTGCTGGCCAAGCCGCTGCGCGGCGGCGACCGGATGCCGGTCGTCAACCGGCAGCTGCACACGGCCTACATCGATTTCGAAGGCGACCTGCCTGCGGGCGTCCACCCGACGACGATTGCCCTCACCGACGACCACTACAACGTTCTGTCGGAGCAGACGATTGACATCGAGGTGCTCCCGGTTGACCTGCCTGAACAGACGACACGCGTCACCAACTGGTTTTACGCCGACTGCCTCGCTGATTACTACAACGTCGAAGCGTTTTCGGACAAGCATTTTGAAATCTGCGGCCACTTCATTGAAACCGCCGTCAAAAACGGCATCAACATGATTCTGACGCCGATTTTCACCGTTGCGCTCGACACAAGCCCGGATGTGGAACGCACGACGACGCAGCTTGTCCGCATTGCAAGAAACAACGGCGTCTATTCGTTTGACTTCGCGCTGCTTGACCGCTGGATCGATATGTGCGACCGGCTGGGCGTCAAGTATTTTGAAATGTCCCACCTCTTCACCCAGTGGGGCGCGGCGCATGCGCCGAAGATTTTCGTCACGGTGGACGGCGTCGAGCAGAAACTGTTCGGCCGCCATACCGACGCCTCCAGCGAAGAATACGTCACCTTCCTGCGGACGTTCCTCCGCGCGCTGACGGCGCATCTCGAAGCCAGAGGCCTGAAAGACCGCTGCTATTTCCACATCTCCGATGAACCCGGCGGCGAAACGCTTCCGCAGTACCGCAAGAACCGCGAAACGGTTGACCCGGTGCTCAAGGGCTGGAAGCTGCTCGATGCGCTCTCCCATGTCGAATTCTTCCGCGAAGGGCTCTGCGAAATCCCGGTGCCGAGCACCGGCGCGGTCGAAGCCTTCATGAAGGAAGACATCAAGGAACGCTGGACCTACTACTGCTGCGGCCCGTGGGCCGGATACAGCAACCGGTTTGTTTCCATGTCGCTGCCGCGCACCCGTTCGATCGGCATGCAGATGTATAAATACGGCATCGAGGGCTTCCTGCACTGGGGCTACAACTTCTACAACAGCCGCGAATCGTTCGACCACGTCAACCCCTTCTTGATGCCGAACGCCGGTTACTGGTTTGCCACCGGCGACGCGCATGTCGTCTACCCTGGCCAGGACGGCTATCCGCTCGATTCGCTCCGCCTGCGCGCGATGAAGCAGGCGCTTGACGATATCCGCGTCATGAAGCTCGCCGAACAGCGCTGCGGCAAAGAAGCCGTTGTCGCCGAAGCGGAAAAAATCGCCGGGAAAATCGACTTCGCGCACTGCATCAACGACGTCGCAACCATGCAGGCGCTCCGCGACCGCATGACCGACCTCGTGCTCGGCAAATAAAATCATCCGCCTCCAACCCCGCCCGTTTTCCTGTATGCTGTCAGGGAAACGGGCGGTTTTTGCATGGCAACCATTGGACAAGTCGCGGCGATGTTTCACCTGCCGGTGTCAACCCTGCGCTGTTATGACAAAGAAGGGCTGTTTCCGCATCTGGAGAGACAGTCCGGAATCCGGAAGTTTGGCGAACGGGAGATTGAAACGCTGCGGATCGTCGAATGCCTGAAGGCGTCCGGACTGGAAATCCGGGAGATCCGGCAGTTCATGCAGTGGACGACAGAGGGCAGCGCAACCTATCCGCAGCGCAGACAGCTGTTTGAAGCGCGGAAAGAAGTCATCGAGCAGGAGATGGAGCGGCTGCAAAAAATCCTCTGTATGCTGCGGTACAAATGCTGGTATTATGAAACCGCCATGCAGGACGGCAATGAAGACCGCATCCGCGCCATGCTGCCCGACCGCCTGCCGCCGGAAATCCAGAAGCTGTATGACTTCGGCAGAGGCACGCCGCCCGAAAAAAAGCCGGAAGAACCGGCCGGAAAGCAGGCGTGAAATGCATACGGCAAACCGCGCGCCATCGGATCTGACCCGCCGGATGGAACAGGGCAGCATTCTGCCGCTGGTCATCCGGCTGACGCTTCCGGCAGTGGCCGCTCAGCTGATCACCTTTCTTTATAACATCGTGGACCGGATGTATGTCGCACGGATTCCGGATGCCGGTATGGACGCTCTGGCGGCCTTGGGCATCGTTCTGCCCATCACGCTGATGATTCAGGCGTTTGCCAACCTGACCGGTCTGTTGGCCGAACGCGGCGAAGCATACCGCTGCGGCGAAAACGGCGTCGGGCTGTCGGGCGGCGAAAAACAGCGCATCTCCATCGCCCGGACGCTGCTCAAAAAGTCCTCCGTCCTGCTGGCCGACGAAGCGACGGCGGCGCTGGATGCCAAAACGGCGCACGCCGTGACCAGCGATCTGCTCGACCTGACCGGCATGACGCGCATCATCGTGACCCATAACCTCGAAGCATCCGCCCTGCGGCGCTTCGACCGGATCCTCGTGATGAAAGACGGCCGCATCGAAGAAACCGGCACATTTGACGAACTGATGGCCGGAAAAGGCTACTTCTACGCGCTGTTCACCGTCTCACAATGACCGTCGGCCATGCCGCCTGCTTCGGCAGGCGGCATGGTTTTGTCTGTTTCCCGGAATCTCCCGCTTGACAACGCGCGGAAAGCGGCCTATAATATAAGTAACCGATCGGTTACTTCACGCGGCGGAAAGACATAAGCCGGATGAAACGGGCCGGATGAAACGGATGGATGCAGGATGGCAGGCGAAACAAAAAACAGGATTCTGGCAGAGGCGCTGGCGCTGTTTGCCAAAAACGGGTACCTCGGCACGTCGATGAGCGATCTGGCGAACCGGCTGCATCTGACGAAAGGGGCGCTTTACCGGCATTTTTCCGGCAAACAGGAGATTCTGGATCAGATTCTCTGCCGGATGCAGGAGACCGACGCCGAGCGGGCGGAAGCATACGGCATGCCGCTCGCAGAGCCGGAGGATGCGGCGAATGTGTATCTGCACACGCCGGTTGAAACGATCCGCGCTTACAGCATTGCCCAATTCCGCCACTGGACAGAGGAACCGTTTGCCGCAGATTTCCGGCGGATGCTGACGCTGGAACAGTACCGGGATCCGAAGATGATGGCGCTCTACCAGGCATATCTGGCGACGGGGCCGCTCACCTATATGGCGGCCGTTTTCCGGTGTGCGCCGGATTTCGCGGGCGACGCCATGCAGCTCGCGATGACGTTTTACGGGCCGATGTTTCTTTTATACAGTGCCTACGACGCCGCCGAAGGAGACGCCGAGGCGAAAAAAGAGGTGTTTGCCCGGCTGGAAGCGCATATAGACCGGTTCATCCGGCAGTTCAGCGGGCAAACGACGGAACATACGCAGATATGCGTGCAAAGGAGTACAGAGCAATGATTCAGGCAATTCTATATCAAACGAATACCGGCAGCACGGAACAGTATGCCAAACTGCTGGGCGAAGCGGTCGGTCTGCCGGTCTGTCCGCTTGCAAAGGCGAAAGAAACGGTTCCGAATGACGCAGAAATCCTTTATCTGGGCTGGGTCATGGCGAACAACGTCCAGGGCTATGTGAAAGCCGCAAAACGGTACCGCATCCGCTGCGTCTGCGCCGTCGGCATGGCGAAGACCGGCACGCAGACCGCCGAAGTCCGCCGCCAGACGCAGATCCCGGCGGAAACGCCGCTGTTTACGCTGCGCGGCAATTTTGACTTGCAGAAGCTGCGCGGCTTCCGCAGACTGATGATGAACCTGATGGTGAAGGCGTCGGTCAAGCAGCTCGCGCAAAAGAAAAACAGAACGCCGGAAGAAGACGATCTGCTGGATATGATGCAAAACGGCGCCGACCGCGTCCGAGCATCGGAGCTGGCAGCCGTTCTGAAGTGGCTGAAGGAGCAGGTATGAAACAACGCAAATCAAACGCATCGATCGAAAAAACACGGAACGATCGACGGAACGCTCACATTCATTTTCAAAATCAATGGAAAATCACCGTCCTGACGGCGCTTCTGCTGGCGCTGCTGGCGGGCTGCACGCTGCCCGCACCGAAGCCGCAGCAGACCACGGGCAGCCAAACAGATGTCACGCAGCAGCCGGCGCAGCCGACGACGGAACAGACTACCGCACCGGCGGAGCCGGCCTACCGCTGGGAAGCTGTGCAGGCAATCGACTGCGTGCATCCGGCATATCTTTCCGGCATTCGTCCGCTCAGCGGCACGCTGGCGGCCGTCTGCGGAACGGATTTCGACACATGGGTCACGACGGTTCAGGTGGTTGACCTGGCCGCCGACACGGTCAAAAGTGAGATTCAGCTGGACGGCATGTGGGAACCGAATACGCAGACGTTTGCCGACGGCCGCCTTGCGCTGCGCAACCGCGACCAGAACGCATGGAAGTTCTTTGACACGTCTCTCCGGGAGACGGGGACGCTGCAGGCCGCCGATCTGGACGGCTTCTTTTCCGCCGACGGGAGCGGGTATTTCTACCTAAACGGCGGCGTGCTGTTCCGAATGGACACCGGCAGCGGCGTGATTGAACGCGTCCGGCTGGACGTCGACCTGCGCTTCTCGGAACTATCGGCCTATGACAGCCGGACGGGGCGGATGGCGGCGCTGTTCGACCGTTCGCCGTACACCGAAGAAAAAGGGACGGCAATTTTCAACCCGGAGACCGGCGCGTTTTTCATGGTGAACGCAGACAAATATCAGACGTTTTTCCAGCCGTCCGGCGTCCACCTGATCGCATTCGACTTGGATGCCATGCGCTATTCGGCGCTCGGCGGGCAGAATGACGGCGATTTCCTGCTGGCAAAGAACGGCCGCTTCCTGGAAGATGGCGTCCTCTATGGTATTCCGGATGCGCCCTGCATGATGAACACTTCCCAGAACACGACGCTGTACCGCTTTGACAGCGCCGCGGGAAGTGTGCAGGCCGCGCCGCTCGCGGCCGCCGGACTGACCGGCGAGCTCTATCAGGCGTCGTGGCTGCCAGAAGAGGAAGTCCTTGCCGGCGCCGTGTATGAAGACGGCGCGTTCCGTCTGTATGTGATTTCACCGGCGGCGCTGACCTTCTCTTCGGAAGCGACTGCGGCGCAGACGGCGTCGCCGCTGACGGTTCAGCGCGAGCTGGCAGACGTCTACTGGCAGGCGCTGAAAGGACCGGACGTTGCCACGCGGCTGCAAACGCTGCGCCAAAAAGCGGATGCACTGGAAGCTGCATACGGCGTCCGCATTCTGATGTCTAACCAGTGCGAAACGCCGGCGGCACTCTGCGCATATCCGTCGGCGATGTCCGACACGCTGGGCGATGCCGAAGAAGAAAAACGGATCGGATTTGCGCTGGAACGGCTGGAACGCAGTTTGGCGATGTATCCGGCGGGGTTCTTTGAACAGTTCACCAACGACATGGGCGAAGGCGGCGTCCGATTCCTGCTGGTCGGCGCAATCGAGAGCGACTTCAACGTCGTCGGCGTCACATTTGAGCACGGCGCATGGCAGAATATCGTGCTGGACATCCGGGTGACGTTTGACCTGGAAGGAACGATCTGCCATGAAATCTGGCACGCCACGGAGAACAAAATCGTGCAGAAAACGGCCAATGCGTTTGACGATGCGCGCTGGTCGGTGATGAACCCGGACGGATTTTCATACTACTTTGATCCGTCGAGCGCCCAGCCGGATCCGCTGCGCTGGACGTTCTTCGGCGACGGCAGCGAGGGCGTCTATTTTGTCGATACCTATGCCCGCGTCGATGCGCGCGAAGACCGGGCGCGCATCATGGAGTATTTCATGACGCACGGCACGGAAGCCAGATCGCTGATTCAGGCGCCCGCCATCCGGGCGAAGCTGCAATATATGTGCGACGCCGTCCGCGCGGCGTTCGATACAACCGGCTGGACGCAGGTCCGGTGGGAAAACCTGCTGTAACGGCGGAAAAGTGGATGAATCAGGAGCATTGCATATGGCAAAAATCATTTATCCGCGCACCAGAGACCCGCAGACGGTCTATCTGAATGCGGTTGTTTCCGGGGCGAATATCGAAATCGGCGATTACACGATGTACAACGATTTCGTGCATGACCCGCGCGACTTTGAAAAAAACAACGTGCTGTATCACTATCCGGTCAACGGCGACAAGCTGAAAATTGGCAAATTCTGCTCCATCGCATGCGGTGCGAAGTTCCTGTTTACGAGTGCCAACCACACCATGCGGTCGCTTTCGACCTACCCGTTTCCGATCTTCTTTGAAGCGTGGGGGCTGGACGGCAAGGATATCCGCTCTGCATGGGACAACAAAGGCGACATCGTCGTCGGCAACGACGTCTGGATCGGGTATGAGGCCGTCGTTCTGTCCGGCGTCACCATCGGCGACGGGGCCATCATCGGAACAAGAGCCGTCGTCACGAAGGAAGTCCCACCCTACACGATTGTCGGCGGCGTTCCGGCGAAACCGATCCGGAAGCGGTTTGACGAACAGACCATCGAAAAGCTGGAAGCCCTGCAATGGTGGAACTGGGACAGGGAGACCATCGCCAAACATCTTTCCGCCATTCAAAACGGCGACCTTGCGGCGCTGGAAGCGGCGTGCAGATAACAGCCCAAAGAGCCTTCTCCGGCTTCGGAGAAGGCTCTTTTTCTGTCCGTGCATCCAGCGGAACCGTGCGAAAAAATCTGCATTCCCCTGCGGAAAAATTCAACATTTCACCGGCGCGATATGCTATAATATATCTGCGGGCGAGATGCCTGCAATCTTCAAAAGGTGAAAAGGAGAACCAGCATGAAGAAACGCAGAGATTCCTTTTTTGGCCTCCATTTTGATTTCCACGCCGGGGCGGAAAGCCGTGTCGCAGAAGAGATGCGGCCGGACGTCATCGCCCGGCTGCTCGACGAAGTCCGGCCGGACTATGTGCAGATCGACACCAAGGGGCATCCCGGCTATTCCTCCTATCCGACAAAGGTCGGCAACCCGGCGCCCATCATGCTGGGCGACCAGGTGAAAATGTGGCGTGAACTGACGGCAGAACGCGATATCGCGCTGTATGCGCACCACTCCGGCGTCTTTGACTGCCGTGCGGCGGAGCTGCACCCGGAATGGGCGGCCGTCAAGCCGGACGGCACCGTCAGTAAAGAGAAAATGTCCGTTTTCGGCGGATATGCAGACGGCCTGCTCATCCCGCAGCTGACGGAGCTGGCGCTCGACTGGCACTTGGACGGCGCATGGGTCGACGGCGAATGCTGGGCACTGGAGCTGGACTACTCTCCGATGGCGCTTGCGGCATGGCGGAAGATTTCTGACAAACCGGCGCCGAAGCCCGGCGAAGACGGCTATGCCGATTACCTTGCCTTCCTGCGGAAAGGCTTTTTTGACTATCTCACCCATTATATCCAAGCGGTCAAGGCGAAAGCGCCGAATTTCCAGATCACAAGCAACTGGGTGTATTCCACGGAATCCGTGACGGAACCGACGGCGCCGGTCGACTTCCTCTCCGGCGACTTTTCCCCGATGGATTCCGTCAATACCGCACGTTTTCAGGGGCGTTTCCTCGCCTGCCAGGGGATCCCGTGGGATCTGATGGCTTGGGGCTTCCAAATCAGAGACTGGAATGGCTCCAGCACACACAGCACGAAGGAAATCGGACAGCTGAAACAGGAAGCGGCATACGTCATGTCGCTCGGCGGCGGGTTCCAGTTCTATAACCAGCAGTTTGGCGGCGGCGGCACCGTGCAAGAATGGGCGATCCCGATGTGGAAACAGACGGCCGAATTCGTCCGCGCAAGGGAACCGTGTGCCAAGGGCGCGAAGCTGAAACACGAGACGGCTGTTTTTGTGCCGACAGAGGCATACAACGCCGACAAAAATGCAATTTTCGGCAAAATTGGCGCCACAATGGAATCCGCCAAAGGGCTGATCCATCTGGCGCAGGATTGCGGCATGTCCTGCGGAGTGATCGAATCGCATCACCTGAACCGCATTTCCGACTACAAGCTCGTCATGCTCGGCCGGACAGAAGCGCTGTCGGATGCCAGTATGGCGGCGCTGAAAGCGTACGTCGAAAACGGCGGCAGCCTGATTCTGGCTGCGCCGGACACCGCGAAGCGGTTCGGGTTCGATCTCGGAGAAGAGACAGAAAAGAACGTCTTCCTCGAATCGGAAGGCGTCGTTGCGCCGATGCATGTGCGGTTTGCCGACCTGACGCCGGCTGAAGGCGATGTGCTGGCGGGCAACTGCTATCTGGACAACAACAAGAAACAAGGCCCTTATCCGGCAGCGGTGACGAGAGCCTGCGGCAAAGGACGTATCACGTCGCTGGCGCTGGACATCGGCAAAGCGTATCCGCAGAACCGGACGAGCTGCGCCAAACGGTTCTGGAAATCGCTGGCGTCTGCGCTCTACCAGCCGACGGTTACGGTGCAGGGCTCGGCGTATGCCGAAATGACGCTGACGGAGCGGGACGGCAGACTGTTTGTCCACCTGCTGAACTACGGCGGCCCGCATGAGGTGGCCAATATCCGCGGATACAGCGAAGTGCCGTCTATCGGCCCGCTGACGGTGGAAATCCATACCGAACAGACGCCGAAGCGCATCATGATCGAACCCGACCACACCGAATGGACCGGCGATATGCGCCGCGTCACGCTTGACCGGCTGGATCTCCACACCATCCTGGTGGTGGAATTCTAAACTGGCAGACAGAAAAGCAAAGGAGTTCCCATGAACATTACAAACGATATCCGATACATCGGCGTCAATGACCACGAAACCGATCTGTTCGAAGGGCAGTATGCGGTTCCGAACGGCATGGCGTACAATTCTTACCTGATCCTCGACGAAAAGACCGCGGTTCTGGACACGGTGGATCAGCATTTTACCCATGAGTGGCTGGACAATCTGGCCGCGGCGCTGAACGGCAGAACGCCCGACTACCTGATCGTTCAGCACATGGAGCCGGATCATTCCGCCAACGTCCGGCAGTTTCTGAACGCATACCCGGAAGCAGTCGTCGTTTCGTCTGCCAAGGCGTTTGCCATGATGAAAAACTATTTCGGCACGGATTTTGCGGAGCGCCGGATTGTCGTCGGCGAGGGCGATACGCTTTCGCTGGGCAGTCATGTGCTGACGTTCGTCACGGCGCCGATGGTACACTGGCCGGAAGTCATCGTGACGTATGACAGCAGGGACAAAGTGCTCTTCTCTGCGGACGGGTTCGGCAAGTTCGGCGCGCTGGACGCGCAGGAGGACTGGGCGGATGAGGCCCGCCGGTATTATTTCGGCATCGTCGGCAAGTACGGCGCACAGGTGCAGGCGCTGCTCAAAAAGGCCGCCGGTCTGGACATCCGGACGATCTGTCCGCTGCACGGCCCTGTGCTGAAAGAAAATCTGGGCGATTATCTGAACCTGTACCAGATCTGGTCGTCCTACGGTTCGGAGAGCGAAGGGATCGTGATCGCCTATACCTCCGTCTATGGACACACCAAGAAGGCGGTTGAACTGCTGGCAGACAAGCTGACCGTCAGCGGCTGCCCGAAGGTCGTCGTTCATGACCTGGCGCGCACCGACCTGTCGAAGGCGGTGGCGGATGCCTTCCGTTACAGCAAGCTCGTGCTGGCGACGACGACGTATAACGCCGATATCTTCCCCTTTATGAAGGAATTCATCCACCATCTGACGGAGCGCGGCTTCAAAAACAAAACCGTCGCCCTGATCGAAAACGGCTCGTGGGCGCCGCTCGCCGCAAAGACGATGAAATCCATGCTGGAAAGCTGCAAAAACCTGACGTACGCCGACACCACCGTCAAAATCCTGTCGGCGCTCAGCGAAGAGAGCAGCGCGCAGGTCGATGCGCTGGCCAGAGAGCTGACCCGGGATTATGTGGCGCAGAACGGCGATACCGCCAACAAACACGATATGGCGGCGCTGTTCAACATCGGCTATGGCCTGTACGCCGTGACGTGCAGCGACGGCAGCAAGGACAACGGCCTGATCGTTAACACGGTGACGCAGATCACGAACGCCCCCAACCGCGTGGCCGTCTGCATCAACAAACAGAACTACTCGCACCATGTGATCAGGCAGACGGGCATCATGAACGTCAACTGCCTGTCCGTGGACGCACCGTTCAGCATTTTTGAAACGCTCGGCTTCCAGAGCGGCCGAACGGTCAACAAGTTCGAGCATCTGCCGGTTCTGCGCGCAGACAACGGGCTGGCCTTCCTGCCGAAGTACATCAATTCCTTCCTGTCGCTCAAGGTCGAACAGTACATCGATCTGGACACGCACGGTATGTTCATCTGCTCTGTGACCGAGGCGCGGGTGATTTCCGATCAGGAAACGATGACGTATTCCTATTATCAGGCGCATGTCAAGCCGAAGCCCGCGACAGAAGGCAAAAAGGGCT
>CAJLFQ010000056.1 GCA_905205975.1 uncultured Eubacteriales bacterium | reverse complement strand
TGCCGCGTCCGGCCGCAAAGACTGTGCGTCTATTTCTTCGCGCTGCTGCGCATCGCTCTATGGGCTGCACGCCGCCGCCGAAAACATCCAGAACAGCGACGGGAATTACACACGCTTTCTCTGCATCTCCAGAAAGCTGGAGATTTACCCGGGTGCCAACCGCATCAGCCTGATGATGGCGCTTCCACACAAACCGGGCGCACTGTATGCGGTCATTGCAAAGTTTTCCGCTTTGGGCGTCAATCTGACGAAATTGGAGAGCAGACCGGTGCCGGGCAGTGATTTTGAGTTCCGCTTTTACTTCGATATGGAAGCGTCCGTCTGCTCGCCGTCGGTGCTTTCCCTGCTGGACGAGCTGGCTGCCGGCGCAGAACAGTTTGTATTTTTGGGCAGCTATTCAGAGGGGTGAAGCAATGCAGTACGGTTTGATCGGCGAAAAGCTGGGGCATAGCTATTCTGCCGAAATTCATCGCGCGTTTGGCGCATATGGTTATGAGCTGGTGAGTCTGCCGCCGGAAAAACTGGGCGCGTTTCTTACGCACGGTGATTTCTGCGGACTGAATGTCACGATTCCATACAAAAAGGCAGTGATTCCATTCTGTGCTGCGCTGTCAGAAACTGCGCGGAAAATCGGCAGCGTCAATACCATACGTCGGCAGCCGGACGGCACGCTCTATGGCGACAACACCGACTATGCCGGCTTTGCAGCCATGGCGCATCGTGCGGGCATTGGCTTTGCCGGTAAGCGGGTTGCTATCTTGGGAACCGGCGGCACATCGCTGACAGCGCAGGCAGTGGTCAGTGATGCCGGTGCTGCGGAAATGACAGTCGTTTCCCGCACGGGTGCAGTTACGTATGCGCATCTGAACCGTGCGGCGCAGGCGGAAGTTCTGATCAACACAACGCCGGTAGGGATGTACCCCGGAAACGACGGCATCCCGGTATCACTGGATCAGTTTCCGCAGTGTACTGCCGTTTTGGATGTCATCTACAACCCGCTGCGGACGCGTTTACTCTCCGAGGCGGCTGAGCGCGGTATGCCGTATGCAGGCGGTCTCTATATGCTGACGGCACAGGCAGCCAAAGCGTACGAAATGTTTTGCGGCCGTTCGCTTCCGGACAACAAACTGGAATCGGTCTATCAAATGCTGTCCGCTTCCGTCTGCAACGTGGTCCTCGTCGGAATGCCGGGCTGCGGCAAGACGACCATCGGCAGAATGCTGGCGGAACGGATGAATCGCACACTGGTGGATCTGGATGCCGAAATCGAGGCGCGCGCAGGGATGACGGTTCCGGCTCTGTTTGAACGCTATGGCGAACCGGCTTTCCGAAAGCTGGAAGCTGAAGCCGCTGCGGAAGCGGGTAAGAAAAAGGGGCTTGTCATCGCGTGCGGCGGCGGAACCATCCTGACCGCAGAAAACCGGGCAGCCCTTCGGCAGAACGGACGCGTCTATTGGCTTCAGCGTCCGGTTGAACAATTGGAGACGGCTGGAAGGCCGCTGTCTGCCGGTCAGACCGCTCTGCGTGCCATGCTCGAATATCGCAGCCCGCTGTATGCGCTGGCCTGCGACGTGGCGGTGGCGAACAACGGCTCGCCTGCGGAGACGGCTGAGCAGATTCTGGAGGATTTTTATGAAGCTTCTGGTCATTAACGGGCCGAATCTCAATATGCTCGGGATCCGGGAACCGGATATCTACGGCAAACAGGATTATCAGGCACTCTGCGCGTTTATCCAATCAGCGGCTGAGGAAGCAGGCGTATCGGTCGATATCCGGCAGTCCAACCACGAGGGCGTTCTGGTGGATTGGATCCAGCAGTCTTTCGAGCGCTGCGACGGGATCGTCATCAACCCGGCGGCCTATACGCATACCAGCATCGCGATTCTTGACGCGCTGAAAGCGGTTGGCTTACCCGCGGTCGAAGTGCATCTTTCGGACGTTCAGGCGCGGGAACCGTTCCGGCGGATCTCCTATGCCGGGATGGCGTGCCGGAAAACGTTTGCCGGCATGGGCTTTGAAGGCTATCGCGCCGCGATCCTGTTTTTGAAAGCACTGCTTTCGGCATAAGCATCCACCCATACGCTTCCAGCAAGTCTTTCGTATCATGTACGTCTGCACCTGCACAAACTACGTGCGGGAGGCAGAAAAATGATCTCAGATGACGAAGCGCTTTTGGCTCTGCAAAAGGTTGCGGAACGGGAAGGCAAAAGCCTGGCAGAAGTCCGGGCGGAGATTCAGCGCGCCATTGACGAAGCCTACGGCAAACCGGCATACCGTGAAGTGTGGTCGAACGTTCCTTTTTCAGGTGAACGGCCAACGCCGGAAGACGTGATTGCCTACATTGTCCGCAGGCTCCGAGCGGGGAATTGACAAGGAAACCGCATTTGTGGTATACTAATTCCAACGAAAGACGCTGTAATTTGCTGCGGAATGGCGTGGCCCGTTCCGCAGCATTGCCATATGGAAACCTTTGGCGGCGTCTGAAGGAGGTTCAATCGATGCACGATTCTTTCGACCAGTATGCGCGCCTCGGGACGGAGTTCCTGCCGGTATCCTACGAAGAAATGACAGCACGCGGCTGGGATTATTATGATTTCCTCTACATCTGCGGAGACGCCTATGTAGATCATCCGTCCTTTGGCGCAGCCATCATCAGCCGCGTTCTGGAAGGGGAAGGCTATCGGGTCTGTATGCTCTGCCAGCCGGAAACGCATGGCGCAGATGTCCGGATCCCATTCCCGGAACCGCGTCTGGGCGTGCTTGTCTCTTCCGGCAACATTGATTCGATGGTCGCACATTATACGGCCGCCAAACGCCGCCGGAGCGAAGACTGGTATTCGCCGGGCAAGCGTGCCGGACTGCGCCCGGATCGCGCTGTCATCGTTTATGCGCAGGCAGCGCGGCGGAAATGGCCGGATATCCCGATCATTCTGGGCGGTCTGGAAGCATCGCTTCGCCGCTTTGCCCACTATGATTACTGGGACAATGCAGTCCGGCCGTCGGTTCTGATTGAATCCGGTGCCGACCTGCTGAGCTATGGCATGGGCGAACACTCCATTACGGAAATCGCTGACCTGCTGGACAGACATATTCCGGTGCATCAGATTACCTCCGTGCGCGGCACCTGCTTTGTCAGCCGCGAAAAAGGGCGGTCTGCGTTTGAAGAGGTTGAATGCGCACCGTATGAAAAATGCCGGGATCAGACGCCTGCATCCAAAGCTGAGTATGCCAAAGCGTGCCGCCAGCAATACCGGGAACAGGATTTTACCAGTCAGCGCGCCATTGTTCAACGGCATGGAAATCTCTTTCTGGTTCAAAACCCGCCAGCGCTGCCGCTGACGCAGCATGAATTGGACTATGTGGCCTCACTCCCGTACTGCCGGGCGTGGCATCCTTCCTACAAAGAGCAGGGCGGCGTTCCGGCGATTGACGAAGTCAAGTTTTCCATTGCCCATGTCCGCGGCTGCTTTGGCAACTGTTCTTTCTGCTCGCTTGCCTTCCATCAGGGGCGTTTCATCCGGGTTCGCAGCCATGAATCCGTTCTGGCAGAAGCGAAACTGCTGACCACCTTGCCGGACTTCAAAGGGTATATCCATGACGTCGGCGGCCCGACGGCAAACTTCCGCCAGCCCTCCTGCGCCAAACAGCAGAAAATGGGTCTCTGCCGCGATAAGAGCTGCTTGGCCCCTAAAAAATGCGACGCCCTGATTGTCGATCACAGCGACTACCGTGAACTGCTGGCCAAACTGCGGCGCATCCCCGGCATCAAAAAGGTGTTCATCCGCAGCGGCATCCGCTTCGATTACCTCGTTTACGACGAGGATGAGCGCTTTTTTGACGATTTGGTTCGATTCCACATCAGCGGTCAGCTGAAGGTGGCGCCGGAACACTGTTCCGCAAATGTGCTTGGCTACATGAATAAGCCGCAGTTTGAAGTTTTCCGCGCTTTCAAGAAAAAATACGAAGAAAAAAACAGAAAATATGGGCTGAAGCAGTACCTTGTGCCATACCTGATGTCCTCGCATCCGGGCAGTACGCTGGCGGATGCCATCGCGCTGGCCGAATACCTGCACCATGAGAATATCAACCCGGAGCAGGTGCAGGACTACTATCCGACCCCTGGTACCATTTCCACCTGCATGTTTTATACGCACATCGACCCGCGGACGGGGAAAGAAGTCTATGTCGCCGAAAAACCGGAGGAGAAAGCGATGCAGCGCGCGCTGCTGCAATGGAAAAAGCCGCAGAATGAAGCACTTGTCCGCGCGGCGCTGATTCAGGCGGGCAGAAGAGACCTGATTGGCTCCGGTCCGAATTGTCTGATCCCGGAACGCGCAGGAGAGCAGCACCCGTCCGGAACGGCAAAAGGCCGTGGCAAAAACACTGCGCCGCAAACAGGCCGGCAGACGAAGGCGCATCCGGCGCCCAACTGCCGGAAAACAGGCAGACGCTGATTCGATGCGGTATCCAAACCCTGAACGGAAAAACCGCTTCAGGTCGAATGGGATAACTTGCAAAATGACACAATATCGTGTATAATAGAGAAACATCAACTGTAGGCGGGCGCTTTGAACCGGCGCCCCGTAGGACGGTAAAGAAGGGCAGATACATGCAAAGGTTTCAAATTCTCTCAAAACGGCCGCTCAACGATCAGGTCATGTTTATGCAGATCTATGCGCCGTACATTGCCACGAAGGCAAAAGCAGGACAGTTTATCATCTTCCGGATCGACGATCACGGGGAACGCGTACCGCTCACCATCGCCGATTATGACCGGACGGAAGGCACCATCTCGATTATTTTCCAGCCGGTTGGCAGCACGACCAAAATGCTTGCAGCCATGAACGAAGGCGATTGCCTGGCCGACGTTGTCGGCCCGCTCGGCAACGCGACCGAAATCGAAGGCGTCAAGCGCGCCATTGTGGTCGGCGGCGGCGTCGGCTGCGCCATCGCATATCCGGCGGCCAAGGCACTGCATGAAGCAGGCGCAGCGGTTACGGCCATTACCGGCTTCCGCAGCAAAGACATTGTGATCCTTGAAAATGAATTCCGCTCCGTCTGTGACAGCCTGATTGTCACAACCGACGACGGCTCATATGGCCGAAAGGGCTTCGTGACCGATGCTCTGCGCGAACTGCTCGAAGCTGACGGCGGCTATGATCTGGTCATTGCCATTGGCCCGGTTCCCATGATGAAATTTGTCTCCAAAACGTCGGAACCGTTCGGCGTCAAGACGCTTGTCAGTTTGAACCCCATCATGATTGACGGCACCGGGATGTGCGGCGGATGCCGCGTCACCGTTGGCGGGCAGACAAAATTTGCCTGCGTAGACGGTCCGGATTTTGACGGCCATCAGGTTGATTTTGACGAATTGATGCGCCGCAACCGCTTCTACCAGGAAGAAGAAGCATACAATATGAAGCACAATTGCCGTCTGACTGGAGGGAACCGCCATGCCTAATCTTTCACCCACAAAGGTTCCGATGCCCGAGCAGCAGCCGGACGTCCGCAACCATAATTTTGAAGAAGTCAGCAGCGGCTATACGGCCGCTATGGCGCAGGAAGAGGCAGAACGCTGCCTGAACTGCAAAAACCGCCCGTGCGTTTCCGGGTGCCCGGTTAACGTGCGCATTCCGGATTTTATCGCCAAAATCCGGGAAGGCGCTTTAGATGACGCTTATGATATCATCAAACAGACGAATGCACTGCCGTCGATCTGCGGCCGCGTCTGCCCGCAGGAATCGCAGTGCGAAAGCAAATGCGTCCGCGGCATCAAGGGCGAGCCGGTGGCCATTGGCCGGCTGGAACGCTTCGTTGCCGACACCAAACGTGCCAAAGGCGCAGAAACACCCGCTGTCCCAGCGAAAAACGGCCATAAGGTCGCCGTCATCGGCGCCGGCCCTGCCGGACTGACCTGTGCCGGAGACCTTGCAAAACTGGGCTATGACGTGACCATTTTTGAAGCCTTCCATGCCGCTGGCGGCGTTTTGATTTACGGCATTCCGGAATTCCGTCTGCCCAAGAGCATCGTCGCGGAGGAAGTCCGCACGCTGGAAGATTCCGGGGTCAAAATCATGACCGATATGATCATCGGCCGTACGCTTTCGCTCGATGAACTGACCGAACAGGGATTTGAAGCGGTTTTCATCGGCACCGGTGCCGGCTTGCCGATGTTCATGGGCATCGAGGGCGAATCGCTGCTCGGCGTCTACTCTGCGAACGAATACCTGACCCGCATCAACCTCATGAAGGCCTACCGCGAAGACTATGATACGCCTGTCAAACGGAGCCGTTCTGTCGCCGTTGTCGGCGGCGGCAACGTCGCCATGGACGCGGCGCGCTGTGCCAAGCGCCTTGGCGCCGAAAATGTCTATATCGTCTACCGCCGCTCCGCCGAAGAAATGCCGGCACGCCGTGAAGAAGTCCACCACGCCAAAGAAGAGGGCATCACCTTCCTGTACCTGACGAATCCGTCGAAAATCGTCGGCGATGAAACGGGCCGCGTCAACGGCATGATCTGCGACCGCATGGAGCTGGGTGAACCGGATGCCTCCGGCCGCCGCCGTCCGATCAAAATCGAAGGCTCGGAATACCGGCTGGACGTCGATACCGTCATTATGGCGCTCGGCACCACGCCGAACCCGCTGATTCGTTCCACGACAAAAGGTCTGGAGACGAACCGCAAGGGCTGCCTCGTCGTCGATGACGCTATGGCGACCACGCGAGACGGCGTCTATGCCGGCGGCGACGCCGTCACCGGCGCCGCGACCATCATCCTGGCAATGGGCGCCGGTAAAAAAGCCGCTGCCTCCATTCATGAACGCCTGATGGGCAAATAAACAGCAGAACGATCAAGTACATCAAAAAGCCCGCTGTACAAACTGTACAGCGGGCTTTTTTGCCGGAATTTTAATGCTTGCTCTGATAAAAACGCGCCACAGGGCCGTCCGTTACGGCGAGACAGTTCTCAATCAGTACGCCGCGCTTTGCATACCAGTCGAAATCCTTGCCAGAGAACGCAGCCTGACTGTTCGAGCAGATTACATTTTCCATCCGGACCTTGTCAAGCAGCAGATCTTCCAAATCCGCGGGTGCGGATTCGTTCATCGACTCTATATTGTCTCGGTTCGACCGGGCAAACAACAGATTGGCTGCACCGGCGTGTACGGTATGACCGTGCGGCGCGAGCAGCGAACATTGCTCAATCGCAATGTCCTTCATCCGGCTGATTCCGTTCAGCCATCCGAACGTCGAGACGTTGAACCCATAGGTGCGGCAGTCGTAGACACAGAGGCGTTCAAGCGCTGCTGTTCCGCCGACCTGGAAACCGAACAGCGACACCTCCGGTCCGTAATCGTCGTATACGCCGGTCACCGAGCAGCCGAAGAGCGAAACCGAGGACGCCTGAACATCTCCGCGAACCGTTTTGAAGAGCAGCCCCTGATTGCCCGGACCGACCATTGTGCAGTTCCCGGCGTAAAAACGCGTCAGCGTGAGCTGATCCGCTGTGCCGGTCAGGAGACAATCGGGAACAGCCGGAAGCATCCCCGGCGCCTGTTCATAGAGGCTGCGGAAGAGACACCCTGTCATCAGGACATCCTGTATGGTGAGATGGCTGGCGTCGCCGCAGAGAATGCCGGCCCATGTGTTGGACGGCGCAGATTCTCCGGTGTACGAAATCCCGCAGAACGAAAGATCTTCAACCGTCAGATCACCTGTCTGACCGCCAAAAAGCGAGCGTCCATCAGAAACGGCACGGATATCAGAGAACCCGCAGATGCCGTCATTTCCCCCGTAGATACCGTCTGAACCGCTGACAGCAGGCAAAACGCCTTTTTCTGAGGGGTCGGATTCCATACGCTCAGAACCGTAAATTCGTCCGGAGAAGCCGTCTGCGAGCGTTGTAAACGTCATCCCATCAAACGAAAGCATCCCACTGATGCAGACGTCAAGCGGAACGGCGAATCCGGCTCGGTCCGTATTGAAATCCGAGGCAAACACATTCCAGCCTGCCGAGGAGTCTATCGTCACGTGGACAACTGTGCCGTGCTCATCCATTTCGGACGCATATGAAGGCGCGGGCAGAACCGGTGCAGCCGTGGTTGATGCAGGCGGCAAGGAGGAAGATGGAAATGTGAATTCTGTAGAAGTGGGATGGTTGGCTGTATTCAACTGTTCTATTGTGCTGGATTGCAAGGAATCCTTATGTGACTGTCGACAACCGGCAAATAACAACGTACATGATAGCAGTAGCAAACAACACAAAGAAAACAATAGAATCCGTCGTTTGGCGAGAATCACAAGATCACCTCATTTTTGTTAGTAAAAGAAAATATATTCGAATGAAGATATCACATAGATGTAACAATTGTTGTGTCCGCGTATGTTCCAACCATTTGCGCGTACAAACCACCAGATGCATTTTTATATGCAATTCCGGTTGAACTACCACCGTCTAAGATAACGCCATGTGATGTCGCAGTCGGAAAAATATCTTTAATAATAGAACGCAGTTCATACGGAGTAACGCCGCCTGAACGGGAGCTGAGGGTAGAAGACGTTCCGCTATATAACTGCGTATCTGCAAAGACCGTGAATAAAACAATGTTTTCACTAACCGCTGAACCGCCAATATAAAAGATGGCAGCGCGTGGAGCAATGGCTTTAAAACCACTCCATGCGTTTTCAGCAGTTAAAAGGTTGTTGTACTGAGATGCACTTGAAATAGGACTATCCAAATAGAGACCAAATCCTCCAACAGCCCATCGAAGATTTGTCAACTCCAAAGCGTGTTGCCCTTGAAAACGATAGGCTGAAATATTCCCTTGAAATTGATCGGAACCGACGATATAAGGGATGGACGTAGTTGGCTGACGCTGACAATACATAAAAAAAGTGTTGTCGACATTGACTTCGCCAAACGGACGAACAGAGGTTGCCGGAGAAGAACCCAAGTTTGCATTATAAAGAGATATTCGATGAATATCTCCAACAGAATAGCCAGATGGAATGCCAGAAGATGTGCAATAAAACGTTCCGTTAATGCCATACGTTCCAGGATGAGATGAGCAATACGAGTAAACGCTATCTGTTCCTGAAGGTCTGACGAGACGAATTTGGGTATGGTTTGTTTTGATCCATTTGAGATGTACTGTGCGGGAACCAATTGAATAAGACTGAAATCCGAACGAAGCTATTTGATTTACCTCCTCACTTTGAAAACAATGGTGCGTAGACAAACGAACAAAATCACATAAACCATTCTTTAAATTAATTATAGCATACGAATAACGTCAAAAATGTCGAATGCTGTCGAAGGCTGTCAATCACGAACGCCTGATGGGCAAATAAACAGCAAAAACATTCCAGTGCATCAAGAAGCCCGCTGTACAGTCTGTACAGCGGGTTTCTTTTGTTTATTCGTTTTTGAGCGCTTCCAAGGCCGGAAGGCGTGTCGCGCGGATGGCCGGGTAGAGACCGGAGACGATGCCGACGCAGCAGGCGAGTGCCAGCGCAACGAGCGACAGCCAGGGCGGGATGACGGAGATATTCGCACCGCCGGTGGAATATCCCAGAATGCCGCCGCTGTCTTTGCCGAGGTAGTTGAGCAGCGCAGCAGCCCCGTAGCTCAGGAAAACGCCGAAGATTCCGCCGACGAGACCGATGATGCCCGCCTCGACAAGAAACATGGAGCGCACGTCGCGGACGCGGCAGCCAAGCACTTTCATGACGCCGATTTCGCGCGTCCGTTCGTAGATTGACATGATCATCGTATTCGTGATGCTCAGTGCAGCGACGAAGAAGGCAATGATGCCGATAGCGCCGAGGATGGTCCGCAGGAATTTGGATTGCTCCTGCATTTCGGTCAGGTAGCTCATCGAGCTGTCGGTGTTGTATCCGAGCGCACGGATCTGTTTTTCAACATCCTGTACGTTCTTGGTCTCATCCACAAGGACGATGAACTGATCATAGAGATCCTTGTCGGCGTCATTGCCGCCTTTGCCGAAAGGCTGCGGACTGAACTTGAACCCGTCGCTGCTGGTTTTCTGATATTCCTTCCGGTATTTGAGGAGGAGGTCTATGTCCATGTAGATGCAGGTGTCTTCATAGGTCCCTTCCGGCTTCTGCTGGAGAATGCCGGCACAGTGCGCTTTGTAGAGCTTTGTCTTCGGCTTGCTCAAATCCTGGGGGCCTGTGCGATAGGAATTATCCAGAGTCATCTTGAATGTCTGCTCCAGCGCGTCAAACGGGTGCGGTTCTCCGTAGTCCGGGTCGTACCAGTAGACCGGTTTTTTTGGGCTTGAAATCAGAAACGGAACATTGTATGTCATGATAAACGTATCCTTGCCGACATCGTTTTCATCGAGCAGACGGCCTTCTCCGATGGTATAGCCGAGCGCCTGCATCTGCGAGACATCGATGCCGATAAAACTGATTGAAGCCTGCTTGCGTCCCATCACGAGCGTCGCGTAGACGTTGGTCTGAGGCGTTGAAGCTGTGATGTGCGGAATCTGACGGATGGCTTCCAGCCCTTCACGGTTCATCTTGCCGATGACGGTGGTTTGGCTGCCGTCGTCGTTGTAGCCGTAGTTTTTATAGACGTTGATCTGCCGCAGGTTGGACCATTGACTGATCTGCTGTTCAAACCCGACATTCATGCCGACGCCGATGGAAATCATGATGACAACTGCTGCCGTCCCGATCACAACGCCCAGAACGGTCAGGGCGCTTCTGGTTTTCCGCCGCATGAAGTTGTGAAAGGCGAACGTGAAAATATCCCATTTTTTCATCGATGTGACCGCGTTTTCAATCGCTTAATGCGTGAAAACTCTTCTTTCCATAGAATTGAATGCATGGAGCGCGCAGGTGCATCAGTTGCTCCATTCATCTGCCGCGGCCTTTTTCTTCTTCTTGCGAACAACAAGGACGACTGCAACGGTCAGGAGTGCAGCGACAGCGACGCCGCCGGCAACCCACCAGTACCATGCGATGCCTTTGTGTTCGTTCGGATCCACCGGATCCACCGGGTCAATCGGATCCACCGGATCAATCGGTCCAACCGGATCGGTGTTTTCCATGACGTCCACGGTAATCGGTACCTCTTTGCGCTGCTGATTACCTGCGTCGTCTTCAAATGTGAAGACCAGCGTGCCGGTCACGGTGCCGACGTTCATGGGGAAGAGCTGCGCTTCAAAGTAGTCGCTGCTGCCTGCTGGGAAGTTGCCGATAAACTGATCGCCTTCAGAAAGCATGAAATCGCCTTCCATAGAGACCGTCAGGTTGTTCAGCGGGCTCTTGCCCTTGTTGAAATAGGAGAGCGAGAGATAGATGGATTCGCCGCTCATGGCCGACGGCTGATAGTTGATGTTGGAGAACTCCAGACGAATCGGCTGAATGACATAAACGTTGATTTCTTCGGAGCCGGAGAAGCTTTTGCCTTTACCGTATTCGTATTCAACCGCGATGGAAATCGGATAGCTCTTCTGCTCAGCCGCTGCTTTGGCGTTGAGCTGAATGCTGTATTCACTTGTTGCGCCGGGGCCGATGCTTTCCGTATAGAAGGTGTTGCTGCCGGAAACAGGCGTGAAAATACCGTCGGCAGAAGAAATCGTAATCTTGAAGTTGGTGATGGCCAGCGTCTTGCTGGTGTTTTTCAGTGTGAAGGTGAACAGGAAGTTGCCGCCCGCCTGCGCGGTCTCCGGGTCAATCGTATAGGTGTCAACGATGACGCGCGGCAGAGAAACATCATCGTCACCGGTTGGGGAATCCTCAGAAGGCGTAACCGACAGATAAATGGTCTGTGCAGCGGCGTCCGCAGAGGCGCTGTGCTTCAGAGTCAGTTCAAGCGGCGTATATGCAGCACATTCCTTGCTGATTTTCAGCGGGATGACAAGCGTTTTTTTGGCGCCGGCTTTCAGCGTGCCGACGGTGAAGGTGTCCAGTGTATCCTGCAGCATGATGCCGGAGGCGCTGAGACCGCTGACGGTGAGGACGGCGTTTTCGGCAGTGCCTTTGCCGCGATTCTCGACGACAACGGTCAAGCTTGCTTTTTCACCGGCTTTGGCGTTTGGCGCCGTAGCAGAAGTAATAACCAGATTGGGGGCGTTGGAAGAAACGGCGCTGTACGCGACCTGAACGAAGAATTTCTGAGAAAATTCTGTCTGTTCACCGTCAGCAGTGGTAAAGATGCCGGAAACTTCCAGTTCGTTGACGCCCGGTTTCAGCCCTTCACCGGCATACAGGGTGAAGGTTGCTTTCCCGGTTGCGCCGGCTTTCAAAGCGCCTGCGTTGTAGATGGCGCCGTCGCCGATGGGGGAGAAGCCGTCAGCAGACAGGTTGGCAATGCTGAACGACACGGCGGAAAAATCAACCGTACCGGCATTTTTGTAAATCAAAGAGGCAACAAAGCGGCTGTTGGCTGGAACCGTGGCCGGGTTTGTGGAGAAGCCGGAAAGGGAAATGCGGGATTCCGGTTTCACGGATCCGCCTTTTCCGTTGATTTTGATGCTTTGCGTATTGGAGACCTGACAGACTTTTCCGTTCGCATCGGTGTAGTCGAGCCGGACGGTGATCTCGCACATCTGTGTTTCCAGCCCGGATTTGACATCAAAAGAGATCGAACCGGTGCGGGGCGTCAGCGAGCTGACCGGATCAAGCACCAGAACGTTGCTCTGTCCGCTGGGCAGCATGAGATCGCTGGAGGCGGTCACGGTCACGCGAACCTTGGAATTCGTCGCGGAGAAAGCGGGGTTGATGACCTTGATGGTGAACTTGACGGTTGAACCGGATTGGATGACCTTAGGATCCGCCGTGAAAGAATCGATGATCAGCTCCGGCAGTGTTTCGTCAACCGGATCCGGGTCAATGTCAGGCACTGTCGAAACCGGGACATTGACAGCGCTTTCCGTTTCTTCCGGCGGGAAGCCCTCAGAAGAATACGAGATGTTGGCCTTCAGGGTCGAAATCCCCGCAGCGGAAGCGTTTGCCTTGATCTGATAAACGACAACCGCCGTCTGACCGGCCTCAATGCGGTCGACGTACTTGGCGGCGGAATCGTTGTCGAGTGCAACGCTGCCGTCAAAACCGGAGAGGTTCACGTTGATATCGGTCGCAGCGGCGGAGCCGGCGTTGACCAGCGTCAGCGTCATTAGGCAGGTCGTATCGGCATACAGTTTGCGGCTGAAGGAAACATCACGCAGCGAGACTGCTGCGCCGCTGCTGACAGCCAGAGAAACAGCGTGCCGCTCGGCGGCGGAATCGCCGTGGCGGACAGCCACTGTGACAACGGTTGAAGAAGGTGCGGCAGCCGAAACATCGACGGCGTATGTAATGGTTCTGGAGGCGCCTGCCGGGAGCGATGCGGCAACCTCTTTTTCAGCCGTTTCACCGGCTGCCAAGGTAAGAACGCCATCGGTTTCCAGTGAAGCTTTCACATTGGACAGCGCAGCCGCGCTGTTGTTCTGAACGGTGACATACAGTTTTGTGCCTTTGGCGCCTGCGTGGAGCGAGGCCTTGACATCGACAGAAAAAGTGCCGTTGTCGGCCGAAGACGAAAAGGCTGCCGGCAGGAGCGGGAGGATCAGGAGCATTGCCAGAAGTATGCAGAAGGTCCTGCGCGTGACAGACAGCTTGAAAGCGTTCCTCATAATTGTCTACCTCGTTTCAATTTTGATGTGACACCCGGGCAGTGTCTTCCGGGCTGGATGCCATTGCTTGTGTTTCTGCCGGAGCAGCTTCGTCAACCGGTTCCAGCGGCATGCCGCTGGCGTCACGGTCGATGTGATAGATGCAGCCGTCCCGCATGAAATAGACCTTGTCGGCATAGCGTGCAATGCTGCGCTCGTGTGTGACAATGATCATGGTCTGTTTGTTTTCACGCGCCATCCGAATCATCATTTCCATGACTTCGACCGTTGTTTTGGAGTCCAGGTTGCCGGTTGGTTCGTCGGCAAAAATGATCTTCGGTTTGGCAGCAAAAGCGCGGGCGATACCGACGCGCTGCTGCTGGCCGCCGCTCATTTGCGTGGGCTTATGTTTCATCCGGCTGCCAAGTCCGACCGCTTTCAGCATGGCGACGGCGATTGGGTTCCGCTTCCGGGCACGGACACCGCGGAACGTCAGCGGCAAAGCGACGTTTTCAATGGCGGTGAGGTTTGGCAGGAGGTTGTAAGACTGGAAAACAAACCCCATATATTTCTGGCGCAGGAGTGTGATTCGCCGTTCACTCATCTTTTCAAGATGCTGGCCGCAAATGACAATCTGACCGGCGGTCGGTTTATCCAGCCCGGCCATCATGTTCAAAAGCGTCGATTTGCCGGAGCCGGATGTACCGAGCAGACAGCAGATTTCGCCTTCCTGAATGGAGAGCGAAATGTCGTTCAAGGCGACAACGCGCTCTTTGCCGATCTGAAAGACCTTCCGAAGATGCGTCAGCTCAATGATGGTGCGGCTGTTTTTGGCCGGAGATGAATCTTGCGGATTCTCCATGAGTTCACCTTCCTTCTGTTTCATGGTCTGTCCGTTTCTTTGCGCAGGGCTTTTTCATGGGCTTTCAGTGGGCGGAGGATTGCGCTGCAAAACCGAAGAACGGAGCAAAACAACCCGCCAAAGCCACCGGAAACATTCCCTTGATTGAGAGGGAATGTCTATTTTGTAGCTGACCTAATTATACCATGCTGCTGGAAAAGTGTGGTTAACGTCGCATGAATAAAAGGCATCATCCGGGCATCAGCCAAAGCAGAATGGTATCAGTTCAGTAACAACGCGAAACAGGAAAGAAAAACCCCTCCGATTATTCGGAGGGGTTTGGTGGACGCTAACGGGTTCGAACCGCTGACCACTCGCACGTCAAGCGAGTGCTCTACCAGCTGAGCTAAGCGTCCATATTCTTTTGTGATTTGTGAGTGTTTACTGCGCTCAACGAGGTATATTATACACCATCCGCCAGCGTTTGTCAACCCCCAAAACGAAATTTCC
>CAJLFQ010000055.1 GCA_905205975.1 uncultured Eubacteriales bacterium | reverse complement strand
CCTGCGGCATGGCCGCTGGCTTATTGCCCACCGGATGCGTTTGCTTTGCCCGCAGAGAGAACAGCGGGCGGAGAAGATTCTTCTTATCGCCGTCTCAGAACCGAGCGAGCGCTTTCTTTCAGCTGCGGGCGGAGGTGATAACGCCGGACAAGCGCCGGTGCACTGGTTACTGCACGGTAAACCGGACTGCGGCGATAGAGCCGCGGCGCAGTGTCAGGGTGCCGTCGAAGTGTTCCGTCGATTCACGGCGTACAGAAACGGCTTCCGGCGCGTCAAACGTGTTGTGCGCGTGGAGGTCGCCGTCGCCCAGCAGGCCGATTTCGGCGGTGTGTCCGATGGCGAACCCGAGGCTTTCCAGTTTGATCTCGAAATCCCGGTCGGGGGTGAGATTCGCAAGCGTCACGGTCATATGTCCGTCTTTCATGGATGCCGACGCCGAGACGCCCGCCGGTGCCGCTGTTTCAACAGCTTCTGCGCCCATATGCGTCTGATACAGGTCAAATACATGGTAAGTCGGCGTGCAGAAGCACTGATCTTTGTGCGCGAGAAAGAGTGCATGGATGTTGTTGACGAGCTGTGCCACGGCGCAGAGGCGGATTTTTGCACAGTTGTTGTTGAAGATGTTGAACGTCAGCGCCGTGACAACGGCGTCCCGCATGGTGGACTGCTGTTCAAAAAGGTGATCCGGCGCAAGGAGATCGGTGTTGTCCTGGTGCCAGCAGCCCCATTCGTCGATGCAGAGCTTTGCCTTATTTTCCAGACCATAGGACAGTGCGGCCGCCCAGTGGCGGTCAATCAGATCCTGCATGGCCCCGGCTCTGGCGATGAGCGTCCGCCAGTCGTCGTCTGTGAAGTTCACGGCGCCGCCGGCGGTGCCGCAGTAATAATGGAAGGCCAGACCATCCATCCGCACCTCTTTTTTCGACAGCTCTTCAAGCACGCCGCGGGTCCACGCAAAATCAGAGGCGTTGGCGCCGCAGCCGATCAGCTCCAGCCCCTTGGAGGCATTGGCCATGAGCTCTGCATAGCGGCGGTATTCACAGGCATAGCCGGAAGGCGTCATATTGCCGCCGCCGCCCCAGTTTTCGTTGCCGACCCCCCAGAGCTTTACCTGATAGGGCGCCGGGTGACCGTTTGCCGCACGGGCTTTTGCCAGCGTCGTTGAACCTTCCGGAGAATTCACATAGTCGATCCAGTCGCGGATGTCGCGCGGCGATGCCGACGTGATGTTGGCCGCGAGGTAAGGCTCTGCGCCGACCAGCGCGCAGAAGTCGAGAAATTCGTCTGTCCCGACGCGGTTTGACTCGGTTTTTCCGTCGAACGGCGTCCACCAGCTGAGCCGGACCGGGCGGTTTTCCAGCGGGCCGACGCCGTCGCGCCAGTCGTATGTTTCGGCAAAACAGCCGCCCGGCCAGCGGATGAGCGGCGTGTGAATGGCGCGCAACCTCTCGATGATCTTTGTGCGGAAGCCGCGGATGTTTTCTGCGTCGTTTCCGCAGAAGATGCCGTCGTAAATGACGCCGCCGATGTGCTCGGCAAAGACGCCGTAAATGTCCGGCGAGATGGTTCCAATGGGTTTGGGCGCAATCAGATAAACAGATTCCATGGCTGAATGATCTCCTTTCAAATTGGTTCTGGAAACATGATACATGAAAATGCGGAAAAAAGCAAGTGTTTGATGCGAAAAATGATATGCGCCGGGAGTATGGTGAACGGATGGAGGTTGGAAATGATATCCGCCGGGGTTCACCACACAGGTGCCTGCGCTTCCGTATTTTCCGCAGGTGCACGCCGGTTCGTCTGTATCTCTGGTGCACGGGGAAATGCCGGTTCGTCTGTACCTCCGGAGCACAGAGAAAGTTCCACCTTCCCCTGCATAGGGGACGCGGTTATGCCTGCGGCATGGCCGCTGGCTTATTGCCCACCGGATGCGTTTGCTTTGCCCGCAGTCGGAACACAGGGGATGGCCAACAGGCCTTCCCCTGAGGAGGGGACGCAGGCATTCCTTCGGAAAGCCCGCTGGTGGGTGAGCGGAGCGAACCCGGATGAGGTCGAAGTATGGAGAGTCGCCGAGGAAAAGACCGGGCGGCGCGGAAGTATGGGGATACTCCGCGTGAAAGACCAGGCGAAGTCGAAGTATAGGGACACACCGCGTGAGAGACCGGGCGAAGTCGAAGTATGGGGATGCACCGCGTGAGAGACCGGGCGGCTGAGCTGCATGCGTACATATTTCCCCTCTTGAAAATGGTTTGCGGGCGTAGTATAATAGATGTATTCCTATGCTGGGGAAGCATTTGGTTTCGCGGACAATCTGAATGGATTTTTATGTTGTGCCGGGGACAGATGCTTTGGAACGCTGGTGATTCCGGTGGAATGGATGCGGTCTGGTTCAGACCCGCGGCGCAAGCAGCCGGTTGTACAGGACTTGCTGCCGACGATCGACGAACGACCACGTCAACCACGTCAACCGTGCCGACCGCGTCAATCGCGTCAACCACGTCAACCGCGCCGACCACGCCGGCCACGCCGACCACGTCAACCGCGTCAACCGCGCCGACCGCGCCGACCACGCCGACCACGTCGACCGCGCCGACCGACCGCCGGTGAACGAACCATCCGCTGATCACCCAGCACCCCATTTCTGCAACGAAAGGAGCCGATTGCCATGCGCCGCTGGATTTCTCTGCTGCTTCTGTTCTGCATCACGCTGAGCCTGTCTGGCTGCATGATGCTCAACAGCTCCGACCTGCTGACGCTTCCGGAAATTTCACCGGAGCACCGGCAGCTATTGAAGCTTGTCAACGCCGAAACGGCGTCTGCCGCATGGGCGACAACCAACCCGGTCTCCGGCGACAACCGGCTGACCATGCAGTTCGTCGATTTCTATGGCGACGGCATCCCGGAAGCGGTCGCCTTCTTCCGCAATCAAAAGGAATTCCGGCTGAGAACGGCGCTCTATACGAAAACCGGCGCCGCCAGCTATACGTCCCTCTGCACCTTTGACCTGCCGGGCGATCAGTTCCACCGCATCGATTACGCCGATCTTGACGGCGACGGCAGCGTGGAAATGCTCGTCAGCGTCCGGCTGGACACGGCGGCGGTATACGCGCTGTATGTCTACGCCATCCGGAACGGCAGCGCGCTGGAGCTGTTGCAGGCGACCTATACCGATCTGGCCGTCTTTGACCTCGACGGCGACGGCGCGTGCGACATTCTGCTCGTCAACGGCGACGAAACCAGCGCCGAGCTCTTCTCCTGCGAGAACCAGACGATGGTCAGCCGCGGCAAAGCGCCGCTCAGCGAGGGGACGCGCATCCTTTCCAACATCCGGACGGGCTTCCTGAACGAAACCATGCCGGCCGCCGTTGCAGACGCCACGTTTACCGATGCGACCGGCGCAGTCAAATATCTCTCCGATGTGTTCGTCTGCGAGCCGGGCGGCGAGCTGAAAAACCTCTCGTATGCCGAGGTGTTCCACCAGAGTTTTGAGACGCAGCGCACCGTTCCGTATGCGTTTTCCGACGCCGATTTTGACGGATACCTCGAGTTTCCGATTGCGATTCCGTCCGTTTCCGGCGTCACCGGCGGCCAGTATATCCGGTGGTACGGCTATCAGCCGGACGGCAGCGTCGCCGCGAAGAGCGATACCTTTCATCATTCCAGCGGCGCCTGGTATTTCCTGCTGCCGGCGTCATGGCGCGACACGGCCGGCATCCGTGAACTCAGCACCGCCACATACAACGCCGTGGTCTTTTCCTATACGGCCGGCGGCATGGTGTATGAGCTGCTGACGCTGTATCTTTTCCCTTCGGAAGAAGCGATGCAGGAAGCGAAGCTGGAAGGCATCGCCGCGACCGTCACATACAACGGCAGCGTATATGCCATCCGGCTGCCGAAGAAGCCGTCGGGGAACGTGCCTGCCGATCTCTATCTCTCCGGCGTGGACGAGGCGAGGGAACGGCTTGTTTTTCTGACGGCTGCGGGCGGATATGCCCGGGCGTCGCGCATCAACGAAAAATGACCCCTGCAAACCAACAAAAATCCGCTGTGCCATGCAGGACGGCGAAATCGTGGAGGTTGTATGAAACGCGTTTTGATTCTGGAAGATGAACCCGCCATCAGCGAATTTATCGAAATCAACATGCTTCGTGCCGGATACGACGTTCTGACGGCGGATACCGGTGAAAAAGCGCTGGAGCTGGTCGCCGAAAATGACGATATCACCGTCGCCCTGCTGGACGTCATGCTGCCGGGTATCGACGGGTTTGAAGTCTGCCGCAAGATCCGCGAGATGGGCCGTTCGATGGGCATCATCATGCTCTCGGCGCGTTCGCAGGAGATGGACAAGGTCACCGGTCTGATGATCGGCGCAGACGACTATGTGCCGAAGCCGTTTTCACCGACGGAGCTCGTGCTGCGCGTCGACGCGCTGGCGCGCCGCGTGATGTCCGCGCCGGACGTCGCCATTACGCCCATGGTGGAAACGATCGTCTCCGGCGATTTCCGGCTGGACCTCAGGAGCCGGACGCTGACGAAGCGCGGCAAGCTCATCGAGCTGACGCAGATTGAATTCGTCATCATCAAGTATTTCTTTGAAAACCGCAACAAGGCGCTCTCGCGGGAGGAAATCCTGAACGCCGTCTGGGGGAGCGATTATCTCGGCGAACCGAAAATCGTCGACGTCAACATCCGGCGTCTCCGCCTCAAAATCGAAGACGATCCGGCCAACCCGGCCCGCCTGCTCTCGGTGCGCGGCTATGGCTATAAATGGGTGGACTGACAGCCCCTGAAAAGCAAAATCATCCAAAGACCGGAAAGCGAAAGGAGGAGACGGTATGAAGCGTATGCAGGGCATCAAGCGCCGCTGGGTCACGAACAACCTGATTCCGATCTGTCTGCTGCTGGTCGTCGCCGTCCTTGTCTTTTCGGTGACGGTATCGTATTTCTTAAACAGCAACCTGGCCAGCCAGCTCGAAACGCGGGCAGACGCCAGCGCGGCGCTCTTTCAGACCTATATCAACAAATCGGAAAACGAGTTTTTTGACGGCGCCCACCGCTATACCGAGGAATTCGTCGACAAAGACAAGATGGAGTTTGAGGTCGTCGGCGTCAACGGATACGTCATCTGTTCGTCTTCGTCGTCGATCCTGACCGGCTTCCGCCCGGGCACGCCGGACGTCGCCGAGGCGATCGCCCAGCAGAAAACGCGGTCGTTTTCCGGGCGGGACAGCCTGACCGGCGAACGCGTCATGTCGGTTTCGTCGCCGGTCTATCTGTCGAGCGGGGAGCTGATCGGCGCGATCCGCTATGTGACCGGCCTCTCCAACGTGGACCGCAGCGTCACGGAGCTGTCGCTGTTTGCCGTCGGCGCCGTTTGCATCATCTTCCTGTTTGTGCTGCTCTCCAACACCTATTTCCTGCGCTCCATCGTCAACCCGATCCGCGAAATCAACGACACGACCAAGCGCATCGCCGCCGGAGAATACGGCATCACGATTGAGAAAAAGTTCAACGACGAGATCGGCGAGCTGGCCGACTCCATCAACTTCATGTCGAGCGAAACGCAGCGGAGCATCATGATTAAAAACGACTTCATCTCGTCGGTTTCGCATGAACTGCGCACGCCGCTGACGGCCATCAACGGCTGGGCGGAGACGCTGCTACATTCCGAAGGGCTTGACAAGATCGAACAGCGCGGGCTGTCCGTCATCCTGCGCGAATCGAATCACCTGCGCGAAATGGTCGAAGAGCTGCTCGACTTCTCGCGCATTGAATCCGGCCGCCTGGTCATCAACAAAACGACGATGGACGTCAAAGCGGAGCTGGAAGATACCATTCTGATGTTTGAGCAGCGGCTCCAGCAGGATAAACTGCACGTCGTTTATACCGACTGCTGCGGCAGCGAAGTGCTGATCCAGGGCGACCGGTCGCGCCTGCGGCAGGTGTTCGTCAACATCATCGACAACGCGCGCAAATATTCGCCGCCCAATGAGACGATCGACATCAAAATCGAACGCCGCAGCGAGTGGGCCGCCGTCGTCATTGCAGACCACGGGCCGGGCATCCCGGCAGCCGATCTGCCGCGCGTCAAGCAGAAATTCTATAAAGGCAACGCCAACAAACCGGGCAGCGGCATCGGTCTGGCCGTCAGCGACGAAATCGTCCAAATGCACGGCGGCGAACTGCGCATTGAAAGCGAAGAGGGCGATGGGACGGTCGTCACCATCCTGCTGCCGCTGGACAGGCGCTGAGCGGGCATCCATCCGGACGCCGCATGACAATCTCACACCCAATCCGGCATATCAGAAGGAGTTGAATCCGTGGGCGGTTTTTTCGGCGTCGCATCCAAAAGCGACTGTGTATTTGATCTTTTTTTCGGGACGGATTATCATTCGCACCTCGGCACGCGCCGCGGCGGCATGGCCGTCTTCGGCGAATCCGGCTTCCAGCGCGCGATCCACAACATTGAGAACGCGCCGTTCCGCACGAAGTTTGAACGCGATATCGAGGAGATGGCGGGCAATCTCGGCATTGGCTGCATCTCCGACAACGAGCCGCAGCCGCTGCTCGTCCGGTCGCACCTCGGTAATTTCGCCATCACCACGGTCGGGCGCATCAACAACGTCGACGCGCTGGTGAAACGCGCGTTTGACGACGGCGCCACGCACTTCCTGGAGATGAGCGGCGGCGACGTCAACCCGACGGAGCTGGTCGCCTCGCTGATCAACCGGCGGGATTCCATCCCGGAGGGCATCCAATATGCACAGCGCATGATCGACGGGTCGATGTCCATCCTGATTCTGACGGCGAAGGGGATCTACGCCGCGCGGGATCGGCTGGGGCGGACGCCGGTGGTCATCGGAAAGAAAGACGGCGCTTTCTGCGCGTCGTTTGAATCGTTCGCCTATCTGAACCTCGGCTATGAGAGCCTGCGCGAGCTGGGCCCCGGCGAAATCGACTTCCTGACGCCGGAGTCGGCGGAAGTGCTGGTGCCGCCGTCGGGTCCGATGAAAATCTGCACGTTTTTGTGGGTGTATTACGGTTATCCGTCGTCTTCTTATGAGGGCGTCAACGTCGAACAAATGCGGTATGCGTGCGGCGATATGCTGGCGCAGCGCGACGGAATCGACGCCGACAGCGTCGCCGGGGTGCCCGATTCGGGGACGGCGCACGCCGTCGGATACGCCAACCGCTCCAGCATCCCGTTCTCGCGGCCGTTTATCAAGTATACGCCGACGTGGCCGCGGTCGTTCATGCCGCAGAAGCAGAGCCAGCGGAACCTGATCGCCCGGATGAAGCTCATCCCGGTCGATGCGCTCATCCGCGGAAAGCGGCTGATCCTGATCGACGATTCGCTCGTCCGCGGGACGCAGCTCCGCGAAACGACGGACTTTCTCTACCACAGCGGCGCAAAAGAAGTGCATATCCGGCTTGCCTGCCCGCCGCTGCTCTACGGCTGCAAATATCTGAACTTCTCCCGCTCTTCGTCGGAGATGGATCTGATCACGCGGCGCGTCATTGCACGGCTCGAAGGCGAAAACGCCGAAGCGAAGCTGCCGCTGTATGCCGACCCGGATACGCCGGAATATGCGCGCATGGTCGAAGAGATCCGGCGTGAACTGAAATTTACCACATTGAAATATCACCGGCTGGACGATCTGCTTGCCTCGGCCGGGGGATGCCCCTGCAAATTCTGCACCTACTGCTGGAACGGCAGAGAATAGGCGGAAACGCAGGGCGCCCGGAAAGGACGGTGTCTATGAAACACAAAGAACAGCCGAAGCGCCGGACAACCATCGGCGGTCAGGCTTTGATCGAAGGCATTATGATGCAGGGGCCGGAGCGGGTGGCAACCGTCGTCCGCAAGAGCGACGGCCGCCATGTCGTGCAGGAAACGGCGGTCAAACGCCATGGGCGGCTGGCAAAAATTCCGTTTCTGCGCGGGATTTTTGTCTTCGGTGCTTCCATCAAAAACGGCACCAAACAGCTCATGTTCTCCGCCAACGAAGCCGACGTGCCGGAGGCGGAGCCTTCCAAATTTGACCAATGGGTCGAAAAAAAGATCGGCATGGAGAAAGCCGAGAAAATCCTCACCAACATCGCCATTGTGCTGGGCGTGCTGCTGCCGGTCGGGCTTTTCATCCTGCTGCCGACGATTCTGTCCGGGCTGGTGAAGTTTCCGGAGCATCTCCGCTGGCTGCGGAGTTTGACCGAGGGCGTGCTGCGGATGGTGATTTTCATCGGGTTCCTCTTCCTGACGTCGCTGATGAAAGACATGCGCCGGACGTATGGGTACCACGGCGCCGAACATAAGACGATTCACTGCTATGAAGCCGAAGAAGAACTAACGGTCGAAAACGTCCGGCGTCATACGCGGCTCCATCCCCGCTGCGGGACGAGTTTTCTCTTCGTCGTCATGATCATCTCGATCTTCGTCTTCTCGTTCGTCCGGGTCGATCACGCATGGCTGCGCCTGCTGCTGCGGCTTGCGCTGCTGCCGGTCGTCGTCAACCTGAGCTATGAGGCGAACCGGCTGGTCGGCCGGTATGACAACTGGCTGACCAAAGCGCTGCGCGCGCCGGGTCTGGCGCTTCAGCTGCTGACGACAAAAGAACCGGACGACGAAATGATCAAAGTCGCCATCGACGCGCTCGAACGCGTCATTCCGGCGGAAAAAGGAGCAGATCAATGGTAGAGACAGCCGGACATACCGCTGCGCCGCAGGAGACGCTTTCCGCGGCATACCGCCGGGCGCGCCGCACGCTGGCCGCAAAGACCGGCCTGCCCGAAGAACGCTGGGACACGGCTGCCGGTTCCCGGATCACGCTCGAAGCCAGAGAGCTGAGCTGTGCAGCGGCTGGAATTCCGCGCGGCGCATTTTATACACAACCGGATGCGCCGGTCGATTCGACGCGGCTGGACGCGCTGCTTGCCCGCCGGATGAGCGGGGAGCCGCTCGCCTACTGCCTGGGTGAATGGGATTTTTGCGGCGATACGTTCCGCACCGACCGCCGGGCGCTGATCCCGCGTGACGACAGCGAAGCGACGCTCGATCTCTTTCTGATGCACCTGCCGCAGGACGCGCCGTCGCTGACGCTGTTCGACCTCTGTACGGGGAGCGGGTGCCTCGGCATTGAAGCCGTCCGCCGCCTGCGGGAACGCGGGTGCCGCGTGCGGATGCTGCTGGCCGACAAATCCGCCGATGCGCTGTCGCTCGCCGAAGAAAACGTCCGCCGGTTCGGGCTGGAAGACTGTATCCGGGTCTGCGAGGCCGACCTCTTTGCGCTGCAAACGCTCGATCCGACCGCTGCCTTCGGGGCGATGGACGGATTCGGCGCGTTTGACGGGTTCGACGGCTGCATTTGCAATCCGCCGTACATCGACCGGGAGGAGCTGGCCGAGCTCGACCGCGAAGTGCTGGCGTTTGAGCCGGTTTCCGCGCTTTACGGCGGGGAAGACGGGCTGGATTTCTACCGTGCCGGCGTTGAACAGATTCCGCCGCTGCTGAAAACGGGCGGCGTGCTGACGTTTGAAGTCGGATATGCGCAGGCCGGCGCCGCTGCCGCGCTCTTCCTCGTCTCCGGCTTTGAAGACATCCGCTTTGAAAACGATCTCCAGAAAGTGCCGCGCGCCGTTTCGGCGAAAAAATGCGGCTGACAACCTGAATCACTCCGGAGGCTTCCGGGGTGATTTTGAACATCCGGGGATTCTGCCCGGATATCAATCCGGGTATCAATCCGGATATCAGGTATCAATAGAAAGAAACGGGGGAAAACGATGATTCTTTTTACCGGGTTTGAACCGTTCGGCGGTGAAACCGTCAATCCGGCGTTCGAAGCCGTCCGACTGCTGCCCGACAGCGCCGGGGGGATGCCCATCCGCAGACTGCGCCTGCCGACGTCGTTCCGCTATGCGGGCGAAACGCTGCTCGAGGCCGTCGACGCATGGCGGCCGGAGGCGGTCGTCTGCGTCGGGCAAGCCGGCGGACGGAAGACGGTCACGCCGGAAAAAGTCGCCATCAATTACATCGACGCCCGCATCCCGGACAACGACGGCGCTCAGCCGGCGGATGTGCCCATCCGCGCGGACGGCCCTGCGGCCTACTTTGCCACGCTGCCGGTGCGCGCCATCGACGAAGCCATCCGCGCCGCCGGGGTTCCGTGCGCCGTTTCGTATTCTGCGGGCTGCTATGTCTGCAACTTTGTGATGTATACGCTGCTCGACCATCTGGCGCAGACGGCGCCGGACGTTTTGGGCGGGTTCATCCATGTCCCGTATGCGGCGGAGCAGACGGCCGGTAAACCGGCGGGGACGCCCAGCCTGACCGTGGCGCAGATGACGCAGGCGCTGACGTGCGCGGCCGGCGTCATCGCGGCGGTTTGCCAAAAAGGGCATTCTGTGATATAATGAATCAGCACCATTCGGGCATGCTGCGACGTGCCCGGTTGTTCCCGGAACGGGAGGAGTGAAACCATATGCCGAACCCAAAAGACAATTTCTGGTATAAATTGGACAACGCCGCGAAAATCTACCCGGCGACGAGCCAGCGCCACTGGAACAGCACGTTCCGCATGAGCGTCGAGCTGGACGAACCGGTCAGCGGCGATACGCTCCGGAAGGCCGTCCGCAGCCTGCGGGATCGCTTCCCGATGCTGTATGTGCAGCTGCGCACCGGCGTGTTCTGGTATTATTTTGAGCCGACCTGGTCGGAGCAGATCGTCAGCGAGGAGCATCTTTATCCCTGCGCCCCGATTGAAATGGGGCACTCGGATCTGCCGGTCTTCCGCGTCGTTTTTTACGGCTGCCGGATCGCCGTCGAATTTTTCCACGCCGCAGCCGACGGCACGGGCGCGCTGACCTATCTGAAAACGCTGACCGCCTGCTATCTGGCGCTGCGCGGATATGACGTTGAGGCGGCGCGCTGGGAGATGGCGGATCCGCAGGGCAGGCCGGTTCCCTCGGAAGCGGAAGACGGATTTGAACGCTGGTATCAGAAGTCGCGCGCGGAAAGCCGGGCGGAGCCGAAAGCCTACCGATATCGTGTGCATCCGCCTGCCAACGAGGACTACATCCGCTTGATCAGCGGCAGGATGAGCGCTTCGGCCGTCCATGCGGCGGCCAAACGATACGGCGCCACCGTGACGCAGTATCTGACGGCGCAGTATATCCGCGCGTTCATCGAATGCGCGCCGCACAACCGGCTGAAGCGCCCGGTGCGGATTTCGGTTCCGGTGAACCTGCGCCGCTTTTTCCCCTCGGACACGATGCGGAACTTTTCGCTTTACGTCAACGCGGGCGTCACGCCGCGGCCGGATATGACGCTGGATGAGATTCTGGCCGAGATCATCCCGCAGCTTAGAGACGGCTTCCAGCCGGACGCGCTCCAACGCGCCTTTTCGGCCAATGTCGCCGCAGAAAAGAACATCTTTCTGCGGATTGCGCCGCTTTTCATGAAAAATATCGCGCTGAAAATTGCGTTTCTGCGCTTCGGTGAAAGCCGCTATACCTCTGCGTTTTCCAACATCGGCGTCGTCACGCTGCCGGAATGTGTCGCACGCCATGTCCGCGGCGTCGGATTTGCGCTCGGCTGTTCGCCGACGCTGTCGCTGATGCTCGCCGCGGCGACGTTCGGCGATACGCTGAACCTGACGTTTACATCGCGATCGCCGGAAAACAGCGTGCAGGCAAAGTTCTTCTCCTATTTAATGGAAGAGGGCGTTGAAATCGAGGTGGAATCGAATGAGTGACCGTTTGAAAGCGGAAGAAAAAGAAATCCGCAAAGCGCAGAAAAAAGCTGAAAAGGAACAAAAACGGGCAGAAAAAGCGGCGAAAAAAGCGCAGAAAACGGCTGAAAAAGCGCCCTGCGAAGCAGAACAGCAGCCGTTTGCGCCCAAAGGAAAAGTGATTCCGCCGGAACAGCGCCGCTGTGTCGCGTGCGGCGTCGCCGTCCCGCACAACGCGCACTGTCCGCTCTGCGGGCGGCTGATCGCCGACGGCGTGCCGGAATCGGAGACGTATCCGGTGGTGGCAGACAAGCGGTTTCTGGCGCGCAACATCCTGCGGTTCATCGCCATGGTCGGTTCCGCGGTGTCTTTTTTTGTCGATTTTCTGCTCAGCGGCACGGTCAGCTGGTCGTGTATTGTTGCGGCGTCGGTGGTCTGCGTCTGGTTCTGCCTCTTCCGCCCGGTGTTCTACGCCCGGCCGTTCGGGACGTTTGTCGTCGCCGATGTGCTGGTTGTGTGGGCCGGGTCTCTGGCGGTCGATTATGTCTACGGTTTCCTAGGCTGGTCGATCGCATATGTCTGGCCGTCCACCGTCTGCGCAGGGATTACGCTTGTGCTGTTCTGTTCGCTGTTCGGACGGCTGAAATGGAGCGTCGTCGGCTCGACGCTGGTGATCTTTGCCGCACTGTGCGGGATCATGATCGCTGCGGGCTATCTCGGCGTGCCGCTGCACAGAAAGCTGTGGCTGATCCTGGTGGTTTACGATGCGGTCTGTATCTTTGGCCTGCGGTATTTTTTGAGCCGGATGTTCGGCGAAAAGCTCGAAGGACTGTTCCATGTGTAGCAGACCGGTGGATGGATGCGGAGGCTACGGGTGAAGGTCGGCGGATAGCCGGTGTGCCTGCGGATAAATGAGGCGGAACCCCAATGTTCCACCTCATCCGGTTCTTTGCTTTTCAGGGAAAAGCAAAGAACCACCTTCCCCTGCATAGGGGAAGGTGGTCATGCCTGCGGCATGACCGGATGAGGTCGAAGTATGGGGATATGCCGAGGAAAAGCCGGAGCGGCCGGAGTTCCTATGAAACAAAGCGCACCAGCATGCGCGGGAACGAAAATTTTTTTGCCAAGGGCTTGACAAACGCTCTGTTTTGTGGTAAACTAATCAAGTCTTCTGGGGTTATGCCCCGAAGCCGCATCTGTGCGGATGTGGCGGAATTGGCAGACGCGCTAGATTCAGGTTCTAGTGAAAGCAATTTCATGTGGGTTCAAGTCCCGTCATCCGCACCAAAAAGGCATTGGATTGTTCCAGTGCCTTTTTTCTTTTGCTTTTGATGTAAAATGTGCAGAAATGCGCGAAATCTGCACCGGACAGCGTGAGTCCGTTGTGAAACACTGCGTTTCACGCATGATAAAAATGCACGGAATTTCCGGTTTTGCGTACTTTTTGGGGCGGTATGCAAGAATGAAAACACCCCGAGTGAACAGGAAAGTGAACAGTAAAAATCGGCCGGAGCGGGTTTTCCACAGGGAGAGGGGGATTTTTGATCTTTTTTCGGATGCTGATTAACCGTTTCTGCTGATGGCCGACTGTATGGATGAAGGCGCCTGAAAGTGAGTGTGAATCCATCTTATGGAACAAGAAACCGTCAATCAACTGGTGACGGAGCAAATGAAAACCGTTCTGGGGTTTGCAATGTCCCGACTGCAAAACAGACAGGAAGCGGAGGAACTGGCAAGCGACATTCTCTATCGGATGCTGCGGTCCGCAAAAAGCATTCGGGATGACGCGAGCTTCTATGCATTTCTATGGCGTGTCGCCGAAAATACCTATGCCGATTTTCTGCGCCGGAAATACCGGAGCGCATTTGAACCGGTGACGGAGGATCTGCCGGACGAAACCACTTCTGTTGAAGCAGAGGTTTCGCTGCGGGATGAAATGCAGATGCTGCGCAGGGAACTGTCGCTGCTTTCCGAACAATACCGCTGCTGTACGGTTCTGTACTATATGGAACATCTCACTTGCTCACAAATTGCCGAACAACTCAAAATCAGCACGGAAATGGTCAAATATTACCTATTCCGTGCCAGAAAGGCCATTCGGGAGGGCATGAACATGAATCGGACATACGGAGAAAAAAGTTATCATCCGGAAAACTTTCAAATCGATTTCTGGGGAACCAAGGCCGGTGACGCGGATGAATACCGCGCATTCCGGTCACGCAAGATCAGGGGCAATATCCTGCTGGCGGCTTATTATGCACCGCTCACGATTCAGGAACTGAGCATGGAACTCGGTGTGGCGGTCCCATACCTTGAAGATGAGGTTCGGCTGCTCGAAGAGCGACAGTATCTCATCGGCAAAAACGGGAAATACCAGACAAACATCCCGATTTTTACACAGGAATGCCGCGATGAAATCCAGCGCAGAACCGACCCGCTGGCACAGGAGGCAGCGTATCGGTTGGCGGTGCTGCCCTTTGCAGCGTTTATTGAATCGTTCGGCGGGCGGTTTGCCGATGAGAATCTCTGCCGGTGGCAGATGCTGATGCTTTGCAGTCATTTCGCGATGATGCAGGTCGAACGGGAACGCACTGCCTCCTGCGGCGATTTGCCGTCGGATGGGCCGTATACGCTGATCACCGGCGGGCGCGGATACGTCTGGGGACGGTGTGCTGATGAGACGGATGCAAATGAAATGCAGGGTATTTTCAACGGAGTTGATGCCGAGGACGGGCGCGGGACGGTAGTTGCAATGAATTTTCCGCAGAATGCTGCGGCACAAAATGCTTTGACAAACGAAGTGGACCTCATCTCCTGTATCGGCGTCGGCTGCTTTGACGCGCTGCCGGAAGAATGGCAGACAGTATGCCACAGGCTGGGCTATGAAAAGGACGGTCAACCGAACTATGCGGTGTATACCGATGTGGAATACGAACAGATGCAACCCATGCTGGCGGATGGGGTCGAGATCATGGCGCAGCTGCTTCGCAGCGCGTCCGCGGTGTCCGCGCAGATATGGATGGAGCATGCGCCGGCCCGGATTCGAAAAGCAGCGGAGGAGGTTGGTGCTGCCGTCTGCCCGTCTGACGGTCTGCCGACGGTCGCGGAAACGCTGTGCGAAACCGGCTGGCTGACCGCGGTGAACGGGTTGGAAAAACCGACCCTGTGTCTGATTGCCCACAGCCGAAAAAACGGCAGATGAGGCCATAACAGACGATGATGGCAGATTGCGCCGAAGCGTTTGTTTTTTTACGCGTTCAGGGGTGTTACTTCTGTGTTTTACATGGCATGTTACCGCGCGTTGCTTGCGGCAACGGGGGGATTGGTGTATCATAAATGCAGCGGGCACGAAACCGTGAGAAGCAAATCCGTGAAACGAAAGGAAAGGTGCAATATGCTGCATGAAAATCTGAAAGCCATTCGAAAAGAAAAGGGGCTGTCGCAGGAGGAGCTGGCCGGCCGCGTGCATGTGGTCCGGCAGACGGTTTCCAAGTGGGAGCAGGGGGTTTCCCAAACTTAAAGATACCACACTAAAACCCACGCTTACATTACTTCCAAACAAAACATTTTTGGAGGTAAACCCTAT
>CAJLFQ010000054.1 GCA_905205975.1 uncultured Eubacteriales bacterium | reverse complement strand
ATAATTGATAAGATAAAAAAATGGACCGACGCTGACGACTACGACGACGAAGATGAATTTGAGGAATACGTTCCTCAAAATACCGCTCTTGATAACCGGCCGGCACAGTCCGTTTCCGGCAATACCACAACATATGATCAGCCGTCTGTTTCACCGTACACCCGCGGCAACAAGGTCGTCAACATCAACGCCACGGCGCAGCTTCAGGTCGTCCTGGTCAAGCCGGATAAATTTGAAGATGCCGCTGAAATCGCCGACCACCTGAAAGAAAAACGTACGGTCGTCATCAACCTGGAGCAGACCAACAAGGACATTGCACGCCGTCTGCTGGACTTTTTGAGCGGCGTCGCTTATGCCTATCAAGGCAAATTCCAGAAAATCGCAAACAGCACGTTCCTGATTACGCCGTATAATGTCGGCATCATGGGCGACATTATCGATGAGCTGGAATCCAACGGGCTCTACTTTTAAACGATTCAGGGAGGTGCAGTCTTGACTGCTATCGTCCGGTCGATTGCTCTGTCGCTGATTGAGCTGATTTCCTTGCTTCTGTTCGTCCGCGCAATCCTATCCTGGTTTGCCGGAATGAGCGGCAGCAAGTTCTATGATCTGCTTTGTTATGTGACAGAGCCGTTCCTCATGCCGTATCGTATTCTATTTGACAAATTGGGAATCGGTCAAGGCTTTCCGATTGATTTGTCATTTTTAGCAACCGTTTTCACGTTGCAGCTGCTGACGGTTTTGTTGTAATCCGGCAAATGCCGCGAAAGGAATGGACAACACAATGAGTGAGAAAAAAACAGAATCCTTCTTTGATAAAACAGTTTTCGGCGGTTATGACCCGGAACAGGTTGACGAGTTTGTCGGTGAAGCCCGTAAACTTCTGGCCAATTTCAAGAAGGAAAACGAAATTCTGAAGCAGAAGCTCCAGGTTTTGGCCGAAACCGTCGAAACATACCGCGAAGCGGAAGCACAGGCTGCCGCCAAAGCGGCTGAGTCTCCGGCTGCACCCGTTTCGGAATCAGCCCCCTCCGACGCCGCTGCTGCTGCTGAATCAGCCTCTCCGGAAGCGGTTGAAATCTGCCAGCAGCAGGTCGATGCCCTCAACCAGCAGATCATGGATCTGACCGCTCAGATCGACATGGAGCAGGCCCGCTTGGCTGCGCTCCGCAAACAGCGGCTTGACTTTGCCCAAACGTTGGCAGAGCAGTATGAATCCAAACTGCGTGAACTGCGCGATGAAAGAACCACCGATGCCATCGAACCGGCTCAATCTGCGGCTGTTGCTGTATCTGCGGAAAATGGCTCTGAATCGCAGGCAGATTCGTCCGCAGCGTCACAGCCGGCTGATCCTGCACCCGCTTCTGACCAGCCTGACGCAAGCTGCACATCCGCCGCGCCTGAACCGTCTGCCGTTGCGGAAACTGCTGCCGTTGCAGCCATTGAGACGAATACAGCAATCTCATCAGAAACACCGTCATCAGCCGCTCAGGCTCCGCAGGCGGCTGCCGCACAGCCTGTTCAGCAAACCGCCGTGGCCGAACAAACCAAACCGGACGACACACCGGTTTCTCAGGTTGAGGCAGGGGATTCCGTCTATTTGAATGCCGGCGGCGTTGATACATCCAATCTTTCTTACGAAGAGGCTTTGGCGCTCGTTTTGAAAAAGAACGGCATCCTCCAGCAGACCACGGCAGAACCCACGCCGACAGTCGACAAAAGCAGCACCGACAGCCAGGCCACAAAAATCATTCCGCGTATTCCATCCATGCAGACCGAAGAGGATCTGTCTGTCTCGCGATCCGCCAAGGCCGCAAAGGCTGCCAAATCCGATAAGCCGAAGAAAAAAGGGCTGTTCCGTTCTTTGAAAAACAGCATCCATTCGTTCCTCGAAGAAGATGACGATGATGATGATCTGATGCCCATCCCGGATCAGAAAAACAGCGAAGAACTTCAGTTCGGAAAGGCTTATAATGTCAAAAAAGACCGATAAGCGTTCTTTTTCTCCGCAGCTCAAAAAAACACTGACGCTTGTTCTGCCTGTGGCGGCCGGCGGCGTCATCGTTGACCAGCTGACAAAAATCTGGGCGGCAAGCTGCCTGAAAAATCATTCGCCGATTGAAATCATTCCCGGCGTCATCCGCCTGCATTATGCAGAAAACACCGGAGCGGCTTTCAGCATGCTGAGCGGTCAGCGCGTTTTTTTCATTGCTTTGACCGTGATCGTGTTGGCCGTTGTCGGGTATGTGCTTTGGAAAGGGCATATCCGGAACCACTTCGGTTACTGTGCCGTTGCGCTCTGTGTGTCCGGCACCATCGGGAATTTCATCGACCGGCTTCTGTACGGTTATGTGGTCGATATGTTTGAGCCGACATTTATTTCATTTGCGATCTTTAATGTCGCAGACATCTGTCTGACTGTCGGCGGTATCCTGCTGGCCATCTACCTTTTATTCCTGCATGAAAAACACCAGCCCTCCAAAGCAGACAAACACCACTCAGAAAGCGCGTGAACCAATGGAAACGTTTAGTTTTTCTCCGGATGCTGCTGACTTTGGCAAACGCGCCGACGTTTATCTGACCGAGCAGTTTGATTCTGTCTCACGCAGCGCCATACAGCAGTTGATGGAACAGGGGGCCGTCCGCGTCAACGGGACATGCTGCACCAAAAAAAAGCTCGTCGCTGAAGGCGACGTCTTTTTGGTGGATATTCCAGCGCCGCACGCCATTGATGCTCAGCCGGAAAACCTTCCGCTTGACGTTGTCTACGAAGATGACGACCTTTTGGTCGTGAACAAAGCCAAAGGCATGTGCGTACATCCAGCCCCCGGGAACGAAACCGGTACATTGGTCAATGCGCTGCTCTACCATTGCGGCGCCTCGCTATCCGGTATCAACGGCGCCATCCGTCCGGGGATCGTACACCGGATCGATAAAGATACGAGCGGTCTACTGATCGTTTCCAAAAATGACCGTTCTCACGCAACTCTGGCGGAACAGATCAGCGCGCATCGTTTTGACCGCCGCTATGAGGCCGTCGTATTTGGTTCTTTTCCGGATCCATCCGGTTCCATCGTACTGCCTGTCGGAAGAAGTGACAGAGACCGCAAAAAAATGGCCGTTTCTGAAAAAGGACGTTATGCAAAAACCGACTATCAGACACTCGCCTCTTATTCATCGCATGGCGTGACTTATTCTCATCTGGCGCTGACGCTTTTTACCGGTCGGACACATCAGATTCGTGTACACTGCGCCGCAAAGGGGCATCCGGTTGCCGGAGACCCTGTCTACGGCAATGCCGAACGCGACAGGCGTTGGTTTCCTTCGCTCTTTGGGCAGTGTCTCCACGCTGGCCATATCGGCTTTACGCACCCGACGACAGGGCAGTTCCTTGAATTCGACGCTCCGGTGCCGGATTCTTTCCAAGAGGTCTTGACAAAACTGGCCTCATGGACTAAAATATTATAAGCGATCTATCTTGTTCAATCCCGGCTTGGCCGGTTTTGAAACGGGGTGCTGCAAATGCGGCTGAGATTGACCGAAGCGGTCAGAACCCGAGAACCTGATCCGGATAATGCCGGCGTAGGAAAAAGGCGAATTCAATCGCGAAAGCGGATTCAAGCGTTTCTCGTCCATTGGGCGGATCAGGCAACATCAAACTTTTGGAGGTTTTTTGTATGACTGAAAAACACATGGGCGTCAGAAGGCTGACAGAATCCGCAATTTTAATTGCGCTTGGCTTTGTTTTGAGCTATATTCAGGTCAAAGCCTGGCCGCAGGGCGGCGGCATCACCTGTTTTTCCATGCTGCCGATTCTTCTGATCGGTTTCCGTCATGGCCTCTGGTGGGGGCTTGGTTCCGGGCTGGTATATTCGGTTCTGCAGTTGATGCAGAATCACGCGCTCGTTCCGCCTGCCGATGGTCTCGGCACCTACTTTGCGATGGTCGCGCTTGACTATGTACTGGCATTTGGCGTTTTGGGTCTTTCTGCGCTTTTCCGCAAGAAAAAGTATGGCCTTGTTTACGCTTCACTGGTCTGCCTGACGCTGCGTTATCTTTGCCACATTGCATCCGGCGTTTTGCTGTGGGGAAGTTACGCTTGGGATGGTTGGTCTGTTTTCCCGTACTCTGTTGTTTACAACGGCACCTATATGGTGCCGGAAATCATCCTGACCACTTTGGCAGCCTTCTTTATGACACGTTATCTGCCGGAGCGTTATGTCGGCCCGTTGAAATAAAAGAAAGACCGGTTTTTTATGGGGAAGTTTGCAAATGTCCTGATCGTTACGGATCTTGACGGAACTCTTTTGGATCACGAAAAAAATATTGGTGCAGCCAGTCGAGAAGCCATTCGTTACTTTATGAGCGAGGGTGGTTTGTTTACCTTTGCAACAGGCCGTCTGTATCAATCTTTCATGGGCATTTGCAAGAAATTGCCGTTCAATGCCCCCGTTATCTTTGCCAACGGCGCGCAAATCATCAACATGGGGGACGCGAACATTCTCTATCAAACGCCCCTCGAAAACGATGTGCTTCCGCTGTGTGAAAGCGTGTTGGAGGAATTTCCAAAGGTTGCTTTGGAAATTTATGCCCACAAGCGTACCGGCCTTGTCCGGCCCAATGAAATCTCGCTGAAGCATATGCTGGATTTCGCCATTGAGCATACCGTGTACCGTGCAGCCTGTGATGCTCCGCAGCCATGGCTGAAGGTTCTGTTTACAGAATCGCATGACGTTCTGGTGCAGATCGCAGCATTCGTTGAAGCACACTATCGAAAGGCGTCGATCTGTTTTTCATCGTCAAACTTTCTGGAGGTTTTTAACCTTTGCGTAGACAAAGGACGTACCGCCCTGAAGTTGGCAGAGCTGCTGGATGTCAATCGCGATGATGTCTATGCAGCAGGCGATCAGGAAAATGACCTGCCGCTCCTGCGAGCCGCCAAAATGTCATTTGCTCCGGCAAATGCCGTTGAGGCCGTCAAAAAACAAGTTGACATCCTGTTGCCGGACAACGATCACGACATGATGGCGGCACTCATTCAGCGTCTGGATTCGATTTATTGACCGTATTTGCTGCCGCATGCCTGCTGGCTCGGCGGATAAAATATGCGCACTCGCCGTTTTCTGGCGATCCGGCTGAAACGGCTCGATCCAAAAAGCACTCACCGCATCGCTCATAAATACAATCCATTGTGCACGGAATCAATCCCATAGCCTTTGGCTCCTTCTTTCTTTTGCCATTCGTTTTTTTCTGTTTGCACTTATAATTTTGCCCTCTGGAATAAACAATAAGTAATACGACTTCATTGTTTATCACAGGGGGCATTTTTATACATGAAGAAACTGGTCTGTACCATGCTGCTGTCCGCAGCCATTCTTGCCGCACTTTGGTTTGCCGTTCCGGCACTCAAAACAAGCAACCCGCTCTCTGTGAAAACAATTTCACCCATCCAAAAAACCGTATATGAAACGGCTGTTTGCTCTGGTACGCTTCAATCGGCACACACAGCGCGGTTAACCATAGGCGCACCCGCTCAAATTACTGAAATCCTTGTTTCAGAAGGAGACACCGTTGCAGCCGGGCAGCCCATTCTGAAATACCGGCTTCTGTCCACCGAGGAAGCCGCTTTGCAGGCCGGCGGTATTTTCACGCGTGAGATTGCTGAACGACTCCGTGAATTATCCGACGAACTCCATAACGATTCTCTGTTGGCGGCGGCGGAATATGCTGCTGCCAGCGGGGAACTGCCGGATTATTTCAAGGATTTCTATCTGCCGGCAACCGCTTCGGCAGAAACCATGCGCAGCGGCATACTCTATGCACCATTTGACGGCACACTCACCATGCTGGCACAAAAGACCGGGGAAATTGTCAGCGGCGCTTTCATCTCCGCCGTCGTTGAAGATTGCAGCAACATCATTGCCACCCTGCGCGTGCCGGAGGCGTATCTTTCACAGCTTCACACCGGTCAGACCGTCAACATCACCGGCGCTGCGTTTGGCAGTCATGTATTCGCTGGGCGCATTTTGGGGATCGGTTCCCGCGCCGTTACAACCGGCGGATTGCTTACAAAATCAGAAACCTGTATCGAAGCAACCGCCGCCATTTATACAGATCAAACCCTCATGAGCGGGCTAACCGTCAAGGGATGTGTTTTTCTCAACGAACATCCACATGCGATTCTGATTCCGCACGCTGCGGTTACAACCGATGCAGACGGCTCTGAATTTGTCTACCAATATGTCGATGGGATTGCGGTGCGGAGACCGGTGGCATACACCTATGAAACCGATGACGGCGTGGTTGTTTCGGAAGGATTCTCCACAGCGGATCAGCTGATTGCTAACCCGCCGCATACATTATACGACGGCTGTCCGGTTGCCGTCGAACAAACGGATCTGGGGTGATTGGATTGCTGAAAGACTATATCAGCATGGCTGCCAGAAATGTACGGCGCGGGAAAAGCCGTTCCTTCCTGACTTCGTTGGCCATTGCCATCGGAATAGCAGCAGTTGTGCTTCTGACGGCCATCGGTGAAAGCGGCAAAACACTTATCTATGCACAGCTGGAAAACATTGGCATCAACGGCATTATGGTTTTTTCCGGCGAAAGCAGCAGCTTATCCATTCAAGACGGTGAACGCATCCATGCCCGGATTGCCGAAGTGGCGTCCTGTATGCCGTTTGAAACCTGCATAGGCACCTATTCGATCTATGCGCATCAAAGCAGCTCCTGTGTGCTCATCGGCGTCGACGAGCGTCTGGACGAATATATGCGCATGGACGTTTTGTACGGCCGTCTGTTCACCGCAAATGAATGCAAAAACGGCAGCAAGGTCTGTGTCGTCGGCTCTGAACTGGCTCAAAAAAACTATCAGCGCGACAACATTGTCGGCAAGAAAATTATAATCACCAACGACGGCATATCAGATGAATACGAAATCATCGGCGTTGTTCATGCAACCCTAAACCGTTTTTCCAGCGTACTCGGCTTTCAAATTCCAGGCTTTCTTTATGTCCCATACAGCGCCATTACAACCGACGATGATATCGGCCAGCTTGCCGTCAAAGTCAATGGAGACAACCCAGACACCGCCGTGCGCCAGATTGAATCGCTGCTGCGCAAAACAAAGGTCAATGGGAAATCGTTTCAGGTCGAAAACCTGTCCGGATACATGCATGAATTTGACGCGGTGCTTGGCCTGCTGACAGGCGTTTTGTCGGCGACCGCAGCCATTTCGCTGTTTGTTGCAGGCATCGGCATTATGAATGCGATGTTTGCGACTGTGTCAGACCGTCGGTCTGAAATCGGGATCTGCAAAGCAATCGGCGCAGACGCCTGGCAGATTGCTCTGACATTTCTGCTGGAAACAATGATGCTCACCTTGCTGGGCGGCATAGGTGGATTGATATTTGGTTTGGCTGTCGCTGCCGCAGTCTTTGCTTTTCTCGGCACATCTCTGACGCTCAACATCTATGCGATTCTGCTGCCTTGTCTGATCACCCTAACTGTTGGGCTGTTATCAGGCATTCTGCCCGCCGTTTCTGCCGCAAGGCTTCAGCCAATCATCGCCATCCGAAAAGAGTCATAACGCCAAAAGGAAGCGGCGCTTGCAAAAGCGCCGCTTTTTCGGTATAATGTATTGGAAATCAACCGCAAAGGTGTGATCCCATATGCCGCGTCCGTTCGTCTCTCCCAATCTGCCGGATACAGCCGTCCGTCAAGTGCTGGTTGCCGAATCGTTCGTCAGCCAGCTGGCCGCACCGTTGGCCGCACTCAGCATCGAGGCTCTGCCAGCCCCTAAAACGCTGTCCCTTCCGTATCGCGTGAATGACCATGCCGACATGAATTGCCGGCCAATCGGCGGAAAAGAATATGTTGTTTTTCAGGATGCAATCCTTCCGCCTGAAATCCATGCCACGGGTCTGCATGCCGTGCGTTCATCCATCAAAGGCAGCGATCGTTATCCGGGCGATGCCGCGTTGAACGTGCTTCTGATATCCGGGTTTGCTTTCCATAAGCCCGGCATCACGGAACCGCACCTGAAAGAATTGTTAGATGCCCGCGGCTATATTTGGGTATCCGTCCCGCAGGGCTACACGGCATGTTCCACGGCGGTTGTTGATGCCAATTCCCTGATCACCGCAGATGAAAAGATTGCCGTTGCAGCCACAGAGACCGGCTTCGACGTCTTGAAAATCCAGCCGGGGTATATCGACCTCCCCGGATATGCCTACGGCTTTCTGGGTGGCTCCTGCGGAAAAATCAGCCCTTCCAAACTTGCATTCACCGGGCATTTGAATGGCCATCCAGACCATGATGCAATTTTAACCTTTCTGACAGACCGCGGCATAGAACCTGTTTTTCTAACGGACCGGCCCTGCTTTGACTGCGGCGGCATCCTCCCCGTGACACAGCTGTAACACCTTCTCGCTTCTGTGAATAGGATGACATGGGTATAGCGCTTCATACATGTCAGACGAAGATCAAACAGAACGAAAGGGGCAATTGAACAGATGTATCGAATGATCCGCCGCTGGTTATCCGCGCAGTCCGGAAGACCGCTGCTGGCGGCAGGCGCAGCATTGCTTTTGCTGACTTTGATTCCTTTGAAGCTCATTGTCATTCTGCTTGCGCTCGGTCTGCTCTCTGCCGGCCTGTGTGCTTCCGGCAAAACTGGAAAATAGGAGGGACTTTGCTTGCAAATCATCATCGTTGAACCGTCACGTTTTCTGAAAGGCGTTTTGCGGCTGATGTTCGGCATCAAGCCTGCTCGCTGAAGTCGATTTTACATAGCGATAAAAAGGGCTGCCCCCTAACCACGGGGCAGCCCTTTTCATATGTTATGCCTGTGTCTCGTTTTCCGGAGCGATGTAGCCGTAATAACGGCCCATCCAATAGGGAAGCGTATAGAAATAGCAGCTGTCAACTTCGCGCTTTCCGCCGCTGTCCTGATTGGTATAGGTGTAGAAGTTGCGGTCGAATTTGGAGATGAAGCGTTCGTCCGGCGGCAGGAGCCAGTCGGTTTCCTTGCTGCCGCCGCGCAGAATCCTGACGGGAACATCGCGTCTGCCGCACAGCGTCACGCTCCGGGATATTCTGGAGGTCGAAGCACGCAGGAACCACTCCGCCAGCCAATCCATATCAATTTGCGCTTCCGGACACGTCAGCAGATAGATAAAGTCGGAGAAGGGGTTGTGCTCGCGTCCGATCGACGTCCGCCAGCTCATGAACCCATCTCTGTATTTCTGTTTCAGAACCGGATCCGCTTCCAGGTCAATCAGGAGCCAGAATGCATACGTCGCCAACGCATGATCACCATACATGATATCTTCAACCGGTTCAATATGCTGGAGGCAGCAGGCCTGATACAATCTGTCGTAATGCTTGGCCGGGAGATCCGCATAGCCATATGAAAGCAGCTCGTCATACGCTTTTTGCCAGATCCCGGTTTCTCCGAGAATCGCCATCGTGACCTTCAGATACATCAAGACTTCGGCAGAATTCAGGCAGGCGTCCACGTAGCCTTCCGGCGTTGCAAAATAGCGCGGGCTCCACTTTGCCCAAGTCGTCGGTGCACCGTCACACTCCCACAGTTCAAATCCGTGCTCAACAATGTGCTGCATAGTTGAACGCGTTGCCCGCTGAATCAAATCGTCCAGTTCCGGATCATCTGGTCCCAGAATTTTGTGCGCAAAATACATCGCGGCAAAATGCGCCGTGATTTCGTCGCTGGAAGTATCTCCTTTGTAAATGATATCGCTGTCGGAAAACCCTTCTGAACGGTACAGCTCCGCCAAACGATCCGGAACCGGCGTCGAAGCGTCAATCTTTTTGCCAACCATGTTCTTGCGTTTGGAAGCTCTCGTTTCCACACAGACAGCATAATCGCCTTCTTTTCGGTAGAAGAGACCGTCATCCGGCAGGATTTCAGAGGTCGTAATGTAGGAGCGGGCGACAAAGCCATCTCCACGCCCGGAAATATACATCAAAAGCAGCGCCGCTTCAAATGCGCGCAGCGCAACACGTTTTGCATCCTGTGCTTCCGGCGAGTCCGGTCCTTTTTCACGCGCCATGACGTCATACCGCATCATCTCGCCGATTGCAAATTCAGCCGTAAAACCGCCGTCATTATCGCAGTGGCCATAGGGAACGCGCGACGTGATATCGTTATCCCGCATGAGCGCGCGATGACTGATCATCCCATGACGGTCGATTCCGATCAACGTTTCTTTTGTCAGCATCGCTGCTTTCTCTTCCATCGACATAAGGCGCATTTCGATGAATGAAACGCCATTTTCTGTTTCCACCCAAACATTATGACCGTCTGCAAGCAGGGCGCGGACATGGTTGTCAACCAGATCCCGCTCGGCAGAGAAGTACTGAATGACATCTGCTTTGCGCGGTTCATTCGGCGCGTAGCGCGTCAGACCCGTTGTCGATGAACCCAGCCATACGACACCGTCTTCACCGAGTGCAGCACAGTGATACGTTTCCAAAGCTGACGGCAGGGGGTATGGAATGTTCGATACGTCCGGCTTGATGACCGGATGGGCAAACAATTTTGCCGGAACGCGCAAATCGGTTTTTTCATAAAATGAGATCACACGGGAGCGATGCATAGGAAAACAAATTGGATGAATCATACGGTAATACCTTCCTTTCCGGGTATCCAATCGGGTGACAAGCGGATTCGTTGAATTTGATCAATAAATGAACCATATGGCCTTACAAACGTTTCGGACACAAGCCTTCGGCGGCCAGCACACACGTTTCACAGTGCGGCGAACGCGCTGTGCAAACATCGCGCCCAAACAAAACAAGACGGTGACAGAAATCATTTTGTTTACCCGGCTCAATCAGCGCAGCCAGCGCTCTTTCAACCTTGAGCGGGTCTTTGGTTTCACAGAACCCCATCCGGTTTGCCAATCGGATGCAATGTGTATCCGTCACAACGGCCGGTTTCCCATAAATATCGCCCAAGACCAGATTCGCGATTTTTCTGCCAACGCCAGGCAGAGTCAGAAGTTCGTCCATTTGATCAGGCACCTGACCGTCAAATCGTTCCAGCAGCATCGCTGCACAGGCTTTCAAATCGCGTGCTTTTGTTCGAAACAGACCGGTTGACCGTATGGTTTCCTCCAGTTCTGACAGATCCGCATCGGCCATCGCCTGCAAGGTTGGATATTTCAAATAAAGTGTTTTTGCAACTTCATTGACGCGTTTATCCGTGCATTGTGCGGCAAGCCGCGCAGAAAACAGCAGTTTCCATGGTTCATCATATGTAAGGGAGCAGACTGCCTCCGGATAAAGCGCTTCCAGTGCAGCTACGATTTTCGCCGCGCGCACCTTTTCACTCATACTCTCACCTCCTTGATGGATCGTTTGGGCCTCTCTTGGGCTGCACCTCTATTATACCATTATATCTATAAAAAAGATCGATTTTTCTGCTTGATTGTTGAATAAACAGAAAAGGAACCTGAGGGCTTGTTTTTCTCCGTCCGTTCGTATAAAATATAGGTGGTTCATCGCCAGATTCCGGGCCAAATCTTATATTACGCGGGGGAAAACATGTATAACGTTTCTGATTCAATGGATTATCTCACCTCAATGGATCCACAAGTCGGTGAAGCTGTCCGTGCTGAGTTTAAGCGTCAGCAGTCAAATATCGAGCTGATTGCATCCGAGAACTTTGTCAGCCAGGCTGTTCTGTGTGCCGCAGGCAGTGTTCTGACCAACAAATACGCTGAAGGTTATCCCGGCAAACGCTACTATGGCGGCTGCGAATGCGTCGACGTTGTTGAACGTCTCGCCATCGAACGTGCAAAGGAGCTGTTTGGTGCCGAACATGTCAACGTTCAGCCGCACAGCGGTGCCAGCGCCAATGAGGCCGTGTATTTTGCCATGCTCAAACCCGGCGATACCATTCTCGGCATGAACCTGCAGCAGGGCGGTCATTTGACGCACGGCAGCCCGGTCAATATGTCCGGCTCCTATTTTCACGTCGTCCCTTACGGCGTTGACGATGAAACGCACCGTATCGATTATGATGCCGTCCGTGCGCTCGCCTTGGAAAACCATCCGAAGCTGATTGTCGCCGGTGCAAGCGCTTACCCCCGCACCATTGATTTTGAGAAGTTCGCCGAAATCGCCAAGGAATGCGGCGCGCTTTTGATGGTCGACATGGCGCACATCGCCGGTCTGGTCGCCGCCGGCCTGCACCCGAATCCGGTTCCTTATGCCGATATCGTCACCACAACGACGCACAAAACACTGCGCGGCCCGCGCGGCGGTATGATTCTCTGCCGGGAAGAATATGCAAAAGCCATTGACAAAGCAATTTTCCCGGGAACGCAGGGCGGACCGTTGATGCACATCATCGCCGCAAAAGCTGTCTGCTTCGGCGAAGCGCTGACGGATGAATTCAAAGCATACCAGAAACGCATCGTTCAGAACGCCGCAGCACTGGCCTCCGGCCTGATGGAAGAAGGGTTCAGTCTCGTTTCCGGCGGTACGGACAACCATCTGATGCTGCTGGATCTCCGGAATTTCAATCTGACCGGGAAGGAATTGGAACATCGGCTGGATGAAGTGCATATCACAGCCAACAAAAACACCATTCCGAACGACCCGCAGAGTCCGTTCGTCACCAGTGGTCTGCGTCTTGGCACCCCGGCGGTTACCTCCCGCGGACTTGGCGAAACCGAAATGCGCACACTTGCAAAGCTGATCCGTATGGCCGCAGAAGATCTGGATGCCAACCGCACCTCTATTTTGGATGCTGCGGCAGCAATTTGCGCCAAATACCCGCTCTACGCATAAAACTGTTTCAGAAAGGCGGTGACCCGGCATGTATAGGCCGCTGGCCGATGTCATTCGGCCGGTTGATTTTTCTGATGTCGTTGGTCAGGATCATATTCTCGGCAAAAACACAGTGCTCCGCCGTTCGCTGGAAGGCGGCAATCTTTCCAACATGATCTTTTATGGCCCGTCCGGCGTCGGAAAGACCACCGTAGCAGGTATCATCGCATCCAAAACCAATCGCGCACTCCACCGTCTCAATGCAACGACCGCTTCGATCAGCGATATCAAAGCCATCTGCGCAGAAATCGGCGGATTAACCGCGCACAACGGTATTTTGCTGTATCTGGACGAAATTCAGTATTTCAATAAGAAGCAGCAGCAGTCGCTCCTCGAATTCATCGAGAACGGCAGCATCATTTTGATCGCATCCACCACAGAAAACCCGTATTTCTACGTTTATAACGCCATACTCAGCCGTTCAACGGTTTTCGAATTCAAACCGGTCACACCAGAAGCGGTCAAGCCAGTCATTCTGCGTGCTGTCCGCGCCGCTTCCGGCCAAATCGGTTTCCCGGTGACGTTGTCGGAGGATGCATTGGAAATCATCGCACAGGGCTGCGGCGGTGACGTACGGAAATCGATCAATGCGGTCGAAATGCTCGTCAACGCCATTCCTGCCAGCTGTTCCTCCGACTACGTCATTTCCGCAGACGAGGCTGCTCAGGTCACACAGAGTTCAGCCATGCGCTATGACAGGGAAGGGGATTCGCATTACGACATTCTCTCTGCACTGCAAAAATCGGTTCGCGGAAGCGATCCGGACGCCGCGCTGCACTATCTGGCCCGTCTCTTAACTGCCAATGACCTGCCGTCTGCCTGCCGCCGTCTGCTTGTCATGGCCAGTGAAGATGTCGGCATGGCCTATCCGCAGGCCATCTCCATTGTGAAAGCCTGTGTAGACAGCGCTTTGCAGCTCGGTTTGCCGGAAGCACAGCTTCCGCTCGGTGAAGCCGTCGTCCTGATGGCCACAGCGCCGAAGTCCAACTCTTCTGCAAACGGCATCTGGGCAGCTATGGCTGACGTCGCTGCGGGCAAAACAGGGGATATTCCTGCACATCTGAAAGACGCACATTATGCCGGCGCCGGTAAGATGGGGCGTGGTCAAACGTACCGTTATCCGCATAGTTTCCCGCATCATTATGTTGAGCAGCAGTATCTCCCGGATGCATTGGCCGGTACCGTTTACTACCGCTACGGCCTCAACAAGCTGGAGCAGGCAACCAAACGATACTGGGATGAAATCAAACAGCGTCCATCGCCAGATGAAACAACAAAATCGTAAACGAAAAACAGCTCCGGATACAATTCGTATCCGGAGCTGTTTGATTCCGCATGATGCAGGGAAAACTTATTCGTCGTCGCTTTCGTCGTGATGGCAGCAGCCGCAGTCGCAGTCATCCGTGTGCAGTTCGATCTCGAGCGTTTCGCCGCAGGCGGGGCAGGTAATATCGCCCTGTTCGATCTCGTCGAAATCCAGGTAAATCTTTTCACCGCACTTGGGGCACTCGATTTCGTACAGCTCTTCGTCGTCGTCATCTTCGTCGTCTTCGTCTTCGTCGTCGAGGTCGTCATCATCCTCGTCGTCTTCATCGTCGTCGTAAACGTCTTCGTAAAGCGCATCGACGTCGTCTGTCAGAAGTTCGATTTCTTCTTCGTTCGAAGTAACGGACTTTGCAACGTCATCCAGCATGTCAATGATGGAAAGGAGCAGTTTGTCAACCGGCTCTTCCGCGTTGAGTTTCATGCCGTCAGCAATGCCTTTCAGGTATGCAGCTTTTTCAGTCAGCGTCATGGTTCAAAATCCTTCCTTTCAGAAAGTCAAACAGATCCTTTTCAGAGGATCCTTTTCATTTGGTTTCCGCCCTTTCCCATAGTGGAAAAGGGCGGAAAAAACTTATTTTTTGCAGCGTTCGAGATATTCGCCGGTACGCGTGTCGATCTTCAGAACATCGCCGATATCGACAAAGAGCGGAACCTTGATGGTTGCGCCGGTTTCCAGCGTTGCCGGTTTGGTGACGTTGGTCGCCGTGTTGCCTGCAAAACCCGGTTCCGTATCGGTGACTTCCAGTTCGACAAACGTCGGAACTTCGACACCAAAAACGTTGCCCTTGTAGGAGAGCAGTTTGCAGTTCATATTTTCCTTGACGAATTTGAATTCATCGCCGAGGATGTTGCCGTTGATCGGCGTCTGCTCATAGGTTTCAAGATCCATGAAATAATACAGGTCGCCGTCGTTGTACAGATACTGCATCTCTTTGCGTTCAACGAATGCAGGGGGGAACTTATCCGTCGGGTTAAAGGTGCGTTCGACAACGGAACCCGAAATCACGTTGCGGAGCTTGGTTCTGACGAAAGCGGCGCCCTTGCCGGGTTTGACATGCTGAAATTCAATAATCTGCATGACCTGCCCGTCCATATCGAACGTGACACCGTTTCTAAATTCACCAGCTGAAATCATCTAGATA
>CAJLFQ010000053.1 GCA_905205975.1 uncultured Eubacteriales bacterium | reverse complement strand
AAGCAGCCGGTCGGCTCTGATTGCCCTTTTCTGCGCACTGTCGCGCAGAAGGTTGGTGTTTGATTTTTGTTTGGAGCGCGGGTTCAGTTCAAGCCCGCGCCCACCCCGATTTGCTTCAGATAGGCCTCATAGTCCGGTGGAATGCCGATGTCGTAGTTCTTGTAGTAGTGCAGGAACTCATAGGGGAACACAAAATCGCCGTCCTCTATAACACCTGCTTGTATTTGTTCTTTGGTGAAAAGTTCATATGAAGGCTCGGATGTCAACCAGGCGTCCAGCGAATTCATATGTGCAATTACAGCGGCTTTCGGAATGGAATTCTTATATTGACGGTATTTAGAAAAGTCTTCACTGCTATCTGTGTGTGGGAGCCCTTTGAAAAAGCCAAATTCCATACACTACTTCCTTCTTCCTCGCTGATTCGGAGAAAATAGAATCATTTCCCCGTTACCTGTTTTTCCGATCCTTGTCTGCCCGTGTACGTTTATGTAAAGTAAATCGTTTGGTGCCTTTACTTTAACCCCAAGCACGTTGGCCAATTCCTCTGCAAAACAATACGCATCACCGATCCGCTGTCCTGTGCTGCAAGACAGCAAGCGGATATTCTGTCCGTTCCACCCTTTGGTGTGCCGGATGATGGCCGCGAGCAGACGCGGGGACATATTTGCCTTTGCTGTCCCGAATCCGACGGCGGTCGGGGACCCGTGCACCGCCACATCGAAGTACGATTTCAGCGGCGCGACCTTTTGCACGTTTTCATTCAGCGGATCGCCGATGCGCTTGTCATTCTAACCCTTCGCGAGTTGTGCATGGTTTTTAACTGCCATTGTGAACCGTTCCTATCTGATGACAGGTTCTTCATTGCTTTGGCTCACATATTCCCAGAAAAATGCCTTCACGCCGTCTGGTGCATTATCCTTGATGCCGATAATCTCATCCGTGTCTTCATCCCGGATCACATAGCCCATCATAATCAGTTCAGGATCCTTTTCGTTTCTAATTTCACTCATGTTATCCCAACTCCCTCTTAAGAATTTTCCAAATTGCTTGAGACAACGGCTTAGCGCAACTGCTTTCGCTTCTTCTTGTTTGCCTCTGCTCCGCAGAATCAGATGGCTTCGATTTCGTACTCTTCGACGGGAATGACACAGTCAATCGCCTCTTCACTGTCGCATTCGCCAGCGCAATCCACGATATACACAGGCCGTCCCTCAAACATGCTGGCATCACAAATCGAGCCGGTCTGACCGCTCTCAAGAATGCGTACTCTGTCGCCCAAATCAAATTTCATTTTCGATTCACTCCCGATATCAGATATATTCGATTTCTTCAGGCTCGCACCAGATACAATCGGCTTCCCAGTCGCCTGTTTTAAAGGCGTCATCTTTCTCCACAAAATAGATCGGCGGTTTTGTGCCGCCATCCGTATCCTCGGCTACGACAACACCAGTCACACCGGTTGCCTTTATCCGCACACTTTCATACAGTTTAAATGTCTTCGACATGTATATCACCTCCCAGCCTTATAGGCCGTAATCAGGCGTGGCCTATTCGACCCTTTATCGATCTGCCAGACCGTCAAAACAGGTACTTGCGCGCCCGTACCCAGATTCATAAGCACAGGGTGCAAAACGCTTTCCGGTGCGCTTGCGTGCTTTTGGCTGGACGGCGTCCGCCTGTATCCAGCTGGTTTTTCATGTTTGATTCAGCGCGAGCAGAATCACGCGGTCACGTCAGACAGGGAGAGCGGCGTTGATTGGCAGGTTGCGGCTCAAGCAGCCTGTAACGGGCAGGCAATTCTTTCGCGTCTATGGCGATTCCTGAACCGCAGACAGCGCTTCGGCGTCCTTTTGGGAACAAACGGTCACATTGATAGGGACGCTTCATCTGCTGTTTGCAGCGCGCCGTCATATTCGCAGCTGCGGTGCGCACAGCGCGGGCAGATCTCCGGCGCGGAACGTCCGCAGAAGGGACAGGAAACGATGCGGAACAGCCCGGAACGGCGCAGGCGTGGTTTCAAATCGCGTTCATGGTGCATGCGGCGCCGTCCAGCTGATGCAGTTCAGGCAGCCGCCCTGCCGGGCAATTGCCCGGATGCTGACGGGGACGACCTCCCTGCGGAAGATTTGCTGCGCCGCAGCCGCAGCCTCGGCGTCCTGCTCAATCCCAAACACCGGCAGGAAAACCGCCTGCTCCGTCTCCAAATAGTTCAGGTAGCAGCCGACGGCGCTGAACCCGCCGGTCGGGGCAAAGGGAAAATCCACCGTATCCAAGCCGCAGCCCTGCACCGCGCACTTCACCTTCTGCTCGAAGCCGCAGGGCGACAGCGGGCGGCTGCACAGCACCGTGCGGTCGTCGAGAAACCGCGCCATGCCGTCGGCATGACCGGTCATGTCGCCCTTCAGCGACGGGAGAACGATCACCTCCGCCTCCAGAAGCTCCGACAGCGCACGCACCAGCGCGGCGGGCGGGTGCGCCAGGTTTTCGGAAAAGACGCGGTCGCTGATCAGGACGCGCGCCCCGGACGGCGAGAACACCGCGTTCCCGCCGTCCAGATTGATGTCGGAGTACAGGGGCGTCAGCGCCAGCTGCGGCGCTATATCGCGGCGAAAGTCCGTCCGCAGCTCCGGGTAATCCCGGAGGTACGACGGCTCGTAGCGGAAGGAGATCATCCGGCCGGAGCGGATCCGCACTGGCATGAAGTCCCGCACCCAGATATCCCTTGTGCCGTCCAGCAGGGCGTAAGGGACATCGTGCGCCGCCAGCGCGGTGAGCAGCGCCTCCGCATCAGACGGATATTGCCGCGGGAGAAGGGAGGAAAGGTAGATCATATGTAATCCTCTACTATCCTTCTCTTTTTACTCGGCTTCAACGAGTTCAAAGTTCAGCTTGCTTTCTTCCTCGATTCTAAACCTTCTTTTGCATGTATATTTTGGCGATACTGATATTTCAACCAAAGTTACATCACAGCCGCAAAGTGAAAACTTCCCGTGGCAGTCGCTATAATCTGGCTTTGTTTTATACAGATGGAGCTCTTGCGCTATTCCATCCGGCTGAAAGGTTACGCCGTTTTCGTCTTTAATGCCCCTGATGAGGACATTATCAGAATGCACATTGTCGTTAACGGAAAGCAGTAACAGCCCATCATATACGCACCATGTTCCGGGCTTAGAGAAAAGCGGGGCAGCAACATCCGATTGTGCCGCGGATTTGGCTTTGCCTGCCCCGTAGCAAATTAGCTTCCCGCTCTTGTCCCGTTCATCGTGGTAGTATGCCTCGGTTTCGGTGATCCGATAACGATGTGTGCCATCCTTGCCGCGATAGAGGATAGTACCGCCCAGCAAATCTTTTGCAACTGCTGCCGCGTCGCGCTCAAAAAACTTCTCATTCAACGTCGTAGAATCCATCGTTCGTTCTCCTTTTCTCATGTTGTTTTTATTTGCCTTTGCCGGCACATTCATTATAACATACGGCGCAAAAAAAAGCAAGCTTCCGCGTTTTTTAGAACGTTTCTGCCAGTTCAGCCGCCCCGCGCCTGTCTCGTCCAGTGTCTTTCTCTCCGTTCCAACCGGACAGTGCGTCCCGCGCGCACCAGCACATCGACGAGCCCCCGCGCCCGGCGCGTCGCGCAAAAAGCCGGATGCCTCTGTCAGAGCATCCGGCTTTTTTTCATGCTGTATGGGTTCTCCGGGGATGGCTATTGCTTGTCTTTTTCGAACCGCGGGTACCACGGGTCGAGCGTTTTTGTTGGCTGGCCGAGGTTGTCGCGCACGACGACGTCATTTTCATGCTCGCCGCGGTCAAGGAGCGTATCGACCGTCATGCCGCTCTGCACGGTATTGTCCCGGATGATGCAGGCGCGGAGCTGGCGGATGGCAAACGCATAGGCCGGGCTCAGGCGGCCGGGGCCGTCGTTCATGCCCGCACGGCAGACGTTGCCCGTGACGACGCAGTTGACGCAGCGCTCCAAACGGATGTGCGCGTCATCCATCGGGTCTTCCGGCGCCTTTTCCTGAAGGTCGCCGCCGCCGTTCCGATTGAAGACGTTGCCCGTGATGGAAATCGTATCGGAGACGTCGTCGCCGGCGCGGCCGCGGATGGAGATCGCCGGGCCGTGGCTGCGGTCAAAATAGTTGCCCGTGAAGCTGCAGCACTTTGACGTGCGGAGATCGACGCCCGCATGGTCATTCCATTCGACGCGGTTGCCCGTCATCGTGATGGAAGAGCATACCTCGTCGGAATAGAGCCCGCCCATGCCGTTGGCCGTCAGCCAGTTGTCGAGGATGAATCCGTCCCAGCCGTTGACAAACAGACCGGCGCCGCGGTTCATGCCGCTCATGCAGTGCCGCACGGAGAAGCACCAGATGCGGTCCAAACGGATGCCGTCGCCCGTGAAATAGCTGATCTTGCAGTCTTCGAGGCGGAAGCTGTCTTCCCGTCCGCCGCCGTTATACGAATCCCGCGAGACAAAGATGCCGTGGATGCGTTCGCCGAGACTGCAGCCGTCGAGGCTCAGCCCCTTGATGGTGCTGCCGAAGGCGGCGTTCAGGTTGAGCAGACAGCGCTCCGAAGCGCTGCGCAGCACCAAACGGCTGCCGCCCAGTGTGCCGAACGACCAGTTGTGCGTCCCTTCCAGCGTGACAGCGGCGGGTATGCGAAGCTCGCCGCAGAGAAACGCGCCGGACGGCACGCGGACGCAGCCTTCAACCGGCGCAGCCGCGTCGAGAGCGGCCTGAATCGCCGCAGTGCAGTCGGTTTTGCCGTCGCCGACGGCGCCGAACGAGGAAATGTCAAATTCGTTGATCATATGCAGGGCACTCCTTTTTGAGAGGGCTGTCTGCGTGCGGTCAGGCGTTCGCCGTCAGCGCGGAGCAGGCCGCCAGCAGCTCCCGGCGGATGGCTTCAAAGCGGTTTGGATCGTATTCCACATCGCGGAAGGAGCGGAAGCCCTTGGCGCAGATTTCATCGGCGCGCGCCTTGTCGTGCTCCGCCAGCATCCGCAGCAGCTCATACTCCTCGGCACTGCGGCGCTGCGCCTCCAGCTGCATCGACATCCAGGGTTCGCCGTCACCCGGATAGAGGATGTGCGTGTCGCCGGGCGGCAGAATGCAGACGGCGTCGGCGTTGTGGTGTTCCGGGCAGTTCTGCAGGAAGGGGTTCTGTCCCGGCTGATAGCAGTTTGAAGCCCAGTGCAGATAGCCGGCGAGGTTGTATTTGTAGTTGCCCCAGAAGAGGTATTCCGTTGAAAGCAGCGGATAGTCCATAAAGCGGTTGATGTATTTCTTGTCCCGCGGGCCGCAGCAGACATAGTGCCAGATTTCATCGTCGCCGTGGCGGAAGCTCTCAAACTCGGCGCGATGCTCCTCATAGGAGGCGTTCAGCGGCACCCAGACGTCCAGCGCGCCGTGAACCGCCGTATAGGACAGCGCGTCGATCAGGCGGATTCTCGGCGCCAGCTTGCGGATCAGACCGCATAGCGCGCGAAATTCGGTCGCATTGGCGTCGTTCGGCTCGTCGGAAACGCCCATGTAGAAGCAGTCCGTCCAGCCCTGCTCGTCGAGGAATGCCTGCAGCGCGGGCAGATAGTCAGCCAGATAACAGTAGGCCTCATAGCTCATGGCCGGATGCCCGGCGACGAGAATCGTCGATTCCGCCCAGCTTCTGCGTCCGCCGACGCTGGACATGTTGAAATACTTGTAGCCGAGCGACCGGAAAAATTCGACGTCCTGCTTCAAAGCGGAGAAGTCGAACTGATAATGACCCGATTCATCCGGCCCTGTCTGACGGACGCCGCCGACATAGAGCATGTTCTGGCGCATCCGGCGCAGCATCCGCAGATACTTTTCGTCGAGCGCGTGGAAAGCCGGCGTGCCGATTTCCGTGTTGTGGAATTTCTGGACGGCGGCACGGCTGTAACCGTTGATGATTTTCAGGTGTTCCGCCTCGGGGATGCGGGCGGCATAGACCGTCAGCATGACGGGGACGGCAAACGTCTCCCCGGCGACGGTGATGTCATACGTCCCTTCGTAGACGCCGGGGACAGCGTCCTGCGGGATTTTCAGCGCCGCATACAGGGCGGCGCCGCCGTCTTTCGGCGTGAGATGCGCGCCGAGCGGCTTCACGCAGTCATAGAGCCAGTAGGGGGCGGCGCGGGACGGGATCCATTCGTCGCGGCTCTCGTCATTTTCCGGCAGGTTGGCGTTTGCTTCGACGAAAACCGGCACGAGCTCGTACCATTCGACGTCGAACGCGGCGATGGCGCCGGACGCTTTTGCGGAAACGGAAGCGCCCTCCGGAACGCCGGAGAACACCAGCTGAATTTCGGCGTAGCTGCTGCGTGCGCCGAAGATGTCGGCGCGGTCTGCGCCGGACCGGTATTCAAACCGGTCGGGATACGTCCATTCGGTTGCTTTGACAGTCGTCATTTTCATGTTGGTTGACCACCTTTTCGTGCGGAAAACAGGCTGTTTCCCGATGATTGCGCATTTCTGCGCGCGGGGGTACGCATGGAGGTTCTGTCAGGGTTCAGCGTTCAGGGTTCAAACGTATGGAAGGTGTTGGTCTGGCCGTCCGGGCGGACGATCACGCGCGGCTTTTGCAGCACGACTGTGCTGTTCGCCGGGACGCTTTCGGTCACCACGCAGTTCGCGCCGATGCGGACATTGTCGCCCACGGTGACGCCGCCGATGATTTTTGCGCCGGCGCCGATGTAGACGTTGTCGCCGATCCGCGGCGCGCCGTAGGACTTGGAGCCCTCAATGGCGTTAGAGCCGATCGTCACCTGCTGGAAAACGGTGCAGTTCCTGCCGATGACGGCGCCCTTGGAGATGAAAACCCCGCTCAGACCGTGCGGCAGGGTCAGGCACCCGTCAATCTGTGCGGTGTCCGGGATGGACGCACCGTTTGCATAGCAGATTTTTGCGCCGCGGTACCGGTGGAACGCGCGGAACAGCGCGGTTTTTGCGGTTTTGGCCTTTTCGCGGTGGCGCCAGAACGTCTCCGTTCCTGCGCCGTAGAGGATGCGGCGCACAAGCGCCCGAAAGAATTGTTTCATCGGTTCGGCTGACCTGCCTTCTCGAATTGACCGTCTTCGGTCTTCTTAATCATACTGGTTTTGGGCGGCTCTGTCAAGTCTTTTTTTGTTTTTTTCCGCAGTGGTTCACCGGCCGCCGGGAGGATGCCCGTCGCCTTCGGGAGGCTCCAGCGGAAGTGCGCCGCCAGGATGCGGATGGCGATGATGACGGCCATCCCCGCGAACATGGCGACGGTGTCGTTCACCGGCCAGAGCAGCGCACAGACGAGCGCGCCGGCAATCGCGGCGCAGGCGTAGACGTGTTTGACGAAGATATACGGCGTGTCGTCTGCCAGCACATCGCGCAGGACGCCGCCGCCGACGCCCGTCACCGGGCCGACGAAGATGGCCAGCAGCAGGTTCTGCGACCCGGAGAGAAACGCCGCTTTGACGCCGAGGACGGTGAAGATGCCGAGCCCGATCGTATCGGAGATGAAGAGGGCGCGTTCAAACAGGCGGTAGTTGTGCGACAGGGCGCGGTACCGCAGCGCGATGAACATCGCCAGCGAAACGCCGACAGCGACGGCGGCATAGATCGGATTCTGAAAGACGGCGGGCGGCAGACTGCCCAGCAGAACGTCGCGGATGACGCCGCCGCCGACAGCCGTCGTCAGGCCGAGCAGCGCGACGCCGAAGATGTCCATGCGTTTGCCGTATGCGGTCAGCGTGCCGGAAACGGCGAACGAAACCGTTCCGATCAGTTCAAGAATCAGCATGAAGAGACGCAAGGAGAACACCCCTTCTGAAAAATAGACTGTTATGCCGGACAAGGCGGCGATCTTCAAAACCGCCGCCTTGTCATTTGTTTCAGTTTGCAGGGCTGAGAGCCTGTAAGCCGGGTTCTGTCCCGCCTGCTTGCGCAGGCCTGAGCCGCCATCTATCTGTGGACGCACGTTGCCGCGCGCCTCATGCCACCATCCTCGGATGTGCGCCGGGCAAGCGCCGCGGCGAAAGCCGCGATCCGGTCGGGTGTTGCTTCGGATAGAGTTTACATGAACAGCCGGTTACCCGGCCGACAGCGGGCGCTTATCTCCGCTTTTCCACCCTTACCGCGCAGGAGCCTGCGCGGCGGTATCTCTCTGTTGCACTTGTCCTGGGGTTTCCCCCGGCGGGCGTTACCCGTTATCCTGCCCTGTGAAGCCCGGACTTTCCTCATGAGGTTTCCCCCACGCGGCGGCACAGCAGTCATCCCTGCGCTATTATTATACACGAAAATGCGCCAAACGTAAAGAGGCGCAGGACGATTTTCAGCGCCGTTTTTCCGATTGCGCCGTTTCCGGCGCAGTCAGATCGCCAATGGTCGAGCGGTCCACGTGCGCGATCGGCGTCCAGCGGACGTTGACAAAGAGCGCCGCAAAGTAGATATAGACGCTGATCATCGGGAACCACGGGTATGCCAGCGCATAGAGCGCCGCTTTGACCGGCCTGCAATGCAGGTGCCGGTGTTCACGGATGACCGTCAGCGCGCCCGTCACGAGCGCCGCGGCATATTTGGAGCCGAACAGCGTGAGCAGGTTCCAGCCCAGCGCCCGGTAATCGTTGACGCCGGGATGCAGCAGGCCGGAGATGAAGTGCGCCGCCGGATAAATCAGGCCGAGCAGCCAGTTGAAGACGCCGTATGGGAAATAGTGAAAAAACAGGTCGTAGCAGGAGAGCATCCCGCGCCAGCCGGTTTTCACGCGGAAGACGCCTGCGCCGACGCGGAACCCGTTGCGGAAGAAGTTGACCAGCCGCCCCCGCGCCCAGCGCATGCGCTGGCGGAGCGCCGTTCTGAAATCGATGGGCTGTTCGTCGAAGAACTCCGCCGCTTCGCAGTAGGCGACAAATTCGCCCTTCCCCGCCAGCACGCACGTCAGCTCATCGTCCTCGGTCAGATTCGTCCACGGCCAGCCGTCCGCCAGCAGCGCGGCGTCGAGGAGATAGCCTGTCCCCGTCAGGTGCGTGCCGAGCCCCAGCACGGAACGCGGCCGGTGATAGGCCATGGTGTTGCGGTAAAAATGGATGCCGTACGCCGCAGACACGGCGTTGGTGCCGAAGTTTTTCGTATTCCGGTAGGATGTGACGACGCGGCTGCCCGCTTCAAAGGCCTCGTTCATGCGTTCGATGAAGTCCGGCGCCAGCAGATTGTCGGCGTCAAAGACGAAAAAACCGTCGCAGGAAGAGAATTCGCCGGACGAACGGAGCCGGTCGACGAGAAACTGCATGGCGTAGCCCTTGCGTGCGTGCGCCGGGTCGAACCGCTCATAGACGACGGCGCCTTTTGAACGGCAGATGGCCGCCGTATCGTCGGTGCAGTTGTCGGCGACGACGAAAACCGTCACCTGGTCTGCCGGATAGGTCTGCGCCCGGATGCTGTCGAGCAGGTTGCCGATGACGGCGGATTCGTTGCGCGCGGCGATCAGCACGCCATAGTGCTTCCGCTGCGCCGCAGCCGGATAGCGCTTCGCCCGGAGCAGAAAGCCTAAGACGACGTAGGCGGTTTTGTATGCCGTCAGCACGGCAAACGCGCCGAGAATGACGGAGCAGAGTTGGTCAATCACCTTCATGGGGAATCCTCCGGATCAAATCAGACGAAATCAGGCGGCCGTCAGCGCGGGGATTTCTGACGGCTGCCAGCGCGGCGCTCCATCCATGATCCGGCAAAGCTGATCACGGTCGCCAAAGCGGTCATCGCCAGAATCAGGCGGAAGACGCCGTTCCAGCCGCGACTGTCCGCCAGCGCGCCGAGTACGACCGAGCTGAGCGTGCTGCCGACGTAGCAGAACGAGTTGAGCAGCCCGGCGGCCAGACCGACGTCGATCGATTCGCGCAGCGACAGCGGCGCCATGCTGGTCAGCACGTTGTTGATGGCCGACACCGCGCAGACGGTGATGGCAAAGCCGGTCAGCGTCACCGCCCAGACGTTCAGATTCAGGCAGGCGAACAGCACGCCCGTCGCGGTGAGCGCGATGGCGAAAAACGTTCCGCAGAGCGCCGTAAACGAGCGGATCCGGCGGTTTACCTGGACGGAGAGGAATGCGCCGAAGACGCCCAGCAGCGGCAGCGTCAGCGTCAGAACGATGGAGATGGCTTTCGGAAAGTTGTAAAGTTCTTTCAGGATGTTCGGCGTCCATGTGGTCAGACCGTCTTTGATGAAGTTCGTGAAGATGGCCAGCAGCAGCAGCACGGCGAACATCGGGACGAGCGCCTGACGGGTCATTTTCGGCAGCGCCGCGCCGCCGGAGGCGTTTTCATCGGCCGTTTCCGCTTCGCCCTGGCGCAGATCTTCTGTCGGGAAGGCGGCGAACCAGAGGATGGCGACGGCTGCCAGCGCGATTGCGCTGCCGAAGAAAGCCAGCTTCCAGGTTGCGCACCAGACGAACAGGGCGCTCAGCCCATAGACGGCGGCGGTTCCGAGGGCGGCCGTCGTACTCATGACGAGAATGGCGCGCTTCATCATGTGCTGCGGCAGGCGGACGCCGAGCGTCCGGAGCAGCGTGCTCCACAGAACGGACTGCACCAGCCCGTTTGCAAGCCACAGGTATTTCATGGCGCCGATGGAACCGGTCAGCGGCATGGCGGCGTTGAGCCCGGCCGAAACCAGCAGCGCCGCGGCGATCACGATCCGCGGACGGTACCGCTTGGAGAGGATGCCGTTGATGAGCTGCCCGGCGCCGTAGGCAAAGAAGAAGCAGGACGTGACCAGTCCGGCCGCTTGTTTCGTTGTGCCGAGGGTGTCGATGATATCGACCAGACAGGCGCTGAAGTTCAGGCGGCCCAGATAAGCCGTTGTGTAGGCGAGCCAGCAGAGAAAAATCAGCCGTTTGGCCTGCCGGTCGGCGGGCGTAAGTGGCGGGGTTTGCATGGGAAATGTCACGCTTTCTGATTAGATTTCGGAAACAGCAGAAAAACACATCCGGAGGCTGTGCGGGCAGCCTCCGGAGTGGTGCTTTTTGAAAAAGACAATTAGAAAACGATTTCTTTGCCGGTGCGAGCGGATTCGTAGACGGCGTTGATGATGCGGACGGCCTTGACGGCTTCGAGCGGGCCGACGAACGGATCCCGGTCAAAGCGGACGGCGTCAATCATATCCTGCACCATGAAGTCATGGCCGCGGACGACTTTGTTGTCGGAGCCGGCGATGGTTCCGGCGTTGGAGCCGTATTTCGCGAGCATTTCGGCCGATTCTTCATCCATGTGGTCGCCGGCGATGCGCCATGCAACGAGCCGGTCGCCGTCGGCGTGGATGGAGCCCTTCGTGCCGGTGAGCTGGATATCCGTGCCGAAGCCCGGGTATGCCGCCGTCGTGGAGACGAAGGTGACGATTGCGCCGCTCTTGAATTTGATGACGGAGCTGGTGAAGTCTTCGGTTTCGATCTTGTGGTTCACGATGCGCATGTCGGAGCGGATCGAGGCGACGTCGCCCAGGAGCCACTGCATGAGGTCCACCGTGTGAACGGCCTGATTCATCAGAGAGCCGCCGCCGTCCATCGCCCATGTGCCGCGCCAGCCGCCGCTTTCGAGGAAGTAAGCGTCGCTGCGGTACCAGTTGACGCGGAAGAACGCCGTGTAGATTTCGCCGAGGCGGCCTTCATCGACGGCCTTTTTGATCGGTTCCATGACCGCGTTGCGGCGGTTCTGGAAGATGCAGCCGACTTTTTTGCCGCATTCTTTGGCGACGCGGTCGATTTCATAAATCTTGTCGACGACGATGTCCATCGGCTTTTCCGTCAGAACGTGTTTCCCGGCGCGCAGAGCCTGAATCGCCATGTCGGCGTGCATGCCGCTCGGCGTGCAGATCGAAACAACGTCGATTTCCGGGTTCTTGAGCATTTCTTCAAAGCTTGTGTATGTCTTGGCTTCCGGGAATTTGGCGGAAACGTCGTCCAGACGTTCCTGATTCCGGTCGCAGATGGCCACAAGGCGGCCGCCTTCTGCTTTGGCGGCGGCGCTGACGTGATGACGGCCGACGCCCAGACCGACGACGGCATAGCCTACTGTTTTTTCCATGGTACGAAAGCTCCTTTGATTTGATTTTGATGATATTCATACCGGATTCCCCGGTTGAATTTCCTGTTTGTTACGCAAAAACGGTTTCCCGGCAGACGGAAGCGCGGTACAGCAGCTGTTCCGGCGCCGTATCCGGCGACCAGAGCGCCTCGGCAAACAAGGCGGTCGGAAGCCATTGCGCCCGCTCATAGCAGCCGTCTTCGCAGAGCAGTGTGACGGAGCCGCGGCAGGCGGCAAGCGATTTCGCCGTTTCGGCGAGCTGCGGAACCCGCGCCAGCCATGCGGCCTGTTCCTGCCGGATCAACGGCCGGATTTCCCGCAGGCGGGTCTGAATCCGCTCCTCCGACGCTTCGCCCATGACAAACGGGCCGGTCTGCTTGCGGAAGGTCGGCCAAAAGAGCGTTGAAACGCCTTTCAGCACGAATCCGGCCTGTTCCGACGGGCCGCGCAGCGCGAGCATCCGCGCGACGCAGGCATCCGTTCCGGCGCGGTCACGGTCGGCGGCGGCGTGGTAATCGAACGGGAAATCGCCGCAGTCTTCCCAGATAATGGCGACGCGCGGATCCGTCTGCGCCAGCACGTCCAGCGCCGAGCGGACGGAAGAGGCGTGCAGCCCGAATTCAATCCGCAGCGCAGGCGCTTTCTCCAGCAGCGCCCCGGCGATGTCGTTGACCCAGTCGACGACGCTTGCGGCAAACGCCCGGATCTCTTCCGGTTCGCCCGATTCCGCAAATTCCGTCGCCGTCTGGAAATAGATGCCGTCGCCGCCGAGCGGCGCATAGGCCGTTTCATATTCGGCGAGCACGCGCGCCTTCCAATCGTTTCTGGAGGCCGGGTCGCTGAAATCCATCGCCTCGCCCCAGCCCCAGGTGAAGCCCCAGAGCAGCTCGACGCCGCGGTCGTGCGCATAGCGGACGATTTCCCGGCCGTTGACCGGTGCGAAGTTATTCCAGACGATCAGCGTATTGAGCTTTTGCCGCGCCATGTTGTCCAGAAACGCGCGGTAATCGTAGACGACGTGTCCCCATGTCCAAAGCCCGCGCTTGGCGACGCCGGGCTTCCCTTCGGCGGAAAACGGCGGACAGGGGTCTGCAAACGGGTGAAACACGGTGCTCCGATAGTCGCCGCCGAAGCTGACGGGCAGCTGGTCGGCATACTGACGGATGAACTCCTCGACGCCGTAGAGCATGCCGCGCGCGTCGGCGCCGCAGATCACGGCGGCGTCATATCCGGGCTCCAGCAGCCCCGTCCCCGCCCGGATGACAAACTGTTCCGGTTCAGCCGGCAGGGGCAGGTGCAGCTTTTCCAGCGCTTCCGCCGCCGGCTGAAAAGCAGCCGTGCCGAAAATCAGGTTGTTTTTGCCGCATACAGCCGTCCGCCCGCAGGGAACCGGGTCTGCCAGATACCGGGAGAACATCGCGGCGATTTCGGCGGCGGCAAACGCCGCAATCCCCTCGCCGCCGGGCGATACGATGTGCCATGTATGTGCCATACGGTTCGTCTGCCTTTTTGATTATTCCGCAGGTGCGGGTTCAACGGTTACGCCGTGTGCATAATCGTTGTAGGCGGCCTGAATATCCGCCGCTTCGGTGTTGCCGCTGTGGATGACGACCCGGTAAGCAAAGGACGCCGTTTCACCCGGCGCAAGCTGCTTTTCACCGCCGCGGTAGAAGTTGTTGACGGCCAGCAGGCCGTAGTTCCGCGCATGCCAGTAGGAGGGGAAGCCCTCGTTGGCCGGATTGTCCAGCACGGCGACGCCGCAGGCGCGGCCGTCGCTCAGACCGGCATAATCGACCCATGGGGCGCGGTGCATCCAGATTTCGTCTTCGTTGATGCCGCCGACGCCGTTTTTCATCGTGCCGGTTTCCGAAACGCGGAGGCTGTCCGCCATTCGGACGGCGAGCGGTCCGGCTTCTTTGGTTGCGCCGAGCGTCACGGGGCCGTAGGCGGCCGTCAGGCGGATTTCAAGGTCGATGACCGTTTTCGCCGGTTCCGGCGCATAGATCCGATAGGCGGTCGATTCATCGAGCAGCGGTTTGCCGCCGTGGTCCGTCCAGACGTTGTCGGCGGTGAACGCGGCCATCAGGCGGCTGGAAACGCAGCCGTGCAGCCCACGGTTCCGGATGAAGCCGTGCGTCCCGGCGGGTTCGTTCCACGTATCGACGCCGTTGACGCTGCCGTGGGAGATCCAGAGGGAGCGGTGATGCGGGTGTTCCTTCGCGGTAAAATCAAGCCGCGTCACCTGTGCGCCGTACCGGTCGCAGAGCGGGCCGAGATACGGCTTGGCCAAATCCGTCCCTGTGTAGTATTCGGTGAGAAAATCGCCGTTCTTTGTGATGCAGACGCCGCGTTCGGTCAATTCGGCGCACAAAACCGGCGCTTCCGACGGGTCGGCCGGTTCCAGCGAGCAGACGATCGATTCGCCTGCGCCGAGCCAGTCGAGGATGAAAATCAGCTCCGTCGATTCGCCTTCCCCGCGGATGACGGCGGGCATCGCCGGTCCGGACGGCGGAACCAGCTTGGCGCGGCCTTCGGCAAAGACCGGCAGATTCGGCAGCCTGACGGCGCAGACGGCGTTTCTGCGCGGGTGCTGCCCGGCATGAAGAATCAGATGCATAGGGAGGCTCCTTTCAGCGGCAGGTTATGCCAGCAGGCTGCGGATGTTTTCGCAGGAGGTTTTGCAGATGTCCCACACGTCGCGGTTGAACTCTTCGTGTTCGACGATGATGTAGCGGCAGGGCGAACGCTTGATGGATTCGGTCACGCCGACCCAGTCGACTTCGCCTTCGCCGATGGCGACGTCATGGCGTTTGCCGTCGATGAACTGCACGTCTTTGTAGTGGACGGTTTCAATGCGGTTGTTGTAGCGGTTCAGCCATTCGACCGGGTTTTCACGGGCGGCGTAGCAGTGGCCGACGTCGAGCTGCATATGCAGCGTTTTCGCCGTATCGAACAGGAAACGCTGACCGCAGGACAGCGCGACCGGATAAAATTCGTGGCAGTGGTTATGATAGGAAAGGGCGATGCCTTTTTCAGCGAGCTTTTCGGCGCCTGCATCGAGCACTTCGGCGACCGCCGTGTAACCGGCCTGCGTCTGATGGTAGAAATTGCCCGGAATGCCCGGCACACAGCAGTTTTCAACGCCGAGGACGTCGATTTCATCGCAGAGCGTGTCAAATTCTTTGACGAGGTGATCCAGCCCGAAGTGCATCGAAACGGCCTTCAGGTCGGCTTCTTTCAGCAGTTCCGCAAAGGTGCGGACGTCCAGACCGGCAAACCCGGCGGTTTCCACACAGGTGTAGCCGCATGCGCGCAGGTTGGCAAGCGTGCTGCGAAGCTCTGAAACGTCGTGCATATAGTTGCGGACGGAGTACAGTTGGATTCCGATTTCGATGCTCATGAGAAATCGCTCCTTTGATTTGTTTTTCTGCGCCCGGTTCAGGCGCCGGATTCCCATATAGTTTAGCACAGAATCCAGCCGATTGCAAGCGGTTTTCTGTTGCCGCTTGACGATACGCTTCTT
>CAJLFQ010000052.1 GCA_905205975.1 uncultured Eubacteriales bacterium | reverse complement strand
AAACAGTATCAGAATAAACGCACGCAAAAGAAACCCTATACCAAACCGGCCGCACAGAAACCGCCCAAAGAAGAAATCGATCAGGCGTTTATCGACCGGTACGGTCAAGGCGGCATTCTGAAAAACACGCTGAAAATCTGGCGGGATTCTTCCAAAGCGACATTCCTCGCGTACTTTCCGGTCATCCTTTTTGAGCTGCTTTACTGCGTCGTCTGGTTTGTGGTCAGCATTTTTGCGTTTATCCCGGCGACCCGCAGTTTCGGCGGCTCCGCAAGAGATGTTGTCGTGTTCATCAATGTGATCCTCACAGCTCTCGGCCTGCCCCTGCTACTGACGTATTTGCATCTGCGCCACAGCCTAACACAGAAGCGGTTCTATTTCACCAATGCGTTCAAATATGTCCTGCCGGCGTCGGTGCTCTACTGGGTGCTGTATTTTGTGAATATGTATATCACCTTCATGTTCGAGCCGAACCGCTCAGAGCTACTGAAAGCGCAGCTGCAAACGAGCCTCTATATCGGCATTGTCATGGTTGCCGCCATCGCCATCTTCGGCTGTGTCGCACAGGTAGTGCTGATGGTGAAGCGCAACAAAGAAGAGCCGCTTGCCGTTCGGCTGGCAGTCGGCATGAAACACGGGCGAGACGAATCCAAAAAATGACGTTCTGCGTGCAGAACAGATGAAAGGGAAGTGCCATTGATGAACGAATCCTTGAAAACAGCTTTCCAACCGCCTTACCTTGGCGTGGCATACTATCCGGAAGACTGGCCGAACGATCAGATTGATTTTGACATCGCAAAAATGAAGGAAGCGGGCATCAATGCAGCGCGCATTGGAGAATTTGCCTGGCACAGAATGGAACCCAAACCGGGGCAGTTTGACTTTGCATGGCTGCATCACGTCGTGGATAAGCTGGGTGCTGCAGGGATTGCGGTCGTCCTCGGCACACCGACTGCGACGCCGCCGCGGTGGTTTACCGTGGCACACCCGGACAGCCTGCGGGAGACGGATGTCGGTGTTCGCACCAACCACGGCGGTCGGAGACACTGCTGCTCCAACCACCCCGCATACCGGGAGGCCAGCGCCAGAATCGTCGAAGCCATGGCGCGTGAATTTGCCAAGGATCCCTATGTCATCGGCTGGCAATGCGACAACGAAATATATGAGGGCGGCGACGGCTGCCTGTGCGAATACTGCCAGCAGCGGTTTCTAACAGCGCTGCGCCAAAAATACGGAACGGTGGAAGCGCTGAACAAAGCATGGAACCTGAACCTGTTCAGCCAGGCGTATGACCGCTTTGAGGATATCCCGCTGCCGGTGCATGCCTGGGTAAACCCACACCACCGTTTGGAATGGCGCACGACGCAGAATGATGCGCATGTGGATTTCATCCATATGCAGGCGGACATTCTGCATCGCTATGTATCCGTTCCGATTGGGACGGATACCATGCCGTTTGGCGCGATGGACTACCGCGAGATGTTTGACAAGCTGGATGTTGTCCAGTTCAACCACTATAACGTGCCGGAGAATCTGCAAAACGTCTGCTTCTGGTTTGATTTTCTCCGTACGCTGAAAAAGCATCCGTTCTGGAACACCGAAACGGCGACCTGCTGGAACGGCAGCGTTTCCGTCGGTCAATCCATCAAGCCGGAAAACTTCTGTAAGCTGAATTCTTGGCTGCCGCTGGCGTTGGGCGGAGAAGCCAATATGTATTGGCTTTGGCGCACCCATTGGGCGGGGCATGAACTGACGCATGGCTCCGTCCTGGATTCCTCCGGCCGTCCGCAGCATATCTGGGGCGAAGTGCAGGAAACGGCCGCAGAATTCCAAAAAGCCGCTGCATTCCTCAACGAGACACGGGTAGAGGCGGAAGCCGCCATTCACTTTACGGCGCGCAACTGGAATCTGTGGGCGACGCAGCCGCTCTTCAATGGCGCAGACTATATGCAGCTGTTCAACGATCTGTTCTACCGCCCGCTGCTCGATTTGGGTGTCCGCACAGACGGTGCCGACGCCGCACAGCCGCTGGAGAACTACCGCTTCTTAGCGTCACCCATGATGATGACGATGGATGAAAAAGAGCTGCCGGAGCGCATCCGGACATGGGTGGCAAACGGCGGCGTCTGGCTGACCGGCCCGCTGACCGATATCAGAAATTACGACGGCGCCAAATTTGAAAACAAGCCCTTTGGCTTTTTGGAAGATCTGCTCGGCGAATGCTGGCGGTATGGCATCCCGGATGCGGAAGGCCGCATTCAAACCGAATGGTATGACGGCACCTGCTTCCATGGCAGCCGCTTCTTCCAGACATTTGACCTCCCGGATGGTGCGGAACCATGGGTGCAGATTACGGCGGGGCACAGCGCGCTGAAAGGGCAGGCGGTTGTGTTCCATAAGCCGTATGGCAAAGGCCATGTGATTGTGCTGGGCACCTTCCCGTCGCCGGACGATATGCGCAAACTCTATACGCGGGCGCTGAATCTGACCGGAATCGACTGCGGCGCATCGCCGGACGGAAATCTGGTCGTTGTGCCTCGGCGCGGCGCATCGCGCAAAGGCCTGATTCTGGCCGAATATGCCAATCGCGGCGGCCGCTACCGGCTGGAACAGCCGATGACGGATCTGCTGACCGGGCGTACGCTGACCGGGGAAATCCAGGTCAAACCCTATGAGGTTCTGGTGCTGGAGGCATAGATTCCGTTTCGATCGAATCGCCAATTGAAAAAATAAAAAGCAGCCGTATGGTTTTCCATACGGCTGCTTTTTTGCTTGGTTTCAGTCGGTTCAAATGGATTAGTCAAAGAAATACGGCTTGCCGCTGTTCGCAGATTTGTAGATGCCGTCGAGGATCTTCGAAACAACGTATGCCTGTTCCGGCAGGACGCACGGCTTGGTGCCGGTGCGGAGAGCATGATAGAACTGCTGTGCTTCAATTTCAGCCGGGCTGCCATTGCTGGCGCCTTCAAAGAAGGCTGCGCCGCCTGCGTTGAAGTCGGGCTTCAGAACATACTGACGGCCGTTTTCGACGCCGTTGATCCGGAGACCATCGCGCATATCGGCGCCCGCCTTGGAGCCGCAGATGCTCGTAGAGGCTTCGATTTTGTCAAGCGTGTTCAGCGCCCAAGAGGATTCGAGAATGACCGTTGCGCCGTTCTTCATGACGACAAAGCCGAAGCAGCTGTCTTCCACGGTGAACTTGCTCGGATCCCAATCGCCCCAGTCGTTGCCGGAGCCTTTGCCCTGTTCGGCGAGTTCGCGGTATTTCGTGCCGACGCAGTATGCCGGTTCGTAGTTGTCCATCATCCACAGCGTCAGGTCAAGCGCGTGCGTGCCGATGTCGATCAGCGGGCCGCCGCCCTGTTCCTCTTCGTTGAGGAAAACGCCCCACGTCGGAACTGCTCTGCGGCGGATGGCGTGCGCTTTGGCAAAGTAAATGTTGCCGAAGGTGCCTTTTTCGCATTCGGCCTTCATGTACTGTGAATCCGCGCGATAACGGCTCTGATAACCGATCGACAGCGTTCTGCCCGTGCGTTGTGCGCATTCCAGCATCGCCTTGGCTTCGGCTTCGTTGATAGCCATCGGTTTTTCGCAGAGAACGTCGGCGCCGGCTTCCATCGCGGCAATGGCGACTTCGCTGTGTTCACGGTTCGGGGTGCAGACATGAACGACGTCCGGTTTTTCAACCTTCAGCAGTTCGCGGTAGTCTTCATAGACGCGGGCACCTTCGACGCCGTACTCTTTTGCAGCTTTTTCGGCGCGTTCCACGATGATGTCGCAGAAAGCAACCAGCTCGATATCTTTGACGGTTTTCAGTGCAGGGAGATGCTTGCCGTTGGCAATGCCGCCGCAGCCGACGATGGCAACTCTAAGTTTTTCCATGTGTCATATTCCTTTCCATGCGCACCAATCTGACGGATACGCCTTTCCATAATTATATTGCATTTTTCGTCGATTGTCAATATCATTTCCCTTCTTTTCGCGGGGCAGGAAAGATGCGGATTTTGTCGAATTCGAAAATGGAACCCAAAAATACCTGCACAGCGAAACGATTTTATTCCGTATGCCGCCGGAAAAAGCGTATGCATATATGCAGTATACTGGTTGGATTTCCGCTGTTTCCACATCGTGTGGAAAACGGCGAAAAGCCGGAGCATATGGGCATTTCCCACAGCTTCCACAGAGTTTTCCACAGGACGTGTGAATGTGCTTGTCTGTATATTGATATGCATATGCACGATTGAGCGGAATCCGTTCCGGCTTTCATACGAAAAGCCTGCATGTTTATGCGCTTCATCGACAAATCGGTTTGTGCAGGCGGAAAGAATCCACAAAACGTTTGACGAACGACTTGAAAACGTGCGCTTTAGTCGCAAAAAATCGACGGAAAAAGAGAAAAAATGGAGGAATATGGCTGAAAATACAGGAAAATCAGTCGGCAAAAATCTGGCTGAGCCGGTTGTATTTGGCCGTTCGCTCAGCACGGCATGGGGCACCGGATTTGATGAAATCTGCACTGACCGCTGCGGCCAGATCTGCGATAAATGTGTCCGCTGTTTCACCGGAACGGTGCGAAACGACGACACGGTAGCCGTTTCGCTGCGCGAGCGCAATGGCCTCCAGCGTTTCCGTCAATGTTCCGGCCTGATTCGGTTTGATCAGAACCGCATTGGCCAGACCATTCGCGATGCCGTGCTGAATCCGTTCTGCGTTGGTGACAAAGAGATCGTCACCGACCAGCATGGTGGTACGGCCGAGACGTTCCGTCAAGGTTTTCCAAAGCGCTTCATCGTCTTCTCCGGCGCCGTCTTCGATGGAGAGAATCGGATAAAGTGACATCAGATAGCGGAACCGGCGCAAAAGCTGCTGCGGCGCATAGGTTCGTTTGGCTTTGGGCAGGTGATATAAAGCGTCGTTTTCCGCCCATTCACTAGAGGCGGCATCCAGCGCGATGAAAACATCTTTGCCCGGCTTCAAGCCGCTGGCTTCAATCGCGTCGCAAATGGCCTGAATCGCATCTTCATCCCGCTTGAAGTTGGGTGCAAATCCGCCTTCATCGCCGACTGCGGTGGAAAGCCCGCGGCTTTTGAGCAGCTTCTTCAGCGATTTGTAGACGGACGCCGCATTGTCCATCGCCTGAAAAAACGTGGTTGCCCCGGCGGGGACGATCATATATTCCTGAATATCGAGGCTGTTGTCGGCATGGGCACCGCCGTTGATGACGTTCAGCATGGGTACCGGGAAGGTGTGCCGCGTGTGAATGCCGCCTAAATACCGCCAAAGCGGCAGGCCGTATGCCTTGGCAGCGGCTGCGGCACATGCCAGTGACACTGAAAGCATCGCGTTGGCGCCGAGCTTTGCATGATTGCTGGTGCCGTCCATTTCGCACATCAAACGGTCAATTGCGCGCTGGTCGGCGCAGTCTTTTCCTTTCAATTCGCCTGCAATCAGCCCGTTGACATTGCCGACGGCTTTCAGACAGCCCATTCCGCCGATACGGGTTTCATCCCCGTCCCGCAGTTCGACGGCCTCATAGCGGCCGGTGGAAGCACCGGAAGGCACAGCGGCTTCTCCCTGATACAGATTGCCATCCATGCCTCGAACGGTGACTGCGGTCGACACAGTTGGGTTCCCGCGGGAATCGAGAATTTCGCGTGCATGGATGTCCTGAATTTCTATTTTAGTGTGCAACATCTGTTTCTGCTCCTTTTTTCAGAGTGGTTTCCTTTATTATGGCGCATACAAATCAAAAAAATGCACCGGAATCCAGTAGATGGATTCCGGTGCGGTGCTCAGCAGGCGCGGCAGGCAAACGGGAAAAACAAACGCCCAATCGGTGCGCAGCAGCCTTGCGTATAAAATTCTTCCCAACGGGTGATCTCCGTGCGGGCATCCGCCCATTTGAAGCGGAGCCGGTAATCTCCCTGCGAAATCCCAAAAAGCGCTTTGGGGACGGTCACAGTCAGCCGGTTGGCGTCGAGCTGATACGGAACCTGTGCGCAGATGCGGAAGGTATCTGCCTCGATGGTTCGCGAAGGCTCGCGGCAGACGGCAAACGACGTCAGCTGATCGCTGAACGGATACCCGTTGACGAGATAGGCGGCTCCGCAGCACTGCGGAACGTTTTCATCATTGTCAACCGCCAAAAAGAGACGCATCCATGTGCTGTGGTAATCGCACGCAGTAATCGGTGCGGCACACGCTGCGGTGAATGTAATCGTGTCGCCGTTGTCACAGACGGTGACACGGCGGATTTCATTGCGCCCGCTGTCGTCGGCATAGTGCGTTTGGTACCCGTCACAGTCGCGGGGAGCCGTCATGCCGGGAAAGGCATCATAGACGATGGTTTCCCCAGGCAGAGCAACAGGCTCGGCGCAGCAGCCTTTGTAGCGGCGGATGTTCTGCATCATCTGCATATAGTAGTTGTCGAAATATCCGCCGCGCATTGGCTCAATATCGCGGGAATACGTCAGATCACAGCAGTCGACAAACCCGAGCGGACGTTCATCGGTGCCTTCCCAACGGCCGGCAATCCATTCGTTCCAACCGGTCACAAACACATAGGGCGGGTCGGTGTCCAACGCGCGCTGCCACTGCTCCGCAAAGTTATAGCCATAGCGGAACGCATCTTCAGCCGGGTCGTTGGCGCCATCATGGAAGGAACGGCCGCGGTTGGTTGTCTCACCGTACAGTGCACTGTCGCCGAATCGAATCTGCGGATGTTGTGCCACGGAGACATTGATTACCTCCGGCTCTCCGCGTTCGTTGAAAAACACGCGCTGCGGCCGCTCAAAATCCATCCACGGCCAGCCGTTGCATTTTGCGGCTTCATAGGGCCATTGAGAGGTGCGGACGGTAAAGAATGCGCGCATTTCCGGCGTGCATTCGTCCGGCAGACCAATGATCATCGGCTTGCCGTCCAGATAAAACCAGGTGTCCGGGCAGAAGTTGGCGCGGTAAATCGCGTCATAAATGTGCTCAATCGTTTTTCCGGAAGCGGTGTTGGTATAAAACACGATTTGCGGCGCGTCAAACCCGGCAAGGCGCGCTTCATGGAGCAGGCGGATCAGCAGCTTGGCATTCTCTTCATAGATGGCGGCGTTGGTGGTGTCAAAAATGAGAAAATCGATGCCGGCACGCGTCAGCATCTCCACATGGCGCCGCATGACCCATGCATCGCGGGAATGGTAATACCCGTAGAGCGGTTCTCCCCAGTGGTGGTAGACGGCATAGCCGCCCCAAACATCCGAATCCGGACGGTATCCGGCCTGTGGGTCGCTTGCAAGCAGCTTTGTAATGTCCAGGGGCCGGCCGTCGCAGCCGGGTTCGCCGCACCAAAGAAAATAAAAGAGACCAACTTTTCTGTCAGAACGAAGGCCGGCGGCCGGCGGCAGGTTCCGGCCAAGGTCATCTGCTGCGGCCGTGATTGCGGTTGAATGTGTCATGTGAATGCCAACACCTTTCTGATATACGTTTGATGAAAAAAGAAACGCCTGCACACCGCTGAAGAAAGGTGGTGTGCAGGCGCTGAAAATGCTGCCTGTGAGGCTAAAGCGTGGATGTTTTCCGCTGCTTCCACTCCTGTATGGATTTTTTAAGCGTCAGACCGCGCATCCCGCGGTAGAAAGCAATGTGCGAAAGAATCGGAACAGGAACCAAAGCAGGGAGGAAGAGCAGGGGCGAATACCAAGTGCCGTGCGGAATCATGTTAAAGTAGGGCGCCCAGACATACAGCATGTATCCAAGCACGCTGTCTGCGATCGACGAGGAAGAGTGGCTGAAGGACAAAATGAGATTGGCCACCCAAGCAATAATGGCCGGGGAAACGCCGCAGAGCCCGATAATCAGACCGGCCGCAGGGCACCGGCGGGTTTTGCCGATGCGGAGATCGGTTGCGTGATCTTCACCCAGCAGCCAAATCGGTTTGTAAATTAGACACAAAACGCTGATCTGCGACCCGGCAGTGGCAAGCAGGTAAATCGGCGTCATATCTTTGGAAGGGTCATCCCAGAACGACATAACGACCAGAACGAGAACGAAATACGTCAGAATCGAGGCAAGCTGTGTACACAGCACGCGGCCAGCAAGGCGAACAATCTTGTTGGTGAAGGTCTGCTTTCTCAAAAAAAACTCCCAGCCTTTCTGATGTCGTCTGATCCGCAGGGCGAAAAACGATCGCTGCTGATGCGGCAGACATTTTGTTTTTCGTAAATGGATGAAGATTACGGACTTATTATACATGATGAAATGCGCGTTGTCAACCCCTATTTTCGTAAATAAGCTCAAAAGGAGCGCGCAGAGCATGTGAATGTCTACACAACATGAAAAGCAAATCTTTTCTGGAAAAAAGTCGGAACGTTCCAAAAAGGTCTTGACAGATGCCGCCTTTTCTGGTATAATACTAAAGTCGTTGAAGCAATGGCACCATAGCCAAGCGGTAAGGCAGAGGTCTGCAAAACCTTTATTCCCCAGTTCGATTCTGGGTGGTGCCTCCATATCGTCCGATTTCATTGCTGATTTCGGAGCAGCCCCGCATCCATATCGGATGCGGGGTTTGTTTTTTGCGGATGAATGTGCCTGGAATTCATTCGGCATGCTTGACATGCCGAACAAAGCGGTGTATAATAAAAACTACCGTTCGTAAGTCTATTTCGACCGATAAGTAGTTTTTTGCACAGGCGAATTAAAACCGCTGGCGAACGAATCAAAAAACCTGCACGGGGTGGTTTGATATGCGGGAAAATCGAAAAGAGGCAATCATGATGGCGACGCTGGAGCTGGCGGCGCAGCATGGCTTGGGTCATGTTTCCATGAACATGATTGCAGAGCGGGTCGGCATCAAAAAGCCGTCTCTGTATAACCATTTTGCATCCAAAGAGGCGCTGATCGAGGAACTGTATCGTTTCCTGCGGCAGCGTGCGATGGAATTGGCGCATCCGCCGACGATGGACTACGGCAAGCTGTTCCGAGAGAAAAGCGCGCTGGACATTCTGCGTCAGGCGGTCAGCGGCTATGTGCATATGACCAGTCAGAAGGAACTGCTGGCGTTTTATAAAGTTATTTATTCCGAACGCACCATTCATCCCATGGCGGCAAAGATTATGGCAGAAGAAGCGGAGACGATGGTTGCTGCCACCAGACAGCTCTTTTACGCAATGCAGGTTCACCATTTGCTGAATTTCAAAAATGCGGACATGAGTGCGCTCAGCTTCGCTATGACGGTACACGGGCTGATTGACTATTCGATGGATCGGCGCGCAAACGAAGCGGAAGGGGAGCCGATGCAAAACGATTGGCTGGAATCCTATCTGACATGGTTCTGCGGAGAACATACAATCAAGGAGTGATCATATATGGAACAACTGAAAAAAAGAGGATCCCGGAAAAGCCTGCTCAACGCCTGTGGACTGCTCGGTGTATTGAGCCTGCTTTCATACACGGCGGCCGTCATTTTTTCGCCGCTGGCCTATCCGGGATACAACTTGATGGCGCAGGCCGTCAGCGACTTGAGCGCGGCCAACGCCCCGTCGCTGCGCCTCTGGAACCAGCTGAGCAGCGTCTATAACGTCTGCGAAGTCCTTTGCGTCATGATGGTCTGCATCGGCATACAGGGCCGGAAAACACGCCTGCTGCGAAGCGGCATTTATGTTTTCGCTGCGATGGAATGGGTTTCTGCGGTTGGCTTCCGGATGTTCCCGCTGAGCGACAGCGGCTATGCCGGGACCTTTCAGGACCAAATGCACATCGCCGCAACCGCAGTGGTCGTGATCCTGTCCCTCGTCTCATTGAGCCTGATCATTGCGGCCGGCATCAAAGACCGCACATGCCGCTCTTATGGCGTCTGCGCCGGGATCGCACTTGGCATGATGCTGGTCGGCGCCCTCGGGATGAAGGCGGTGCCGGCGGCATATTTTGGCATTGTGGAACGCTTCAGCGTTTTTGCGGCCACCGGATTCAACGCTGCACTGGGGATTCACCTCTTCTGCATGAAGACAAAGGATGCACCCGCGTCAAAGATGTCAGCCGAACAGGAGGCGAAAAACCAATGAACCCGACAGCAGTCGATCCAAAAACCACAACGCGCGCCTCGGCATACGAATTGTGAATGAACGTGCCCAACCCCATGGTTACCTTTTTCAAAACGCTGGATGTCACCAATCTGCGGCGGCACAGCCGGAAAAGCGGTATGAAATTCAATATGCTGCTCTGCTGGTGCATTGGTAAAGCGGCAAGCACCGTCAAAGAATTCTATCTTCTGCCGGTCGGGCGTGACCTGCTTCGGTATGATGCACTGGCAGTCAATACGATCGTCAAAAACCGGCAGGGAGAAGTCAGCTCCTGCGACGTGCCGTTCAGCGATGATTTGACTGTTTTCAACCGGGATTATCTCCGGCTGACACAGGCGGTTGCCGCTTCCTGCGAAAATCACGACTTGACAGACCATATGGTCATCGGCACATCCGCCATTGTCGATACGGAAATTGACGGCGCCGTCGGCATGAACAGCGGCATTTTCAACAACCCGTTTCTGATCTGGGGCCGGTATCGCCGCCGTTTCCTGAAAACGGTTCTGCCGCTTTCCTTCCAATTTCATCACACCCAGATGGATGGCGCACATGCCGGACGGTTTCTGGAAGCGCTTCAGCAGACCATCCGAACGCTGTAAACCGATCTTGCAGCCGTGTCGCCCGGAACGCCGCAATACGCCTATCGCGATTTGACGCTGGATGCAGCGTCACATGCCGTGGAAGCAGCCGGAATGCCGGTGCCGCTGACGCGCACAGAGTTTGCCATTCTGAAACTGCTGATGCAGAACCCGGAACAGGTGATTACCAAAACGGTTCTTTTGGACCGGATCGGTACCGATACGCCGGACTGCACCGAAAGCCCGCTGAAAACGCACATCAGCCATCTGCGGCACAAACTGCGCGAGGCATCCGGCAAAGAATATGTGGAATCGGTCTGGGGCATCGGATTCCGCTTAAACGGATGATTTCAACCATTTCTCATCCATTGCCAGAGCCTGTTTCTCAACCTTTGCCTGATATACTATGGGTATCAAGCAAAAGGAGGAATTGATCCATATGGAATATGTGCTTGAAACGGATGCGCTGATCAAACGATACCGGCATTTCACCGCGCTGAATGGTCTGACCATGCACATTCCAAAGGGCGCCATCTATGGTCTTGTCGGCCGGAATGGCGCCGGGAAAACAACGCTGATCCGCCTGATCTGCGGTTTGCAGGCGCCGGACAGCGGCACATACACGCTCTACGGCGTCAAACATACAGACGCGAGTATCTGCCGCGCCCGCAGGAGAATGGGGGCGGTCGTAGAAACGCCGGCGGTCTATCTGGACATGACGGCGGCGGACAACATCCGCCAGCAGTATCAGATTCTGGGCAGACCGTCAGAAGATGGCATTGCAGAGCTGCTGCACTTGGTTGGGCTGGCGGACACCGGAACCAAAAAAGTCAGGAACTTTTCATTGGGCATGCGCCAGCGTCTCGGCATCGCAGTCGCATTGGCAGGCAGCCCGGATTTTCTGGTGCTGGACGAGCCAACCAACGGTCTGGACCCGCAGGGCATCATTGAAATGCGGGAGCTGATTTTAACACTGAACCGCGAACACGGGATCACGGTGCTGATTTCCAGCCACATTCTGGACGAGCTGGCACGCCTTGCAACGCACTACGGCTTTGTGGACAGCGGCAGCATGGTTCAGGAGATGAGTGCACAGGCGCTTGAGGCGCATGCCCGCAAGCGGACCCGAATCGCGTTCTCCGATATCTGGGCGCTTGTCAGCGTGCTGGACGATATGAACGCCGCATACACCATTGTCAGCGACACAGAGGCGGATGTTTACTCCGAGTTTCAGATTACAGCGCTGGTTCAGGCGCTGGCTGAAAAAAACTGCACGGTGAACCACATCAAAGAACAGGATGAAAGTTTGGAAAGCATCTACATGAATCTGATCGGGGGTGCATCGCATGCGTAACTTGTGGCGCGCCGATTTTTACAGGCTTCGGCGGGATAAACTGTTTCATTTGCTGCTGGCGCTGATGGCTTTGCTCGGCGCCGCATTGCCGGTGATCCATGCTTTGGATCGGTTGAAAAATCAGGTCGTATGGACGCCGGATGATTCCTGTCTGACATTCGTCTTTGCAGTGCCTGTTCTCTCCGCGCTACTGACGGCGCTTTTCGTCGGCAGTGAATACAGCGACGGGACCCTGCGCAACCGCCTGATCGTCGGTCACCGGCGCAGTCATATCTATCTGGCGAATGCGGCTGTATGCGGTGCTGCCAGCGTCATGCTGTCGGCTGCCTATATCGTGCCGCATACCATTCTGGGGCTGCTCCTGCTGGGCGGATTTGAAACGGCATGGTCAAGCCTGCTCATCTATACGGGATTGAGCCTGACAGCCGGCCTTGCATTTACGGCGTGTTTTGTCCTAATTGCCATGCTGTGCCGGAGCAAAGCGTATACGGCGGCGGCCTGCCTGCTGCTGACGTTTGCACTGCTGTTTTCCGGCATCCATATTGTGTCGGCCTTGAATGAACCGGAATACTATTCAGCGTATTCCTATACGGAAAACGGCGAGACAGTTTCCGAAGATCAAACGAAGAATCCAAACCATTTGTCCGGCGTCAAGCGGGATATCTATGCGTTCCTGTATGACTTTGATCCGGGCGGTCAGGTGATTCAGCTGGCCAACATGAAAGCGGAACATTCTGCGCGGCTGGCGCTGTACGATGGCCTGATAATCATGCTCACGGTTGGATGCGGAATGCTTGTCTTCCGGCGCAAAGATCTGAAGTAAAGAAAGGGCGTTTTCGATGGCGGGCGTTTGGATTGCCCTGTGCGTGTTGACGGCGGCTGCGGCGCTGAATTTCGGCCTCCGGCTGCTTTTTCTGCGGAAATCCATCCGTGAAATCGCGGCGGGGGTCGAGGAAAAACTGAACACGGATACCAACACCGTTCTGACCGTTTCAATCGGCGATCAAACCGCGCGCCGGCTGGCGGCGCAGCTGAATACGGCGCTCCAAGCGCTACGCAAAGAGCGGTTACGGCTGCAAAACGGCGACACGGCGCTGAAAACGGCGGTGACAAATATCTCCCATGATCTGCGTACGCCGCTGACGGCAATCTGCGGGTACCTCGACCTGCTCGAACAGGAAACGCACACCGACGTTTCGAAACGCTATTTGGCTGTGATCCGGGAGCGAACCGACGCCATGCGCACCCAAACGGAAGAACTTCTGCGATACGCCGTCGCAGCATCCACTGCGGAATCCATGCACTTTGCACCGGTCAACCTAAACGACGTGCTGGAACAGTGTCTGGCCGGATTCTATGGCGTCATGACCAAACGCAGCATGACGCCGCAAATCCAAATCCCGGCGGAAAAGGTGATCCGAACGCTGGATGTGACGGCACTGCGCCGGATTTTTGAGAATATCCTGAACAACGCGGTCAAATATACGGATGGCGATCTGAGCGTCGTCCTGCAGCCGGACGGCAGCGTTTCATTTGCCAATCACGCGGCCAACCTGAGCCGTGTCCAGACGGCGCATCTGTTTGACCGGTTTTTCACGGTCGAATCCGCAAGCAGATCGACAGGCATTGGATTGTCGATTGCCAAAAGCCTGACCGAAAAAATGAACGGAACCATTCATGCCGCCTATCAAAGCGGGATCCTGCGCGTCTGCGTGCATTTCCCGGCATAGGCCATACGCGGGAAATGCTCCATCAACAGGCACCCCGGACGCAACGAAATGTGTCCGGGGTGCTTTTGTGTGGATTAGGGCGGATGTTATCGAAGCGCATTGCCGCCGAGGAGCTCTCCGGTATACAGGTCGATATGGAGCGCCATTTCATCGCGGAACAGCTCTTGCGGTCCAAGATATTTCAGCACATAGACATAGCGGGTCACGTCTGCGTACCGTTTGGAAACATAGGCATCCGGATCTGGCGTGGTTTCAATCACAGAGTCTCCATTGCTGACGGAAGGTGCAGGCGTCGTTTCTGCGGCATGGATGTCGTTGACATACAGATAGTTCGGCGCCTCGACACGAAGCTCGGCTTCAATCAGCGTATAGCGGTGCGTCGGATCCAGTGTTTCCATGTAGCGTGCGCCGATCTGAATCGCTTCCGCTTCTGTCAAAGGCTGGTCATCTGGATCATGGTCGTCGAGCAGCATCGTTGAAAAAACGTTGCAGCTGATGAATGCACCCGTTTCCGGGTTGATGGTGACTTTGACCGCTTCATAAGGCGTCAGAATGCCGAGCGGCGTCCGACGCTCAAAGTGGTACGTCCGAATATTCGTATCAAACGACTCCGCAGCACACAGCTCATACCCCTGCGGGACGGGAAGCGCTTCGTAAAATTGCGCGGCGCGTGCGGCGGCTTCATCGTCCGTCAGCGGCGAGACGACGCCGTCATAGACAAACCGGCTGGCGTTGATCAGGTCACCGGTTACGGCGTTGAAGGTAGCGGTAATGATGTTGCTGCCGTAGGCAACGACGACTTCCTGTCGGTCATACCCTTGGTTGAGCTGCCGGGTCACGGTGACAGCGTTCACATCGGTGACCGGAACGCCGACGCCTTCAAACAGCGCACATCCGGCCTGAATGAAGGCCTCGTCTGACAGAGGCGGCGTCTCTTCCGGCATCATCGAAGCGACGCTGTCCATGGAATAAGAAGAGGCTTCTCCCTGCTGGCTGTACATATGGCCGGTATAGGTTTTCGGCTCCGGCAGCGACCATTTCTGATAGGAGGCCCCGGCTGTGACGGAAGCGGCGACAACAGCAGCCGCGGCAATCAGCACAAACAGCGTGCGCTTCCGCCGGCGCGCAGGTCTTGCGGCGGGTGCGGAAGCCGCATGAACGCGTGCGCGGATGGATTCCAGCGTGTCTGTCGTCCATTCCGGCGATACATGCAAAGCGTCAAGCTGCTGATTGGTCAATTCGGATACGATGGGTTCTTTGCGCATAAAAAAACTCCTTTCATTCGGGGCGGGGCTCCGGGCGAAGTGAATGCGGTATGCCGTTCCCGTGTGCGGATGTGTCAGGCTTGGTTAATTCCGCTCGCAGCAGGTCTTTGCCGCGGCGAACGGCCGTATACACGGTTGCTACGGGCAGATTCAGCCGAAGCGCGATTTCCGCGGGTGTCAGCTCAAACAGAAAGCGCAGACGGGCAATTTCGCGCAGATCCGGCGGAAACGAATCGATCATCCGGCAGGCGTGTGCAAATGTGTCGCGTGTGACGATTTGATCGGTGGGGTCGTCGTCCAATGCAGGAAGGTCTGCATCGAGCGGGTCTGTCTGGCGGCTGGCGGCGGCACGCAGACGGTCGATGGCACGGCTGCGCGCCATGCGGCAGAGATAGGCTTTTAATGTGCCGCGCGATGCGTCAAAACGGTCGATGTGCTGCCAAAGCTCAATCAGTACGTCGGCGGCGCATTCTTCCAGATCCTCCCTCGGGAGGGTTTGCCCGAGAATTCCCGCAATCACGGTCCAGATCAATTTGGCATACGCGGAAACGACATCATCCAGTGCGGCGGCTTCGCCGCGGCGGATGCGTTCCGCCAGCACGGCGTCTGCTGAATCGGCATTTGCTTTTGAAATCGATTTTTGAGATGGGTTCATATGT
>CAJLFQ010000051.1 GCA_905205975.1 uncultured Eubacteriales bacterium | reverse complement strand
ATCGCCAGAAACCGCAGCCGGACGCTCACCAGTGATTTGCGGGCTTTGCGGCGGCAACAGAACCATACAGCAAAAATCAACACAAAAGCGCCGGTTTTCACGAACTGAAAACCGGCGCTTTGCTTGAGAGGAAGAGAAAATCAGATACAGCCGAAAGCTTGGAACGGTGCGCTCAAACCGCTGCTGCGCCGGCAAACTTCTGATACTGTTTCCGGCTGCGGCGGAAGAAGCCCAGAATGGTGAACCAGACCAGCAGCAGGACGGCGGCGTAGTAGACGGGCAGCGCCCACCGCCAGAAAACCTGCGGAACCACCTGCTTGACACAGACGCCGTCGAGCAGCGTGTAGATCAGGAAGCGCCCGCCGGGGACAAACGGCCGGAGCAAAGCGGCACGGATGGCGACCCATGCCACGCCCAAAGCCAGCTTGCCTTTGTCGTGCATATCGCATACGCAGGTTCCGATGGTCACAAACCCGAGCAGATAGATGCTGCCGTGGCAGAACATGGAAACATAAACGCTGAGCGGCGCGCTGGCGTGGTACAAAGGCCCGTCCGCAGCGATCATGCCCAGAATGATACTCAGTAGTTTAGATTTTCCAATACAGAACGTGCAAATCTATCGATGATAAAATGGAATGGGGTTCATAACGGGAAAGCATATCAGAAAGCACGGCAGACGGCGGTCAAACCGGTTGAAATCGTGGAAAACGCAGGCAAGAAAAAGCCCCGGACAGATTCTTCAAAAGAATCTGTCCGGGGCTTTCAAGGTGCATTTGTGCCTGAAGCGGGTTATTTCTCGCAGAACCGGTGGAGCAGTGCCGCAATTTCCGCACGGGAAGCGGTGCCCAGCGGGTCAAGAGAACCGTCGCCCTTGCCGTTGATTAGACCGGCGCCGACGGCCCAATGCATCGCCTGTTTTGCAAAGGTGGAAATGCGGTTGGCATCGGGGAAGTGGGTCAGATCGCCGGAGGCGGACATATCGTCGCCGCAGTATGCCGCGAAGCGATAGAGGATGGTCGCAAGCTGTTCACGCGTAATCGGGTCGTTCGTACCGAACTTGCCGTTGCCGTAGCCGCCGAAAATCCCGTTTTCGGCCGTCCATGCAACGGCGTCGGAGTACCATTGCCCTGCGGCCGTATCCGTGAACGACGCCTGCGTTTTCGGCGCCGGGCTGCCGGCCATCCGCCAAAGGACGGTGGCCATCATTGCACGCGTCGCCGTGCCGTGCGGGTTGAAGCGATTGCCGCCCGTGCCGAGCATCAGGCCGTTTGCATAGACGTACATGACGTCCGGATAGAACCAGTCGCCGGTGCCGACGTCTTCAAAGTCGGCGATCCATCCAGCGTAAACTGTGGTGTCGGCGGTCATCTTGACAGCGGTGACGGCTTCCGTCAGCGCGGCATCGCGGAACCAGCCGGTGAAGTAGTATCCGCTGCGCTGCGGTTTGTACGCCGTCAGATCAACGGTTGAATCGACCGGGAAGAGCAGCGAAAGCATCTGCTTGCCGCCGTTGACAGCAAAGCGCAGGAGGTGGTTGTTTTCGTAGACGGGCGCATCCACGTTCAGATCAATCGTGTATGTGCAGGTGGTCTTGCCGTCCGGCGCCGTGATGACGATGGTGATGTGCGCGTTGGTGGTGGCAATCGGAATGCTGACCATGCCGGTCGGGACATCCTTGCCGTTGATGGCGATCGTCGCTTCCGGATGCTCCGGCGTGACCGTCAGCAGATAGGAGCCGGACGGGACGGAGGACAGCGACGCATGGTTCGATTCGTCGAAGCTGGCGAGCGTCAGCGGCATCGCATCCAGCGTAATGCTGGCGGCTTTGGCGTTTGTATTGTCGTCAGACAGTGCACCGCCGTACCGGAGTACGACGCGGCTGCCCGCCTTCGAGAAGCTGAGCGGAATCTCTTCTCTCGCTTCGCCGCTGAGCGGGAGGCTGTTGATACGCTTGGCTTCCAGCAGTCTGCCGTCCGCATCGAGCAGCGCGGCGGTCAGATTGCCGCTGGAACAGGCTGCGAGCGAGTTGTTCTGGATGGTGACGACGGCGCTGGAAGCGGTGCCGTTGTTTTCCAGCTCGACCGAGAGGGTCGCCGGGAGACCGTCGTTCCGGGCAAGCAGGCTGTCAAACGTGATCGTCTGCTGGTTGTTCAGATTGTCGGCTTCCGGCAGCGTGATCCATGCGCCGTCGGAAAGCGTTTCGATGCGAACCTTTGTGAAGAGCGTCACACCGGCGCTTGGAATTTCGGTCAGACCGGCGTCACGGACATAGGCGCCGATGTCAAACGTGATTTCCTGCGCATAGCCCGCGCCGTCCATGGCGGTCAGCGCATCGGCGGTCAGAACCACTTCATAAGCGGTATCCTTGACGCCGTTGGCGAAGTAGACGCCGTTCACCGGGGTCTGGCATTCGGGGTCGGAATAAACGCCCAGCACCACGCGGCGGCCTGCTTTGCTGAGCGAAACAGCCGACTGGTTATAGAGCGCCGCGAGGAAGGTCCGCAGACCGTCCTGCTCCTTGGTGACACGGATGCCGGAAATGCCTGCATCCGGATAATCCAGATAGACCGTGCCGGTGGTTTGCTGCGTTCCGCCGTTGGCGAATCCGGTAGAAACCGTGTAGGAAAGGTCTTCGATGGTTTCGCCGGTTTTCGTGACGACGGCAAACGTGGCCGACTGGCCGGGCAGGATGGAGAGTCCGGAGAACGTCTGCGCAGCTGCGCCATCGAGCTGAATGGAGACCGATTCCATCGTGCGGAAGCCTTCGTTGGTCACCGTGAAGGTAACCGGCAGCCATGCGTTTGCAGCCAGCGAGGAGAAGTCGACAAACGTGCTGCTGACGCCGACGGCGTCTTCGTAAGCAGCTGCCGTCTGATAGAGGTTGACGGTTTCTTTCGGCAGGCGTCCGGTGCCGCTGTGTACCTGCGTCTTGCCGTCGGCATCGACGTATTCATACGAGAAGCTGACCTCGTCAAACTGGTCTGCACTGTAAGTCGTGCCGAGCAGAACGGCGGAGATGGCCGTGCCGTCCGGGCTGACGGTGCACGCGTCGACGTGATCGAGCCCCGTGCGCGACGGCATCACGGCGATTTCCATGGGAGCCGAAGCGCCGTACTGACCGTTATAGCGGCCGAATTTGACGCCGCGCAGGATGTCGTTGTCTGCATCGCCTGCGCCGGAGTCATTCCACAGGATGGAGAGCGCATCCAGCGAAGATGCGCCTTTGACAAGGGCGAACTGCCCGTCAAACGAAGCGGTGCTGACCAGATTGCTGAGCGATTCCGGGAAGTCGGAGCGGGGCGAACCGGCGCGGTCGTAGACGCGCAGACCGACGTCGTGCTGCTGGGCGCCGGAACGGCTCTGGACGCTGTGCCATGCGAGGACGAATTCGCCGCCCACGGCGGTCAGCTGCGGATCTTCGTTCAGATCGCTGCCCGTTGTTGCGCGGATGATCTTGGCGCTGTCTTCCGGCGCGGCTGCGGCCGTGTCGATCAGCCCATAGTAGATTTCGCCGTCCATGGCATAGGCGATGGATGCCGTTCCGTCGCTGAGCATTTCAGCTGCGAGACCGGAGACGCTGCCGCTGCTGCCGTTGTAGAGCGTATAGGTTTCATCGCCCCAGCGCGTGCCGTCATAAATGCGGTAGAGGATGCGTTCCTGCTCAAAGGTGAACAGGCTGTCGGCTGTCTGAACCGAGCGCCATGCCGCAATGGCTGTGCCGTTTTCGCTGACGGCGATGACGGGGGAAACTTCCTGCGAGGCGTTGTCGGTCAAACGGGTCGTCTCCCAGGACTGACCGTTCCAGATCGACGCCATGACTTCCAGACCGCCGAGCAGAGCCGCCTGCTGTGCTTCATCCAGCGGCGTACCGGCTTTCAGACCGAGCGTCGCGGCTTCGCGCAGCCATGCTGCGCCTGCAAATGCGGCGGAACCGGCAAAGGCCAGCGAGCTGTCGCCGTAACCGGAGAAGCCGTCGGCGCCGTCCGGGATGGCAGAGCCTTTCGGGAACATTTCGCCGTTTGAAAGCGTGAAGTGAACCTTCGTATCGGCGACGTCAACGCTGTTGCCGTCGGAAAGGTAGACCATCATGGCGCCGTCGTTCGAGATGAGCGGGTTCGTGAAGGGGTATGCGTTTTCGAGCAGTTTCAGCATGGCATCCGCTGTGCGGCCGTTGGAAAGCATCTGGACGCTTTCGCCGAGCCATGCGCGGTTCGAGGCTACCAGATAGTCGCGGCTTTGCAGCTTGACGACGTTGGAGAAGGCGACCGGCGTGTTCCCGCCGAGCAGCGCCACACGCATCTGGCCATCCGCCGACTGACCGCCCGGCTGGCCTTCCATCCAGCCGGTGGAGCCGAGACCGCTGGACGCTTCGTTCCAGTAGTCATAGATCGTGTTCCAGTCGTTGAAGCGCCAGTTGGTGCTGAAGCCGAGGGAGATCAGCGTGATTTCCGTGACCAGCGGGCCGACGCCGAGCGCAGCGCGCAGGCCGGCTTCGCCGTCGAGCTGGAGATATTGGCCCTTCAGATCGCGTTCGTCCGGGTTTTTCAGGTATTTGCGCGTCAGGAAGCGGTTTTCGTTGTTGATTTCGATGCTGCCGAAGACGCCGATCTTCGCGGTGAAGCCTTTGTCGTGCCCAAGCCCGCCAAAGAATTCAAAGTAGGCGTTGATGCGCAGCGCCGTCAGATAGTCGTTCACGGCGTCGGCCGTGTCGTCGTTCCATTCGAGGCCGAGCTGTTCGGCATAGCGGACAGCCGCTTCAAAGTTGACGGTCAGACCGCCGCGAACCTTGAAGCTGGCGGTCAGCGGGATGCCGAGCGGCTTGATGTTGAACGTGTGCTCATATTCAAGCTGTCCGCCGGCCGTAAAGCCGCCGCCGGTCATCAGAACGTCCCAACGGCCTTCGTCGAAGTTGTAGCGGATTTCCGTGTTCATCCAGCCTTCCAGGATCAGCATGATCGGCGCGCCGATGGCGCCGCTGGCGGCTGCATACAGGTTGCTGCGGTCGTCAAAGTACGAACCGTCGGCCATGGCCTGGAAGTCGCTGAGCGTGAAGGTATCGTTGACCTGACCGAGGAGGCTGTCATAGTCCTGCCCGATGTAAGACGGTTCCAGCGAAATGCCGTGGTCGTCATAGTTCAGGTCTTCGAGTTTGGTGGTGTTAAGCCCCGTCCAGAAATAGCCCTGATAACGGGTCGGGTCTTCCGTCGGCATCAGGATGGCTTTCACCAGCCCGGCTTCCGCACCCATGTCGGCGATGAAGCTGAGGGCGTCGTTGAAAATGCCGTCGGAAACCGTGTTGACGAGGTCATATTTCGTATCGGCGCCGTTTACCCGGCCGTAAATGGCGAGGTTGGCCATCAGCGAGAGCAGAGAAGGCGAATCTTCCACCTTTTCCAGCGCGTTCATATCGACAAGCCCGAACGGCAAAGCCAAGGTGCGGTTCAGGCTGCCGTCCGCACGGTACAAAGCGGCTTCCATCGCCGTCCTGCGGTTGGCGGTGTAGAAGAAGAAGCTGTCTGCATCGAGTACAGCCGTATTCACGATGAGCGGAACGGAGGAGAAGGGATACGAGGAATCCTGCACCGTCTGGCAGGACTGGCCGGGCATAACGACCGCATTTTCCTGCGAACGCAGATCCATGCGGTACCCGGTATCCGTCAGCGAGACATCCGAGAGCCCCCAGAGCATCACGGTGCTTTCCAGCAGGACTTCCGGATAGTTGCTGCTCGGGCCGACAACGCCGGTGTGGAAGCGGACGTTGATCTTGCGGTTGGTGAAATAGTCGACGGTTTGAACGGCGATGAACGGCTTCATCGTGCCCGCCTGAATGAACGTCACGATGTTTTCGCCGGAGCGCATGGCATCCCGTTCGGTCAGACTGCCGTTGACGGTGACCAGCTCAGGCTGATAGCGGTTGTCTGCGAAGCGCAGCTCAAAGATGAATTGCAGCGCGTCGCCGACGCCGACCGGGTCGGGGTCATTCGCCGTGATGAACTGTTCCAAATCCATGTGAACGGTCAGCACGCCGTTTTCATCGGTGACGAAGGTGTGATCCGTTTTGCCGTCCAAAGCAGCGGCCTGACCGGCGGCGCGGGCAAACCGTGCGCCGGTGCAGTAGGCGTCGTCGCGGTTTGCCGCCAGATGACGGTTGCGGTAGACGCCGCCGCGCAGGATGACTTCCGTGTTGGCCAGCGCGGTGCCGTCCGGCTTCAGCAGCTTGACCTGTGCCACGGCGGCCAGACGCAGGGAGAACACGTTGATCGGATAGAGCTCGCCTTTGGCGCCGTTGCCTTCGCCGCTCTTGAGGGCGAGTTTCGAGAAGGTGCCGCGGTAAGAGGTGTTGTTGTCAAGGCAGGCCGCGCGCAGATCTGAGGCAATGCCGTTCGGCTCAAAGAGCGCGAGCGAACCGTCGTCGTTGGTGAAAACGGTGTGCGTGACGCCGAGGCCGTCTTCATAGGAAACTTCGGTTTTGACTGCGGGCGTAAACTGGAAGAGATACAGCTTATCAGCCAGACGGTTGACGTCGACGCGCACGCTGTCGCTGAGACCTTCGACAGACTGGTGCTCTGCCGTGACGATGTTGGTGCCGTCGCGGAGGCCTGCGAGCAGCAGGACCGTCTGCGGCAGATAGCTGGTGTAGGAGAATTTCTCCAGCGGCTCATACAGTGAACCGCGGCGGTAGTTAATGGAGACGGCTTTGTCCAGCGCATCTTCAATCGCGCCGCCCTGACCGGTTGTCGTCTGCCAGCGGATCATATCCTGAAGCAGGCTCCAGTCATAGTCTTCAAAGTTGATGTGGATGGTTTCCATCAGGCTCAGCTCGCTGCGGAGGCGGGCGATGGCCTGTGCGTTGGTGAGGCCGCTGAAACGGTCGCCGTTGTAGTTGATGATGGTCGGATCTGTGGTGGTTTCCGAACCGGTGACCTGATTTTCGAGCGTGACGGAATCCGTGTCTTTGCCGCCGACAATCAGCTTCAGCGAGCCGTCTTTGTAGACGGCGACGGTGCTGGAAGCGGTGCTCCATGTCGGGTCGGCACTGTTTTTGGCTTTTGCCGTGATGATATAGTAGTGTTTCAGTCCATCCGGCGTCTCCGGCGTAAAGGTGACCGTGCCTTCATAGGTCTGGCCTTCGACGTTTGTTCCGGCGTCTGTGATCGACTGGATGGTCTGACCGTCCTTTTCAATCAGCAGCTGGAACCGGCAGGCATCGGGGTTGACGGCAAGGTCAAAGTTCTCGATCCGCCAGCCAAAGGTGATGGCGCTGCCGCTTAAGAACTGCGGCACATCCAGACCGGAGAGCGTGATCACGGCCGGCTGAGAGCGGACGATGATCGACGCCTGCGTGGCCAAATGGACGGTTTTGCCGTCCACAACGGCGTCGGCTGACAGATGCAGCGTATAGGCCGGATCGTCGCCGGTGGAGATGGCCGTCAGCACGCTGCCGGGGATTTTCAGCGACGTCGCATTGCGCGCGCATGCCGACGTCCAAACGGTCTGACCTTCGGCGTTGTCGAGCCGGACGGCGATTTTTCCGCCGGCCGGTTCATGGTTTGCAAGGTTCGAGGCGAAGTAAACGGTCTGATCCGCACGGTGGCGGGCATAGACGGTGTTGGCGCCTGCCGGGAAGAGCAGACACGGCGATCCGCCGTCTTTGACGTTGATGACGATGGCGTTCGACGCCTGCGAATGCATGGCCGGGTCGTCGCTGTTGTTTTTCGCCCACAGGCTCAGCGCTGCGGTTCCGGCCTGACCGGCGACGACGCTGACGCTTGCGGAATCGGCAAGGGAAAGGCTGTCGCCGGTGGTGTACAGCTGCGCGACGCGTTCATCGCTGATTTTCCAATACAGCTGATCGATGCCGTCATAGGTGAACGCTTTGTTGTTGGAGACAGCGCTGAAGGATGCCAGCGCGGCGTCCTGAAGATAGACCGTGTTTTCCAGCCCGGAGGGCCATGCGTCAGCCGAAATGGTATAGGCGTCGGCAGGCGCTTTCACAACGGCCGTCTGCTGGAAGGCGGTATAGGCGCCATAGTAGAGCTGACCGTCCAGATACAGTTCCGCCGTGTGGTCTTTTGTACCGCTGGCGAGCGGAGCCAGCGACAGGCTGCACTGGAGCGAGAGTTTGCCGTCAGATTCGACGACGGTGAGCGGATACTGCTGGTTTCCCGGATCCTGATTCAAAACGATGGAAGCGGTAAAGGGCTTTTCTTCGGCATTGGCCCAGCTTGCCCAGAGCTGTGTAAACGCAGCGTTGTCTTTCAGAGAAACGGTAACAGTGGCTTTGCAGGGGTCGTTTTTGTCGGTTTCCGCAGACATGGCAGCGATGCTGTCCTGCGGGCGGCCGCTGACGATCTTGTCTTCGGCCAGCGTGACCTGAAATTCCTGATAAGCGCCTGCGCTGTTGACAAACGCATTGCCCAAAGCGTCGGTGCAGCTGCTGCCGCCCTTGACGCCCAGAACTTCAAGAGCAGTGCTGTCGGCGTCCCGAACCGTATAATAGAAGGTGCGGGTGGCGGAAAGCTGACTGCCGCTGCGCTGGATGGTGCCGACAGGCCAGCCGTATGTACAGTTGATATACGAATCCGTGCCGGTGCCGGACTGTAAAACCAGCTCATAGTTGCCGATGACCGGTTCAGAGAAGGTCACGGTGATCGGAATTTCGTCACCGGGGTAGAAGGTGACGTCCGGCACTTCGATGGATTTGATGGTCGGCGCCGTGGTATCGACGAGCGAGAACTGACCGGGCAGGCAGAACCCGTGCGGCTTGTTCTCCGGCGAACACCAGTCGGCGCTCAGGTACCATTCTGTTTCGCAGATTTCTTTGAGCGTTCCGTAGAAGGGCACTTCGACGGTCGGGAACATCAGCGTCTGCACGCTGCCGCTGATCAGATTGTCGTACAGCTTTTTCATCTGGCTGTTGTCCGCCGAATACGACCAGTTGCCCGTATAGACTGCGGCAACCGCCTTGGCATAATCGGACTTGGTGGCGCGGTTTTTGGCCACGCTGAACCCGAGGTTCATCTTGTGCAGCGCATCGCCGTCGTCCGCAAAATACAGAACCGGCGTGCCGGTCTGATTAATCGTATAGGATTTCGTGATGAAGGTGACCTGCGACAGCGCAATTCTGGGGTCGCTGGGGTTGCCAGCGCCGCAGTCAAGCGCCTTCCGATACAGGGCCGTCCATGCGAGCGAGCTGTCTTTTTCATAGAGGTCCGAAATCGTAAAGGCGAACACCGATTTGCCGTCTACGGTTTTCTTCGTCATTTCGGTGCCGCCGCCCTGCGTCTGAACGAGCGCCAGACGATAAGGCTGCAAACTGCCGTTGGTGTTCAGCGCCGGCGTATTGCCGGTGAAAGCGTCCAGAACGGCGTCTCTTTCGGCCTCCGGCGCAATGCGGAGGACACGGCTGAACGCCTGAAGCTTCGCACCGCCGACAACGCGGCACTGGAAGAGCATTTCCGTGCTGCCGTCCCAAAGGTCTTTCCGGAGCACCTTCAGAAAGTTCTCACGGATTTTGTTCAGGTCATACTGAAATTCAAGGTATTTTTCGCCCTTTGAAAGGGTAAACGTCTTATAGCCGCCGATGCCGGAGCGGAGCGCGGAGGAGTTGTCCGGCCAGATATTCAGACGGCTGCTTGTCAGGAAATCCGCGAAAAGCGCCGCTTCAAGCGTGATATCGCAGGGCGCCGCGGTGAAATCCGCACCGCTCCCGTCGATGATCCCGACCTGGAAGATCAGCAGATCATCCTGGTATTCGCAGATACAGTCGAGTTTCACATCGTGACCGGCCGTCGGGTTCGCCTGCGCCGGGACGGCGTTGGGCGAAGCGGCCGACGCCAGCGCATCGAGCTGCGCGACGATGTCAGCCAGGTCATATTCAATGGAAAGCGCGTTGGCAATTTGTTCTGCCGTCGCGGAGCGGTTGGTGGCGTCCACGGTGATGCGCGTGTCGAAATCGTCGGCACTGCATGACGCCAGCCAATCCTTCAGCTCTGTAAGCGAGCCGAGCTTTGTCCCGTCTTCAACGGTGAAAGTGTTGTCTTCGATGAGCTGACCGTTGGCGTCAACCAAACCGAGAGACAGCATCTGCGCATACAGCGCCTGCGCATCCTGCTGTCCGACGGCCAGTATGTTGGTTGGCAGAACCGACAGCATCATACAGAAGATGAGCAGAAAACTGAGCAGCCGCTTTTTCATGACTTATTCCTCGCTTTCTTTCGCACGGTTTGTGCGGGGGGATCGTTTGTTTTGAAGCCGGATGCAGATCAGCGTGAGCGCTGCACCGACAGCGAATGCGGTAATGCCGACCAGAATATACAGCCCGGCGCCGTTTCGGAGCAGAACTGCGCTGTAACCGGCGGTCACAGAGGGCAAACCGGCGGATTGAACGCGGCCCAGAAGCGCGGCAATGCCGGCGATCAGGCACAGACTGAAGGCCGAGAGACAGGCGAACGCGCGCCGGTCAAGCGTGCGCCGTTTCTGAACCGTTCTGCGGCGGATTGCCTGCATACGGACTTCCATCGAACCGGTCATGTGAAAACCTCCTTTCTAAATCGGACAGACGGATGCCGTCCTACTATATAAAAGACTAAAACCGAAAAATCCTTCCACCCCTCGAAAAAACTTTCACGCGCACAGAAGACAGACGGGGCAGACATCTCGCCGAACGGTTCAAACGGCGGCTGCTTGACACTGCAAAAAAACGAACCCCGCTTGAAGAACAGGCAGGGTTCGTTTGGATGCGGTCCGCGGTCAGGAGAGCCTTTTTTTGAAGCGGGGAAGGAGCAGCCGGGTGATGAAGAGGCAGAGGATCAGAAAAGACGGGAAGAAATAGCCGATCGACTGCCAGACGCCGCCGCCCGTGACAAGGAGGTTGTAAATCGCATGAAAGCCGACGCAGGCGCCCAGAATGCCGACGGTGCCGGTCAGCTGGAGCCAGCGGTGGCAGAAAACGTAGGAGATGGCGAACCCGGCGAAAATGCCGCACAAAATGTGCAGCGCCCCGGCGGACAGCCCGCGAATCAGCAGAAATCCGAAATCTGCGGCGCCGTTTTCGACCAGATAGCAGACGTTTTCAAACGTGGCGAATCCGACGGCAATGGCGATGGCCGCGCCGGGCAATACTTTTGCGTCCGGCTCAAAAATTAAATAGAAGAAAAGCAGCGGCAGCAGCTTCAGAATCTCTTCGCAGACCGGCGTGATTTCAACGGCGGTCACGGCCGTGTTGGTGCGGTAATACCCCATGAAAAAGCTGCTGACATAAGCGGAAAGCAGACAGGCCGCCATGCCGAGAATGACAAACAGCGTGAACCGGCGCGCAGGGCCATGCGTGAAAAACAGCGACAGAATCATCGGAATGGCGAGACAGAGAAAGATGTTTTCAATATACGTCATGTCGTTTTTCCCTCCCGGACGCAGAGCGGCAGCAGCGCCGCCAAAGAAGCCGTCAGCAGCACGTCCACCGCAAAGTAGACGTTGAAACGGGTGTAATCGTGCACCCAAATGGAAACGGCATACAGCAGAATCTGCAGGAAGAGAATCAGGAGCATACAGCAGTCCGTCCTGCGGCCGTTCATCCGGCGCACCCGGCGGAAAACGGAGAGATAGGCGTTGACCGCAAACGTCAGCGCCAGCAGCGACGACATCAGATAGGAAGGGCCAAAAATCCGGAACACCAGTACGCTGACCGCGAAAAACAGCGCCGCCAGCGCGGAAAGCCCGGAAAAACGAAACCGGATTCCTTCCGACCGGACGATTTGATAGGAGAGAAAGAAGAGATAAGAGGCCAGCCAGGAGACTTCAGAAACGTAAAAAACCTGCGGCACCTGCCCGGCAATCGCGAGGTGCAGTGTCCAGAAGAGCGTACCCATGGAAAAGCAGGCGTAGCCCAGCGCCAAAATCATCAGGCGGCGATCCAGCCGGCGGAATGCCAGCAGCGCCGAAAACAGGGCGAGCCCGCCGAAAATCACGGCCTGCGCCATGTTGTTAAGGACTTCAAGCGTCATGTTTTTTATCCTCCCGCCGCTGGCGTTCAGCGTGCCGGCGGATCCGGAACAGGAGCAGCGTCAGACAAATGCCGAGCGAAAACGAGAGCAGCCCCATCAGCAGGTAGCCGAGCAGCGCATGATTGGCAATCAGACTGGCCGCGCCGGACGCGTGCCGGACAGTACCGGCATTGTCGGCGTGCATGGCCATCCACCCGGGCATCTGCGTGCCGACCCCGGCGATCGCCAGCAGACAGAGCGCAAGGGAACCTGCCGAAAGCAGGCGGAACCGCTTTCTTGCGGCTGCACGCTTCAGGTTGGCGGCCCACTTCAAAATGCGTTCGGTGCGCACCTTAATCGTCTGCATACAGAAATCCCTCCTGTTCAAGAAGCGTTTTCAGGCTCTGCTTGCCGCGGTAGACAAGCTTCGTCAGCTGGGCTTCGGATTTCCCAAGGACGGCGGCGGCGTCGCGGTAGCGCATATTTTCAAAGTAGACGAGGTAGAGCGCCTCGCGGTATTCCGCCCGAAGCCGTTCCAGCGCCCCGTAAAGCTGACGGTTGCGCTCGCTGCGGCACAAGGGGGTGTCCGCCAAAGCCTCGCTCTGCGGTTCAAACGGCAGCTCCTCAAAATGCAGAAAAGCAATCCGGTGTTTCCGGCAGTGGCGCAGGGCCAGATTGCGTGCCGTCCGGTACAGATAGGCCCGAAAACTGCCGTCGGCGCCGATGGGGCGTTCCTTGGCAAATATGCAGGCAAAAGCTTCAATCATCAGATCTTCCGATTCGTGCATATCCTTGAGATAGCCGTTCAAGAAGAGCGTCAGCGCATCGCCATACCGCGCGACAAGCGTCTCGGCGGCCGATTCATCGCCGTCGAGATACTGCCGGTATGTCGCTTCGTCGGAAATCATAACGGATGCTCCTCTTTCCTTTGACCGATCCGCCCATTCAAAAAAGGCGCCGGTAGAATACGTCACTTTAATTATAAACGATTCAACCAGCAGATGCAAGGCGCAGAGCCGGAATTCCAAAAAATACCGGGCGAAACGGCGTCAACCGGCAATCCGGCGCAGGAAAGGAATGCGGCGCAGCAAAACGGTGCAGCCGAGCGACAGCAGGAAGACCAGCAGGCTGCGCAGCGGCAGATCGAGCGCCTCCGGCAGCAGTCCGAACGTCAGGCGCAGCTGATTCCGGAGGATGAGCAGCACGAGCGGGTGCATCAAGTAGACACCGAACGTGCAGCGGGAAGCTTCCGCCAGTACGGCTGCCGCGCACGGGTGTGCAGCGGGACGCTTGACGTTTTGCAGAACTGCGAACAGCGCGGCGGCAGGCAGAACGGCGCCCGGCGCAAAGAAGCTCATCAGCAGCGGCTCAATCTGCTGCTTGGGGGCGGAGTAGCGCCACGTCCATGCGGCGGTCGCCGCGACGCTGAACAGAGCGGCCACGCAGAGCAGGATGCGTCCTCTGCGGGCAGTCGGAAACCGCCGGAAATACCCGCCCAGCAGAAACAGGCCGGGGAAGCCGAGCAACGCGGCAATTTTGGTCTTGTCCATGATGTCTGCCAGCAGTGGAAACGACTCGCTTCGCAAAAGGATCGTTATCACGGAGCCGAAGAGAAAGCAGAGGAAGAGCGCATACCGGTAAACGCTGCGCCCGGCGTGTTCGGCGAAGACAAAAAAGACCGGCGTAAAGAGATACAGCGCAGCGGCGGCATAGAGATACCAGAGGTGTACCGGCTGCGTCAGCAGGTAGACGGCCAGCGCAGCTGCACCGCCGGACATGGTTCCGGTCAGCCGGACGTAGAGGTAGTAGACAGCCGACCAGAAGAGCATCAGCCACAGAAGCCGGAGCGTTTTTTCGATCAGTTTGCGTCCCGGCTGCGGCGACGCCAGCAGATAAAACCCGCTGATGATGACAAACAGCGGCACGGAAAACCGGGCGGCGGAAAGCCAAATCACCTCCGCCGCTGAAAAACGCCATGCGGCATGGATCAAAACGACGAAATAGGCCGCCAGCAGCCGCATCCATGCGGTTCCGCGGTCAAAGGGCTTCCCGATGGAGCGGGTATTCGATTCGCGTGTCGGCTGCATGACAAAGCTCCTCTCTGAACGGTGAACGCACCGTATGTCAAAGTATACCACAAATCCGGTCGTTTCGGAAGCCGGAACATCAAAAAAACCGGTTCTGCCCGGAGAAACTGGGCAGAACCGGCGGCAAACGCTTAATATCCGAACTTCCGGCGCTTTGCAATCAGGAAAATCACCGTCGCGGTGACGGCCATAAATTCGGCGCCGACAATCGACAGCCAAATGCCGTCAAGCTCCCACAGAATCGGGAAGACCAGCACAGCAGACGCCTGAAACACGAGCGTCCGCAGGAAGGAAATCAGCGCAGACGTCAGACCGTCGTTCAAAGCCGTAAAGAAGGCGGAGCCGAAAATGGAGAACCCGGCGAACAGGAAGGAGAACGAGAAAAAATGGAAGGCGCGCAGCGTCATCGCCATCAAATCTTTGTTGTAGCCGACAAACATGGAGGCCAGCGGACGCGCCAGCAGCCACGCAGCGGCAAACATGGCCGCAGCGCCGATGGCGACCATTTGGAAGCTCTTGCGCAGGAGGCTCTTCAGTTCGTCATGGTTCTTTGCGCCGAAGTGATAGCCGATGATCGGCGCGGTGCCGACGGAGTAGCCGATGAAAATCGACAGGAAGACGAAGTTGACATACATCAATACGCCGTAGGCGGAAATGCCGCTCTGCCCGGCATATTTGAGGAGCTGCGCATTATAGAGCATGCCGACCAGCGAAGAGGAGATGTTGCTCATAAACTCGGAAACGCCGTTGGAGCAGGTCTTGAACAGGGCGCGCCCGTCAAAGTGAAACCGGCCGAAACGCAGGCGGGTCTTGTTGCGGAACAAAAAGTAAGCCAGCGGAACCGCGCCGCCGACAAACTGGCTGAAGGCTGTCGCCGCAGCGGCGCCTGCCAATCCCCAAGGCAGCACAGCGACAAACAGCGCATCCAGCACCATGTTGGTGACACCGGCGATGACGGTGACGATCAGACCGAGTTTCGGCTTTTCTGCGACAGAAAAGAAACACTGAAACTCATATTGCAGCACGAAAAACGGCTGGGCGATGGAAACGATGCGCGCATACCGGACACAGCTTTCAAGCATTTCGCCTTCTGCGCCGAGCAGCTGCGCCAACGGGCGGACGAACAAAATACCCAGCACGGCCAGCAGCGCGCCCAGCACCGTGGAAACGGTGACGACGAGCGTAAACGTTTCATTGGCTTTTTTCTGATTGCCTTCTCCCATCAGCTTTGAAATCAAAGCGGCGCCGCCCGTCCCGAACATGAAGCCGATGCAGCCCAGGATCATCAGCACGGGCATGATGAAGTTGACGGCGGCAAACGACGTTTCACCGACGTAGTTGGAGACAAAAAAGCCGTCTACAACGCCGTAAATCGACGTGAAGACCATCATAATAATGGAAGGGAGCGTGAACCGCAGCAATCTGCGGTACGTAAAGTGGTCGGAAAGCTGAATCATGTTTTCTTCTCCAGATATTTGGATTTCTGCCGCAGATCTGCTAAGAACCGGGAGGTCAGTTCAAGATAACGGGTGCGGTCTTCCGGCGAAAGCGCGGCGAACACGCTGTTTTCCAGCCGGATGACCTGTCCGGCTGTCTGGTCGGCAAACGCCTGTCCAGCCGGGGTCAGCGCGACGGATTTACTTTTTCCGTCTGTGAGCGAGATCGTCAGCATGCCGTCTTCCGCCAGCTTCCGCAGGGCGGAATGAATCGTCTGCTTCGGCAGAGCAGCCAGACGGCAGAGCTGCTGCAAGAGGCAGGGCGCCTCTGAAACGTATAAAACATAGAGGATCTGCAGTGCACTGTCGGAAATGCCGAGCTGCCGTGCGATCGCGTGGTAGACGGCGCCCGTCTCGGCGGTCAGCCGGTTCCACTGCCGGAGTTCCGGCGAAGCGTGGGTTGCCATTTGAATGTTACACCTCCGAAAAACGCTGCGTCATGCACGCCCGCAAAAAACGCGCATGTCAGATATTATAGTACGAAATCGGACAAATGTCAAGCGGCAAACCAAAAAGAATCGCCCCATTAAGAGCGTTGACATAAGAAAACAAGCAAGAATCCAGTAAAATCAACGCTTTTAAGGGCAGAGGGCAAACAGGTTAGCTCAAAAATT
>CAJLFQ010000050.1 GCA_905205975.1 uncultured Eubacteriales bacterium | reverse complement strand
GGACGTTTTTTATCGCAGCTTTTTAGCGCACGCCGGCAGAAATTTGAGAAAAGCATGGAAATCTACCGGCAGGTGTGCTATAATATCATCAGATCGTTTTTTTGCGTAATCTGTATGGCGCAACCCTGCGCTGTGCAATAAAGAGAGGAATACCGAAACCGATGAATAACAAAGGAAAGTTTTACATTACGACCGCGATTGCCTATACCTCGCGCGTCCCGCACATTGGCAACACATATGAAGCCGTGCTGGCTGATGCGATTGCCCGCTATAAACGCCTGACCGGCTATGATGTTTTCTTCATGACCGGCACAGACGAACACGGCAAAAAAATCCAGCAGCAAGCTGAAGCTGCCGGCGTCACGCCGAAAGAACATGTCGATCATATCGCAGGGGAAGTCCGCCGGATCTGGGATCTGATGAACGTCTCGTACGATAAGTTCATCCGCACAACGGACGAATTCCACGAAAAGAGTGTCTCTGAGATTTTCAAGAAGCTCTATGATCAGGGCGATATCTACAAATCCAAATACACGGGTCATTACTGTGTCGCCTGTGAATCGTTCTACACCGATGCCCAGCTGGTGGACGGCAAATGCCCGGACTGCGGCGGCGCAGTGGAACCGGCCAGTGAGGAAGCGTATTTTCTCCGGCTTTCAAAGTATGCAGACCGCCTGATGAAACACATCGAAGAGAACCCGGATTTCATCCAGCCGAAGGCGAGACGGAATGAAATGGTCAACAACTTCCTGAAACCGGGGCTTTTGGATCTTTGTGTTTCGCGCTCGACGTTTACCTGGGGCATTCCGGTGGAATTTGACCCGGGTCATGTGATTTATGTCTGGATTGACGCGCTTTCCAACTACATCACGGGCTTGGGCTACCGTCCGGGCCATCCGAGCGAGATGTATGAAAAATACTGGCCGGCAGACGTCCACCTGATCGGAAAAGACATTCTGCGCTTCCATACGATTTACTGGCCGATCATCCTGATGGCGCTGGGCGAGCCGCTCCCGAAAAAGATTTTCGGTCACCCGTGGCTCCTAATGGGCGGGGAAAAGATGTCCAAATCCAAGGGCAACGTGATCTATGCAGACGATCTGGTCCGTTACTTCGGCGTCGATGCAGTCCGGTATTTCCTGCTCAACGAAATGCCGTTTGCGTCCGACGGCAGCTTGACCTATGAGCTGGTGGCGGCACGCTTCAATTCTGATCTGGCGAATATCCTTGGTAATCTGGTCAACCGCACCCTTGCCATGACCGGTAAATACTTTGACGGCATAGTTCCTGCCTGCGGCAGCCTGACAGAAGTTGATCAGGACCTCCGCAGTGTGGCACAGCATACGGTCGAAGCGGTCGAAGCCGATATGAACGACCTGCGTGTCGCGGATGCACTCGGCGAAATCTGGATGCTTCTGCGCCGCTCCAATCGCTATATCGACGAAACTGAACCTTGGGTGCTTGCCAACGATCCGGAGAAAAAAGAACGCCTTGGCACAGTGCTTTATCACCTGCTGGAATCCATCCGCACGGCAGCCGTTCTGCTGCGTGCGTTCCTGCCTGAAACCGCAGCCAAAATTTTCAAGCAGCTCAATACGCAGGCGTTGGATTATGAATCGATTCAGCAGTTCGGCGGCTTGAAGGCCGGTGAGCCGATCGGAACACCGGAAGTCCTGTTCGCCCGGCTGGACGAAAAAGCGCTTCTGGAGCAGATTGCAGCAGAAGATGAAGCTGCATGCGCGCCGAAGCGCGAATATGCACCGCTTGGAGACGAAATTACGATCGACCGTTTCTGCGAAACGGATCTCCGCGCAGCACGCATTCTGACGTGTGAACCGGTCAAAAAAAGTAAAAAGCTGCTTAAAATGACCGTCGATCTCGGGTTTGAACAGCGTCAGGTTGTTTCCGGCATTGCACAGTGGTATCAGCCGGCTGATTTGATCGGCAAGACGGTGATTCTTGTCGCCAACCTGAAACCGGCGAAGCTCTGCGGCGTCGAAAGTCAGGGCATGATTCTTGCCTGCGACGGCGCTGACGACAGCGCCCAAGTTGTTTTCCTGCCGGATACAACGGAGCCGGGCAGCAAGCTTCGTTGAACATGCACCCGATTTTTGACACCCATGCCCATTATGACAATGCTCGCTTTGACGAGGACCGTGATACGCTGCTGGCGGGGATGCCCGGCAACGGTGTGGGGCTGATCCTGAATGCGGCATGTGATCTGAACAGTACGGCTGCTTCTGCGGCGCTGGCGGAACGGTACTCGTTTGTCTATGCATCTGCCGGTATTCATCCGCATGAAGCAGCTGCGGCACCGAATGATTGGGCTGAACAGCTGAAGCCCTTTCTGCGGCACGAAAAATGCGTGGCAATCGGCGAAATCGGATTGGATTACCACTATGACTTTTCACCGCGGGCGGTTCAGCGTCAGCTGTTTGAAGCGCAGATGGCTTTGGCGGCGGAGCTGCACCTGCCGGTGATCATTCATGAACGTGAGGCACTGACAGATACGCTTGCAATGCTTCAGGCATTCCGTGGGCAGGTAACCGGTGTATTTCATTGTTTTTCCAACAGCGTAGAAACGGCCAGAACGGTGCTGAATCTTGGGTATGATATTGCCTTAGGCGGAACTGTGACCTTCAAAAACGCGCATTATGCGCCGCTCGTAGCTGCATATACACCGGCAGACCGGCTTCTGGTGGAAACCGATTGCCCATATATGGCACCGGTCCCAATGCGCGGCCACAGAAATGATTCAACCTTTCTGCGCTATACCATTGAAACCATTGCGGCGCTGAGAAATGAAACCTTTGAGGAAACCACGGCACAGACCTATCAAAACGGCTGCCGCTTGTTCGGCATTCCAGCAAGCGCAGTCACTTCAACAACGAAAGGAAACTGAACCATGCAAATTCTGCGAATGGGTGTTGTCGGCATTGGCAACATGGGTTCCGCGCATGTTGCACGGATCACCAAAGGCGAAGTACAGGGTATGACGCTGGCTGCGGTCTGCGATACCGATCCACAAAAAAGAACGGCGGCTGAACAAGCATTGAACGGGGTTGCCGTATTTGAAGATTACCGCGCTCTGATTGACTCGGGTCTTTGTGATGCGGTGATCATTGCAACGCCGCACTATTTTCATCCGCCCATTGCGATTTATGCGCTGGAACACGGCCTCCATGTTCTGACGGAGAAACCGGCAGGCGTCTATACGGCGCAGGTCAAAGAGATGAATGCGGTCGCTGAAAAAAGCGGAAAAGTCTTCGGCATTATGTTCAACCAGCGCACAACGCCGATCTTTGCAAAGGCCAGAGAGCTTGTACAATCCGGACGGCTCGGTGAACTGAAACGCGTCGTCTGGATCATTACCAACTGGTATCGGAATCAGGCATACTTCGATTCCGGTTCCTGGCGTGCCACATGGGTTGGAGAAGGTGGCGGCGTTTTGCTGAACCAGTGCGTACATAACATCGACCTGTGGCAATGGATCTGCGGTATGCCTGCCCGGATTCACAGCTTTGTCGGCTACGGAAAATACCATAACATTGAAGTTGATGACGACGTGACCGTTTACGCAGAATATCCAAACGGCGCAACAGGCACCTTCATGACAACCACGGGCGAGTATCCTGGTACCAACCGTTTGGAAGTCAGCGGCGACCGCGGCAAGATGGTTATTGAAAACGGCGTGCTGAAGCTCTGGGAACTGGATGCGCCGGAACGCGAATTCTGCTTCCACTCAGATACCAATACACCCAAGCCGCATATCACGGTTTCGGAGATGCCGTTCACAGACAACGGACCCGCTCATACCGGTATTTGTCAGAACTTTGCCGATGCGATTCTACATGGCGCGCCTTTGCTGGCACCGGGGTATGACGGCTTGAATTCACTGGAAATTATCAATGCAATTTACCTGTCAGACTGGACAAAATCTACCGTGTCACTGCCGATTGATGATGCACAGTACGAACAGCTTCTGCGCGAACGGATCAAAACCTCTACACTGCGCCAGGGAGACGACGGTGCATTCCGTTCCAATGCGGATACCTTGACGGATCGCTGGTCAGTCAAATGGTAAAAAGGCGTGTGGCCTGATAGGCAATAAAAGCCGCTGCATAAGCAAACAGCATCTGGCATACAGCTGCGCGCAGCATGAACCGCAGGGAACCGCTTTCTGAGCGGATGGCCGCCAATGTGGAAACACAAGGTGTATAGAGCAGCACGAAAACAAGCAGCGCAGCTGCCTGCGCAGGATCCATCAGCTGCTGCAAGGCTGCGGAAAGTGCGGCACCGCTGCATCCAAGCAAAACGGCCAGTGTGCCAAGGATTGCTTCTTTGGCGAGGAAACCGGCGAACAGCGCGATGATGAGCACCGGTATTCCAAGTCCGACCGGCCGCATGCAGGGCGCCAATATCTGGCCGAGCCGGCCTAAAATCCCGAAAGAGCCGTCTGTGCAGCGCGTTAGCGCAGGGGTAAATGTTTTTAGGATCCAAAACAGCGCAAAAGCGCCGCTCATAACCGTGAAGGTGCGTCGTATAAACCCGCTCAATCGGGCGGATACCAGACGAAACAGCACGGCCGGACGCGGCATCCGATAGGGCGGTAATTCAACAAAAAACAGAGTGGGCGGCACTTTTTCATCAGGCTTGCGGGTTTGGTGAAAAAGTGCCGCTCTGCATAAAGCGAAAAAAACGCCCAATGCATACAGGACAAACACCACGAAAAATGCATGGCGCGGGAAAAACGCCGCACAGATCATGCCGTATACCGGGAGCCGTGCCCCACAGGAAATAAACGGTAAAGCACACCAAAGGCGCTGTCGTTCTTGGTGATTTGGCACCGTGCGTGTGGACAAGACCGCCGGAACCGTGCAGCCGAATCCAAGCAGAATCGGAACAGCCGAACGGCCGGACAATCCAAACCGCCGGAAGAAATGGTCAGAAAGGAAAGCCGTTCGGGCGAGGTAACCGCTTTCTTCCAAAAAACAAAGGCAAAAGAATAAAAGCGACAGCTGCGGCAGAAATGTCAACAGCGCCTGAATGCCATTCCAGACGCCGTCCAAAAGCAAGCCGACCCAGAAAGGCGCAATGGACAATCGACGGAAGCCGATATGCAGCACTTTCCCCACAACATGAAGTACATCTGCAAACAAAGCGGACAAGGCTTGCCCAGGCAGCCCGAAGGTCAACCAGAAAATAAATCCCATGACGGCGAAAAAGAATGGCACGGCCAGCCAGCTCTGTGCAAAAAAACGATCCACAAACGAAACACGCTGCTTAGTGGACGGGGTCTCAAAAAAACGCTGCGCCAGCTGATCGGCGAAACGGCGCGGGTCTGCCGGTTCAAAAGGTGTGGATATGCATTCCGGATCCGTTAGTGCATGACGGATGGCAGCAATGCTGCGCTTTTTGACGCCGGAGAACGGACAGATTTTGCAATGGGTGATTTCGGATAAACGCGCTGAATCGATATGTCCGCCGTTTTTTTGAAGAACATCCAGAAAACTGAATGCCAGGATGACCGGCTTTCGGAATTGGGCGAGCTGGAATGCAAGCTCCAACCCGCGCTCCGGTGCTGTTGCATCGATGACGCAGAGAATACGGTCATAATATCCGGCATCCAAAAAGGAACGTGCCACCCGCTCCTCTTCGGTGCCGGGCGTCAGCGTATAAATGCCGGGCAGGTCAAACAGCAAATCACCAGTTCCGCGAATGGCTGCGCCGTGTATGTGCACGGTCACGCCAGCCCGGTTGCCGACATCACCGGTTTGCCCGGTCAGACGGTTATACAAGGTGGTCTTGCCGGAATTTGGAAGGCCAACCAGTGCAATTTTCATGTGAATCACCCTCTGAAAAACAGAAAAAACGTGCCAGAAAATCAAAAAATAAGGAACAATCCACTATATGGATCAACCGGCACGTTTATGCATGAGGGACGCAGAATCGAAGTGTCAAACGCTGTAAAACCACACCAAAACAAAAACAACCAAAAACAGAGAAAGAAAACATGGAAAATTTGGTAAAAATAGACATTGTAAAAAGGTGCGATTTTGATTATCATATATACGTTAGCACTCGGTCGTAAAGAGTGCTAAGCCCACAGAAAATGAGCGATGAATCATAAGGGAGGAACACCATATGAAACTGAAACCTTTAGCTGACCGTGTCGTTGTCAAGATGGTTGAGGCCGAAGAGACGACGAAGAGCGGCATCATTCTGACCGCATCCGCCAAAGAAAAACCGCAGATCGCAGAGATCATTGCAGTTGGTCCGGGCGGCGTTGTTGACGGCAAAGAAGTCAAAATGTACGTCAACGTCGGCGATAAAGTCATCACCAGCAAATACTCGGGCACCGAAGTGAAAATTGACGGCGAAGAATACACGATTGTTCGTCAAAACGACATTCTCGCCATCTGCGAGTAATTCGGAACGCTGCGTTTAAAAAATAGGAGGTAATTTCCAATGGCCAAGAAGCTGATTTACGGCGAAGAAGCTCGCCGTGCACTCGAAAGAGGCGTCAATAAAGTCGCAGATACCGTCAAGATTACGCTGGGTCCGAAGGGCCGCAACGTTGTTCTGGATAAGAAATTCGGCGCACCGATGATCATCAACGACGGTGTTTCCATCGCCAAAGAAATCGAACTGGAAGACCGCTTTGAGAACATGGGTGCACAGCTCCTCAAAGAAGTCGCCACCAAGACGAATGACGTCGCCGGCGACGGTACGACGACTGCAACCGTTCTGGCGCAGGCACTTGTCAGAGAAGGCCTGAAGAACTTGGCAGCCGGTGCAAACCCGATGGTCATGCGCAAAGGCATTTCCGCCGCTGTTGCAGCCGCCGTTGAAAACATCAAGCAGAACGCCGTCCGCGTTTCCGGCAGCAGCGATATCGCAAAGGTTGCAGCCATTTCTTCCGGCAACGAAGACATCGGCAAGCTGATTGCCGACGCCATGGATAAAGTCTCGAATGACGGTGTTATCACCGTTGAAGAATCCAAGACGGCTGAAACGTACAGCGAAATCGTCGAAGGCATGCAGTTTGACCGCGGCTATATCACGCCGTACATGGTCACGGATTCCGACAAGATGGAAGCCGTTATCGATGACGCCTACATCCTGATCACCGATAAGAAAATCTCCAACATCCAGGAAATCCTGCCGCTTCTGGAGCAGATTGTCCAGACCGGCAAGAAACTGATCATCATCGCAGATGACGTTGAAGGCGAAGCCCTTGCAACCCTGATTGTCAATAAGATGCGCGGCACGTTCACCTGCATCGCCGTCAAAGCACCGGGCTTCGGCGACAGACGCAAGGAAATGCTGAAAGATATCGCCATCCTGACGGGCGGCGAAGTCATCAGCGAAGAACTGGGCCTCGAACTCAAGGACACGCAGGTCAGCCAGCTCGGCCGCGCACGTCAGGTCAAAGTTCAGAAAGAGAACACGATCATCGTCGGCGGCGCAGGCGCAACCGAAGATATCAAGGCACGCATCAACCAGATCAAGGCACAGATCGAAACCACCACGTCCGAATTCGATAAAGAAAAACTCCAGGAACGTTTGGCCAAACTGTCCGGCGGCGTCGCAGTCATCAAAGTCGGTGCAGCCACCGAGACGGAAATGAAAGAAATGAAGCTCCGCATCGAAGATGCTCTGAACTCCACCCGCGCTGCGGTCGAAGAAGGCATCATCAGCGGCGGCGGTACGGCATTTGTCAACGCAATTTCCAGCGTTGAAAAGCTCCTGAAGACGACAGAAGGCGACGAACGCACGGGTGTCCGCGCGGTCATCAAAGCACTGGAAGAACCGGTCAAGCAGATCGCGGCCAACGCAGGCATCGACGGCAGCATCGTTCTTGAAAAAATCAAGAACTCCAAGAAAGCGGGCTACGGCTTCGATGCAGCAACCGAAACCTACACCGATATGGTCAAGGCCGGTATTGTGGACCCGGCAAAGGTTACGCGTTCGGCTCTGCAGAACGCAGCCAGCGTTGCATCCATGGTTCTGACGACAGAAGCACTCGTCGGCGATATTCCGGAACCCCCGGCAGCAGCCCCGGCACAGGGCGGCATGGGCGGCGACATGGGCATGTATTAAGCCCGTCGCAGCGCTCCTGAACACACATCTTGAAAAGCGGCGCAGCCATCTTGGCTGCGCCGCTTTTTGTGGTGCATCAAACAGATCAAAACAAGGCGCCGTATCAGATAAAGGCTTCTGATACGGCGCTGTCTTAGTTGCTTTTTCCCGCAGCTGTGCGGCTTTCGGCGGCGTTTTGTTCTTTCAGCAGATCGCGGATTTCCGTCAGCAAAAGCGTTTCTGCGGAGGGAGCGGGTTCTTCCGGCTCGGGAGCGGGTTCTGCTTCAGCGGGGGGTTCATCAGACTTTCCGGTCAGCTTTTCCTTCAGTTCCTTGCCGAGGCGCTCCTCCATGGCATGCAGCTTTGAAATGGTCCGCACGGCCAGAAATACGCAGAAGGCGACCAACAGGAAGTCCAGAACATTTTGCAGGAACTGTCCGTATGCCATGGTGACGGCTTCGGAAACCACCGTGCCGTCTTCTGCAACTTCTGCGGCCCGAAGCGTCAGCTTCAAATCGGTGAAGGAAACCTGTCCGGTGACCAAGCCCAGCAGCGGCATAATGATGTCGCCGACCAGACTGGAGACAATTTTGGAAAAAGCGCCGCCGATGATGACGCCGATGGCCATATCAACGACATTTCCTTTGTTGATAAACGCCCGGAAATCAGCGAAAAAACTGGAGAGGCGCTCCTTTGTTTTCTTGCGTTTCATGCGAAACTCTTCTTTCAATCAAAAATAGCCGGCAAAAAGCCGGGAAATGGCATATGCAGATGGAAGATGCGTTAGAATTCGACGATCATGCCGTCATAGGAGACTTCCAGACCGTATCCTTCGGCCATGGGAAGCAGTTCGTCGTATGTTTTCAGTGAGTTGTGTGAGAAGTGGTTGACAATCCGGCGTGTCTGCGCGTCAATACAGCCCATATCTTCCAAACGGTGAACGACTTCGGCGCAAACGTCAATGGCCATGTGGCCGTTTCTGTGCGTCAGGAGAGCACCATAGGTGCAGTCGAGACTGACGCAGTCAAAATGACGGCCTTTTAGATGCGTCCAGGTGTCTTCCGGAAAGAAGCCGGTGTCGTGTGCATAGAGGAGCGATTTGCTGCCGTCTGAGATGATGTAGAAATGAGCGTCCTGCATTGCATCGTGATCAGCGCGAAGCGGCGTGATCTCATAGCGGTCATGGCGGAAGGGGACAAAGTTATCAACGACATGGAACGAGAGACCGTTCTGACGGATTTGGGATTCCATCATCAGATCCTTTGCCATGTAGGCGGCCATCCGGTTTAGGTAAATTTCCATGGGCGCGGCATCGTGGCTGAACGGCGGGCGGTGCATGGCGAAGTCTGAGGCGTAAAAATGATCGGAGTGCGCGTGCGTAATGAGCGCACCCGTCCAATGCCCGGCATCTAGGCCGTTGTTCAGGATATGCATGTAGGTATCCGGCGGGAAATCAATCACGAGCGTATCATCGATCAGTGCTTGCGAGCGTGTGCGGATGTTGCGTCCGCCAGCCATTTTTGCACGTTTGCAATTGTCACATTCACAGAACAGCGCAGGCCACCCTTCGGCGGCAGCCGTACCAAGATACTGCAATTTCATAGTCCATCCTCTTTCTTTCTGACGTTCCTTATATTTTACATGAGTTGACAAACAAATTCAAGTGTGGTACACTACATAAGGACAAATAATTTGTCGGACTTTGGCGATTTTGCGGAGGATGCATGGACTGGTCAGAACAGACAATACAGGCAATGAATCATTGCGTTTCCTGTCCGCGCAGGTGTGGGGCTGACCGTGCAAACGGTCAAATCGGTGTCTGCGGCGCCGGGATGAATCCCTCTGTCGCAAGGGCAATGCCGCATTTCTTCGAAGAACCCTGCATTTCCGGGACGAACGGCAGCGGCACGATTTTTTTCCGTGGATGTTCGATGCACTGCGTTTTCTGTCAAAATGATGAGATTTCACACGACGCCAAAGGAGCGGGCTTGTCCTTGGATGCGCTCTGCGAAACACTCGCCGGCCTGATTCGTCGCGGCGTCCACAACCTGAGCTTTGTCACGCCGACCCACTACGCCTATCAGATTGCCGATGCACTGCGCGCCTTGCAGCCGAATCTGCCGGTTGTATGGAATACCGGCGGTTATGAGCGGGTTGAGATGATTGATATGCTGGCGCCGCTGGTCGATGTCTGGCTGCCCGACTTGAAATTTGCAGATCAGACGGTTGCGGCACGATGCTCATCGGCGGCGGATTACGCAGACTATGCTTTCCCGGCCGTCAAGCGCATGGCCGAGCTGTCAGGGAAACCGCAGTACGGCGAAGATGGATTGATGACACACGGCTTGCTGATCCGGCATCTGTGTCTGCCTGGGATGACCGGGCAATCCAAACGAATTCTGACATGGATTCGGGACAACCTCGGAACAGACATGCCGGTCAGCTTGATGCGCCAATACCTGCCGGCGGGCGCAGCCAAAGAAAAAGATATCCGGCCGCTGAACCGCCGCCTCAGAGACGACGAGTACGAGCGTGTATTTGACTATATGATGAATCTCGGTTTGACGAACGGCTTTACGCAGGAGGCCGCATCTGCTGAAACGGGTTATGTACCAGCCTTTAACGGTGAAGGCGTCATTCAAGAAAACTTGCAGGGGGAACAAACAGCATGACCATGCGCGAGGAGTATCTGGAGCTCCGACGGGCGATCCTGAAACGGGAATATAAACATCTAAACGAGAAACAGAGAGAAGCTGTTTTTGCAGCCAATGGTCCGCTTCTCATCCTGGCGGGCGCAGGCAGCGGCAAAACCACCGTTTTGATCAACCGGATTGCATACCTGATTCGATACGGCAATGCCTACGAAAGCGACGACTTTCCAAGCTTCATTGACGACGTCGAGCTGGATGAGCTGGATGCCCATCTGAGAGGCGAGCGAGTACTCGCACCGGAACGGCTGGCGCATCTGCTGGCCTCCAAACCGGTTTTGCCGTGGCGGATTCTGGCCATTACCTTTACGAATAAAGCCGCAGGAGAGCTCCGTGAGCGCCTTTCTGCGGCGCTTTCGAGAGAACAGGCGGATGCAGTATGGGCCTCAACCTTTCACTCCGCCTGCGTCCGTATGCTCAGGAAAGACTGTGAACGCATCGGATACCGGAAGGGTTTTACAGTGTATGATGCAGACGACCAGAAACGTGTTTATAAAGAGGTTCTGGAAGCCTTGCATATCAGTGAGCGTACATTAACTCCGCGGGATGCCGCGGCCATCATCTCCGGTGCAAAAGACAAATTGCAGACGCCGGAGCAGTTTGCGGCAGCGGTAAAAGCGGAGGCGGGAAAACAGCCCATGCATGATAAGCGCATGGAAATGCTGATCCCGGTTTATCAGGGGTATCAGCGCCGACTGATGGAAGCCAATGCAATGGACTTCGATGATCTCATCATGAAGACCGTTGAGCTGTTTGAGACGTGCCCGGATGTTTTGGAGGAATATCGCCGTAAATTTGAGTACATCTTGGTCGACGAGTATCAGGATACCAACCAGGCGCAGTATCGCTTGGTTTCGCTGATCTCCAATCCGCGGAGAAACATCTGCGTCGTCGGTGACGACGATCAGAGCATTTACCGCTTCCGCGGTGCAACCATCGAAAATATTCTTGGGTTTGAGGATGAATATAAAGACGCACGCGTCATTCGGCTGGAACAGAACTACCGTTCCACATCATTTATTCTGAATGCCGCCAACGCTGTGATTAAAAACAACAGCGAGCGGAAAGGCAAGACGCTTTGGACGGCCAGAGAAGGCGGTACACCGATTGTTGATTACACGGCAGAAACCGAGGTCGAGGAAAGCCGGTTTGTTGCGGAAACGATTCTGAAAAACGCAGCCAAAGGTCAGCCTTGGAAGAACAACACGGTGCTGTACCGCATGAATGCGCAGTCAAATGCGCTGGAGTTGGCATTCCGGAAAAATGGGATCCCGTACCGTATGATCGGCGGCATCCGATTCTTTGACCGTGCAGAAGTGAAGGATATGCTGGCCTACCTGCAAGTCATCGCGAATCATGCCGATACACTGCGCCTGAAACGGATCATCAATACGCCGCCAAGGGGTATCGGCCAGAAATCGGTCACGGAAGCGGTGGCTGCTGCGGAACTGGCAGGTGTGGAACTCTTTGATATCGTCCGTCGTGCCAATGAATTTGACGGAATTTCAAAAGCTGCGCAGGCCAGTATGCTCCGGCTTGCTGAAATGATTTCTGAGCTGAGTGACATGGCTGGCAAGCGGCCGCTGGACGAACTCTATGACACACTGCTGGACAGATGCCGGTATGTTGAAATGCTCTTGGAAAAGCCGACAGATGAAAACAAAGCCCGCCTGGAGAACATTCAGGAACTCAAAACCAATATCGTCCACTATATGAAAGAGGCGGAGGAACCCAGCTTAGACGGTTTCCTGGAAGAAGTTGCGCTGTTTACCGACATTGACCGCTATGATGCAGAGGCCGATGCAGTGACGATGATGACCATTCATTCTGCCAAAGGCTTGGAATTCCCAAATGTCTTTATTGTCGGCATGGAAGAGGGGATTTTCCCGGGGATGCGATCCATGGAACATAAGGCAGATATGGAGGAAGAACGGCGCTTGGCTTACGTCGGCATTACGCGTGCGAGAGACACTCTGAATCTCTCTCACGCAGAGCGCCACATGCTGTTTGGACAGACGTCGCACAACTGTGTTTCGCGCTTCATCGACGAAATTCCGGACGATTGCTTGGTGCATGAAGGTGGGATCCGCCCCAAAAATAGCGAACAGCGTCTGGCAGGCATGTCGCGATTTGATATCGGAAGCGAATGGTTTGACGGCCGGGTCAAAGTCACTCAACCGTCAAAACGTCCGGTATCACGGGTGCAGCCCGCACCACGCCATGAAACGAAACCGAAGCCTGAAACCGAACCGCTGCTGGATTACCTGCCCGGTATGCAACTGCAGCACAGTGCATTCGGAAAGGGAACCGTTGTTTCTGTCAAACCGGCAGCAGGGGATCTGCTTTTGGAGATTGATTTCGAACAGTCCGGGAAGAAACGCCTGATGGCGAAATTTGCGCAGAAGTACATGAAACAAATATAATCCGAGCCGATTATATTGAATAAAAAGTGAAAGGGCGAAAAACATGAAAAAGAGCACATTTCTCAAGGACTTCAAAGCGTTCATCATGAGGGGCAACGTGATGGACATGGCAGTCGGTGTGATCATCGGCGGTGCCTTCTCAAAAATCGTCTCCAGCTTGGTCAACGACGTCATTATGCCGCTTCTGGGCCTGTTGGTTGGGGAAGTCAGTTTTGCTGACTTGAAATGGGTTATGAAGGCTGCAACGGTGGATGCAGACGGCACAGTTCTGACGGAGGCAGTTACGCTGAACTATGGCCAGTTCCTTCAGAACATCTTTGATTTTCTGCTGATTGCACTGTGTATTTTTGCAGCGATCCGCATCGTGTCGAATGTTACCAAACGCCTTAAAAAGCAGGAAGAGCCAAAAGAAGAAGCACCGGCGCCGGAACCGGAACCGACCAAAGAAGAGCTGCTCTTGACGGAAATTCGCGATCTGCTTCGGGATCGCTGAGCCGAACCGACAGCAAAGCGTTTTCGCGATTTTCCTGCCCCTGCATCTGAAACTTGTTATTTGGAAATCCCCAAGCCATGCGATGTGCTCCTCGCGTGGCTTGGGGATTTTTGTGAATTATGCCCTTTGCAATTCGTGAGAAAAACGAATAAAATATAGGATAGAAGGCATATACCAGATGAAAGGTGTGCGGAAATGATGGAAATTCATACAAAGGTGTCTTATGGCGGAAACGGCATTTGCGAGATTACAGATATCTGCACGAAAACGATTGACGGTACAACCAAACAATTCTATGTCCTAACGCCGCTGCATGGCGACGGCGCCATCATTTATGTGCCGGCTGAATCGGAAGAGTTGATGAGCCGGATGTACCAATTGATGACCGCAGAAGAGGCAAAATGTCTGATCCGGCAAATGCCATCGGCAGAAACCGGCTGGATCGAAGATGAAAAAATGCGGTGTGCGTATGAAAAATCAGTTCTGTCCAGTGGAGATCGCATGGCCCTTGTCAGCATGACAAAATCGCTCCATGAACAGAAACAGATGCTGGCAGCCAAAGGAAAGCGGTTGCGTACAGCCGATGCGCAGGCCCTGAAGCAGGGAGAAAATAAGCTGTTTGGCGAATTGTCGGTGGTGCTGCGGATTGAGCGGGATCAGGTATTGAAATGCATTCAGGACATGCTGGCAGAATGAGTGCGGCAGTGCAGCATGGAGGCGCATGCAAATACATGTTCAACTTGACAGGAAAAGTGAAAAACGGTATAATATAAAAAGATTGTCCCGCATACAGGGATTAGAAATGAGGAAAAGAACCCATGCACATAAGAATTCCGGATCTGATTTCCGTTTATACCGAAACTGGCCGCCAAGATTTTCGGTCGGATTGCGGTCGGTTTGAAGATGTTTCCTACCAGTTGACTTTGAAAAACGATGCAGTTTCTGTCGATATTACCGCAGATGTAACACCGATTTGCTATCTAAGGCTTCGCTGGCACTTTACCGAGGCCGAGCGCCGGGACGAGATGCTGCGGATTTACGGAGATGCCTGGGAACGCGGCGGGGGAGAGCTGGAATGGCGCGGGATTGTTCCGGAGCGGTGTATGCCTTGGTTCACCTTGGTATCCAACGGCACGGATCGCCATCAGGCGCGCAGCGGCCGGCTGACGGAGGCCTTCGGCGTTCGCGTGCGTCCGGCAGCATTTTGCTTCTGGCAGTATGATGCGGACGGGCTGACGCTTTGGATGGATGTCCGCTGCGGCGGCAAAGGCGTTCTGCTTGGCGGACGCACGCTGCATGCAGGGGAGATCCTCTTCCGGACCTATGAAAACTGCACGGCATTTGAAGCCGGACAGCGTTTCTGCAAAGAGATGAGCCCGGAACCGCTGACAACGGCGCACCCGGTTTACGGCTCCAATAACTGGTACTATGCCTATGGTGACAGTTCGCATGAAGCGATTCTGGAAGATGCCAGAAACACGGCTGCATTGTGCGCAGGGCTGAAAAACAGACCGTATATGGTCATCGATGATGGCTGGTCGCCCAACCCGAAAAACGGCCCGTGGACGCACGGCCGCGCTTCATTCCCGGATATGCCGGGTTTGGCGGCGGAAATGAAAAAGCTCGGCGTTCGACCGGGAATCTGGACACGCTATATCGCAGACGAAGGGCAGGTCTGCAACCTGCCGGCAGAATGGCACGTCGAGCGGGATGACAATTATCTTGACCCGTCCCATCCGGATGTTTTGAACTACATTCGGGAGACTACCAAGCGCTTCTGCGAATGGGGATATGAACTGATCAAATTTGATTGTTCGACCCAGGATATTCTGGGTCGACGGGGATACCGCGTGCCAAACGTCATTGCCGAAGACGGATGGGCTTTTTATGACCGCTCAAAAACGTCGGCAGAAATTGTGTTGAATTTCTATAAAACGATACGGGAAACAGCAGGAAAAGACGTTGTTTTGATTGGCTGCGCAACTATTTCGCACCTGACTGCCGGGCTGGTCGAACTGGGGCGGACAGGCGCAGACGTCAATGGCCGCAGTTGGGATATCACGCGGAAAATGGGCGTCAACACGCTGGCGTTCCGCATGATGCACCATGGTTCATTTTTTGAAGCAGATGCCGATTGTATTGGGATTTCCGGCGGTATTTCGTGGGAAAACAACAGAAAATGGCTGAAATTGCTTTCTGAAAGCGGAACACCTTTGTTTGTATCCTGCAAACCGGGTATTTTGAATGAAGCTCAGCTGGAGGAACTGCGGACAGCATATCGACACGGCGCAGACCAAACGGATACGCTGATTCCGTTGGATTGGATGGAAAACATTTGCCCGCGTTTTTATCTGATGAACGGTCAGGAAGTTTCGTTTGACTGGTTTGATGATTCGTTCGGCTGCGGCTTTGACGGCTTGACCAAGTAACGCCGGTCTGGAAAAACAGCGTATTCAAATCACAGTGATGACAAACGATCCGCCGCACAACTGGTTTGTGCGGCGGATCAAATTGTTCAGTGCAGACGAGCAACGGACGGATAGCGGACGGACGAATAAACGCTGGATAACGGATAATCGCAGCGGGCAAAGCGAGTTCGGCAGGGCGCTTTCTCCAAACTGACAATTAAACAAAATGAAGATTTTGTTTAATTGAGGGGATAGAAAACCAGCCTCCATGCCGGGACCGGCATTTCTGCACGGCTCTTCCTGGAGGTCGGTTTCTGGGCATCTTTGTTTGATTTCAGATTGAAAATGCCTGCTGATTCTTTTTTGCTTGACATGCAGCCGGCACTTGATGTCAAATAAAC
>CAJLFQ010000049.1 GCA_905205975.1 uncultured Eubacteriales bacterium | reverse complement strand
TTGAGCAAAAGTCCGCGTGGGATTGATGTGGTATCTTTAACTTTGGGAAACTCCCCTTTCCCATTTAGAGACAGCCTTGTCTGTGACGCCGATTCGCTCTGCCAGCGTGCGCTGGGTCATCCGGTGCGCAAGGCGCAGCTGCCGGATCAATTGGCCGGTTTGAATCTGATTCATGAGAATCCCTCCCGTATCTGCAACCATCATACCAGAACAAACCCGGCTTGTCAAGAAACGCTCCGTAGAGAAGCACCGATGCTGACCCGCGGAAAAGCACCGGGTATGTTTTCCAAAAAATCAGCAGGTTTTCCATTGACAAATGAAATCCGATGCGGTAAAATGATGTTGTCGCCATGACGTCATGGGTTGAAAAGTTGCAAGCTGAGTAGATCAAGTGTAAGCCGGTTCCATTCCGGCACAACTGCCATTCCTGTGATATGATCGGGGGTCTATGCCCCTGCCATTCAGTCAGAAACACTGTGACGGTCTGCGGCAGCGTATTTTGTGGCATGAAAAATACGAAATTCGAAAACGCACGGTTTTCCGGTTTCGTCAGATGAATCCGCCTGAAAAGCCCGTGTCGTTTTCGATACGGGCTTATTTGTTTGATGAGAACGGAGCGTCAAAGGGCGTATGGACAAACGTTTGACGAAGGCGGATGCCATTCGCCTGCTGGTCGAAAAACAGCAGGCGCTGGCCGGCGCGGACATGCAAAGATACCCCAGACGGTCGGATTTTCCGGCAGACGAGGTTGCGGCGATCAAGGCATTCCTTGGACCGTGGCCGCGGGCTTTGGAGGCCGCGGGTCTGAAACCGGCCCGGGACGATGGACGCGCTGAAAAAATCCGCCAAAAGCGCATTGCACAGCGCAGAAAGCGCCGGATTGCCCGCTTTGGCGCCCCGAAATCCAAGCAGCAATAAGCGCGTTTACAACTGAATCACAGGCGGTCAGGTTCCGATGCAGCACGTCGGATGAGGGGGAAGTTCGGTGCAAATCCGACACAACCGTCATTACCGTAAACGCAGGTCAACCCTGCAAAGCCGGAATACCCACCGGCCGCCAAACGGCTTTCAGCATACACAATCGGACAGGGAACGTGCAGCCGACCGTCACGCAGCATTCACTGCTGCGGCTTTCTTCGTGCACGATTTTCCCGAAAGACTGACGATCAGACTGCACCTGTACCCTTCCGGTACGGGTGTTTTTGTTTGCCGGAAGTGGTTCCAAACGCATGTGCTGGGTCTGGAAAGATCAAACCAAAAGATCAGATGAATCTGAAAGAAGGGCAGAACACATGAAGAAAACAAGGGTACGGCTGTTTTCGCTGCTGCTGGCGCTTGTGATGATCGTGCAGCTGGCTCCGTTGGATGCATTGGCAGATGCGACGGAGGCGCGCGCACACATCCTTGTCGAAAACTCGACGGCAGATGCCGCGTCCGGCAGCTGGTCCGATGGCGTTTCGCCGTGGTCCGGCGTCAAGCTGGATACATGGATCGCGATTCAGGGCGGCGATACAGCCTTCACAGCTGCAAAACGCGCCATCGAAGCGGCAGGTCTGACGATCACGGCCAGCGGCGATTATGTCACGGAAATTGCCGGGCTGAAAGCAGATGAGACAAGCTCAGCCGGGTGGATGGCGACCTACAACGATTGGTTTACCAATGCAACGCTCGGTAGTTATGCGCTCTCCGACGGTGACGAAGTACATTTTGTCTACTCGCTGCTGTTCGGCGGCGACGTCGGCGGAATCGCCAACGATACGACAAAAACGCTCAAAGCGCTTGCGGTGACCGGCGGCGCCTTGGAACCGGCGTTCAGTTCGGCTAAAACGCAGTATGAGCTAGCGCTTGGCGAGGGTCAGACGAGCGGAACCGTGACTGTCACGCCGACGGCGACCAACAAGAATTTTCAGGTGCGTATCTACAAATCGACCGCCTATAACGCAGCGGACACCGGCTATAAAAGAGGAGCCGCCATTGCGGTTTCTGCGGGCGACACCCTTCAGGTTGTTGTCGGCGATCCTGCATGGCCGTCCATGAACAACGGCGCCTACGGCGGTGCAGAAAAGGTGCCCGCCGGGGTCTATACGATTCAAATCGTTGAAACCGCGACGCCGCCTGCGGCGGATTTTGCGTCGTTCTTCACGGCGCTGGATGGGATTGCCGCCGTTGAAAACGATACGGTCTATCCATGGACGGCGGAGGCCGGCGGCGAAGCGCTTGTCTCCGGCAACGCGGGACAGCATCAGTCGGAATCGGCCATTCAGCTGACCTTTCAAAAAGCCGCGGCATTGACGTTTGCCTACCGGACGTCCAGCGAAACCCGGTGGGACTTTTTGAAAATCAGCAAAAACGGCACGGCGCTGAACGACAGCTATCAGGAAAAAGCGAATTTCAGCGGCGAAATGACCGACTACGGCACATATACCGTTGAGGCAGAGGCCGGGGATGTTGTTCGGATTGCCTTTACAAAGGACACCAGCGGCAGCGGCGGCAGCGACTGCGCATGGATCAAGGATTTTACAGTGGCTCTGCCGTATCAGGTGACGTTCCATGCCAATGACGGAACCGGTGAAACCGCCGTGCAGGGCGTTTTTGCAGGCGGGCATTTACAGGCCAATCCGTTTGAGCGGGAAAAGCTTCGTTTTGACGGCTGGGCGGAAACGCCGGACGGAGAAGTCGTCTATGCAGACGGCGCAGCCATCACGCTGACGGCGGATCTCGACCTCTACGCCAAATGGACAAAATGCTGGTATGTGACGTTCCCAGCGATGCAGGCCGGCACAAAGCTGACGGTTTCTCAGAACGGCAGCGTCATAGAACCGGTGAAAGCCGGGACGTGGCTTCTGCCGGACGGCGTTTATACCTTTGACGCCAGTCTGTTTGGATATGAAACGATAACGGGCGGAACGTTCACGGTCGCAGGGCAGGACTATGCCTGTCCGGCGACGCTGACGGAAAGCGCGCGGTATGAAATCCGGTTTGATGTGACACCGGCAGATGCCGCGATTCTGGTGACAAATGCCGAAGGAACCATCATGGACCCCGCCAACGGCGCACTTTACCGGCTGCCGTCGGGTTCCTATACCTACATCATCAAAGCAAAGGGCTACAAGACGGTTCACGGGGAACTGACGGCAGACCGCGCACAGACGATTGCCGTCACGATGACGGAAACGCACGTCTGGGATGGTGAAACGCTGACCGAACCCGCGCTCATCAACGGTGTGTATCAGATTGCCAGCGGTGAAGAACTGGCGTGGTTCGCCGCACAGGTGAATGCGGGCAGCCGGACGCTGGATGCGGTTCTGATTGCGGACATCGAATTGGGCGATGCAGACACCGTCCGCGATTTTACCCCCATCGGCAAATCCGCCGCAGAGAGTTATCTGGGCTCCTTCTCCGGCAACGGCCACACCATTCAGGGGCTGCATGTTGCGGGGACGGAACGCCTCGGTTTGTTCGGTGTGATCGGTGAGACGGGATGCGTGGAGCGTCTTCTTCTGACACAGGTATCTGTGGAAGGAAAATCAAACGTCGGTGCCGTTGCCGGTGAAAACAACGGGACCATCCGTGCCTGTGCTGTGCTCGACGGCGCGGTCACACAAAACGTCTATGCCGACAGCGGCATCGGCGGGATCGCCGGGAAAAGCAGCGGAACCATTGCATACTGCTTCAATGGCGCTGCACTGATTCGCGGCCACGAAAAAACCAATTACGGCTTCTTCGGCGGCATCGCGGGCGAACAGACGGGGACAGTCGAAAGCTGTTATAACCTGGGCAGCATACAGCAGGCCTATTATGCCGGCGGGATCGCCGGGAAATCAACGGGACGGATTCAAAACTGCTTCAACGCCGGCAGCATTGCCAGCACGTCGAACAAGGCGATTGCCGGCTATAAGGGCTATGGCAGCAATTCTAAAGTTGAAAACTGCTATTACCTCGATGCCTGCGGGGCGAGCGATTCCAACGCAACAGCCAAAACAGCCGATGAAATGCAGTCGTTGGCGGCGCTGCTGGGCGGCTCTTTTGTCGACGGCACGGCATATCCGCTCCTGAAATGGCAGACCCCCGACGCGCAGTATACGGTGACCATCACGGCTGTTCCGGCGGAAGCCACCGTGGTGCTGATGCGCGGCGGTACGGCGCTGACGGCCAGAAGCGCGGAAAACGGGACGTTCATTTTTGATGTCCTGGCCGGAGACTATACCTATACCGTTTCGTGCGGGACGGGCGACTACGCCCCGGAAGAGGGCGCGCTGACCGTTGCCTATGCAGACGAATCTCGCACGGTTGAACTGAAAATCCGGCGCTATGCCGTCACATTCCGCCTGGTACCGGCAGATGCCGCTCTGACATTGAAGCAAGGCGATCAGATCCTGACGCCGGGAACAGACGGCTCCTATGCGCTTCCGAACGGCACATACGGCTATACCGCTGAAGCCTTCGGCTATCAGACGGCAGCCGGCACGGTTACGGTTGACGGTGCGCCGGTTGATACAGAAGTCACACTGACCCGGCAGACCGGCGCCGAGGTGACCTTTGCGATTCAGCGGACAGACGGGACTTTTGCAGAAGGTCAGCCAGCGATCACGGTGACGCACACCGATTCCGGCCGGACGTTTGCCCTGACGAATCAAGAACCGCACTTCTTCCCATCCGGTGCATATACCTATGTCGTCAAAGCGCCGACGCTCGGCAAACTGACCGGCGCTTTCACCGTTGCGGAAGAGCCGCTGACCATCACGGGTGAAATGTCATACAGCGCCGTTTGGGACGGCGAAACCAGCGTAGAACCGCAAAAACGGGACGGCATTTACCTGATTTCAAACGGCTATGAACTCGCTTGGTACCGCGATCAGGTGAACCAGACCGCTTACGGCAGCTATACGACCGGTGCGGAACTGACGCAGGACATCGATCTTGGCGGCTGTTTGTGGACACCGATCTGGGCGTACAAACCGGCATCGCAGTCCGGAACCATCACATCGGAAAAACGCGGCTACAACGCTGTTTTTGACGGCGCAGGCCATACGATTCGCGGACTCAACGTCGAATGCAGCGAACAGGGCGCGGGTCTCTTCGGCATCGTCTATAAAAACGGCGTCATCCGAAACCTGACGGTGGAAGGGCGCGTCTGCGGCACGCAGTATGTGGGCGGCATCGCCGGCCTCTTGGCAGGCGGACGGATCGAATCCTGCGTCAACGCCGCAGAGGTGACGACCGCCAAACAGAATTCAAACGCATTCCTCGGCGGCATCACAGGCTGCATGGCCAACTACACAGATCAATCCGCTTCCATTCTGGATTGCGTCAATGAGGGCACAGTCAACGGCGGGACCAACGGCTATGTCGGCGGCATCGTCGGTTCGTCCTCTTACGGCGTATCCATTGCACGCTGCCTGAACAGCGGTACCGTGTCCGGGAAAGATTCTGTCGGCGGCATTTCAGGGACAGGCGCGGTTCCGATTACGGGCTGCGTCAACACGGGCGCCGTGACCGGCACGGCCGACAGCGTCGGCGGCATCACGGGTTTCCTCGGCGCAAATGCGGCGCTGCGCGCGTGCCTGAATACCGGGGCTGTTTTTGGCGCCGGTTCCAAACAGGGCGTCGGCGGCATCGTCGGCAGACTCCACAGCGCATACAAAGCAACCATCACATCCGTTTACAATGCAGGCGCCGTGACAGCCACCGGCGATTTGGTCGGTGCCATCGCCGGCAGCAAAGGTGATGACACGGCGTGCATCACCAACGCATGGTATCTGGATACAAGCGCAGCGCTTGCAATCGGCTCCAACGCGGCGGAAGACGATATGGCGCAGGCGGTCAATGCACAGACGGCACAGAGCAAACGGTTTGCGGCGACGCTGGGCGGCAGCTTTGCATGGCTGGCAGAGGCGGAAACGCCGGTGCTGGATTGGCAGTCTGATGACGCGCGTCACGTTCAGGCGTTCTTCTGCACGCCGGAGGCAGCGGTGCAGGTGACGGACGCTTCGGGCGAAACCGTCACCGCGGCAGAGCCGGGCGTGTATCTGCTGGAAACCGGCGTCTATCACTACCAGATCACGAAGGAAAAGTACAACACGGTCTCCGGCTCATTCGACGCCGCCGAAGGCAGCCAGCGCATGGACGTGACGCTGGAAGCGGAAACCTTTGCGGTGACCTTCCATGTGACGCCGGCGGACGCTGTGATTACCGTTTACAGCGATGGCACGCTGGTCGGCACAGGCAACGAACTGAATCTGCCGAACGGCAGCTATACCTACCGGGTTGAAAAATTCGGATATGAAACTGCGCACGGAACGCTGACGGTTGCAGACGCCCCGGTGGACGTGCCGGAAATCGTTCTGACGCAGTCGCCGACGTATGCGGTGACGCTGCTGCCGGATTTCGGCGGCCAGACGGCGGCGTACACACTGGATATCTCCTGTGAAAGCGTCCTGATTGCACATGTGACGGATGCAGCGCCGGTCAGCCTTCCGAACGGCACATACACATATGTCTGCAAAGCCGCCGGATGGTTTGATGCAGCCGGCGAATTCACCGTTGCAAACGAGGCAAAGACCGTTGCGTTTGTCATGGCGCTCCGGACGACGTGGGACGGCACAACGAAAACAGAACCGGCAAAATCCGGCGATGTTTACCAGATCGCCAGCGCAGAGGAACTGGCATGGTTCGCAGAAACCGTCAACGGCGGCAATACCAGCCTCCATGCGATCCTAACGGCGGAGATCTGGATCAACGACGAACAGACACAAAACACATGGGTCTCGATTGGCACCTATGACCACCCGTATAACGGCGTTTTTGACGGCGCAGGTCATACCATCCATGGGCTGAACCATGAACTCTTCGGGTTCAACGCGGCAGAAAGCCATATCAAGAACCTGCGGGTGACCGGTGAAAACGTGGTCACGGCGTCCAATACCTCCAACGTCGGCGGCATCTGCCGCACCTCATACGGCGCATTTGAGAACTGCATCAACGAAATGAAAGTGCACGGCACATGGATGCGCACAGGCGGCATCGTCGGCATTCTCTACAACACCGGGCGGATCGAAAACTGCGCGAACTTCGGTGAAATCTCCACTTCCCATTCGGCAAATGCATACAGCAGTTACAACATCACCTATCTGGGCGGTATCGTCGGTTACGCGTACGGGCCGGTGAGCGGCTGTGCAAACTTCGGCACGGTCATCGGCGGCGCCGAATCCTACGGCGGCATCGGCGGCATCGCCGGCGTGGCCGACGGCAGTGTCACCAACTGCTACAACATGGGTGAGGTTCGCGGCCTCAAACGCACGGGCGGCATTGTCGGCATCGAAAATCAGACGACGGCGTCGATTGTCAACTGCTACAACGCCGGGAAAATCGTCTGCACCGAAACGTCTACGAGCGGACAGCCGTTCTGCGGCGCAATCGTAGGCACCGTAACCGATGCGCAGGGCAGCGGCGAGACCGTTGCAACGGTTGAAAACTGCTATTACCTCGAAAACAGCTTCTATCAGAAACGGGCTGAAACGATCTATCACGGCGGTATCGGCTATGGTACAGGCGATACGGAATCCAAAACGGCAGACGAGATGAAGGCGGAAGCCTTTGTTCTTGCACTGGGCGAGGCATTCCGCCAAGACGACGGTCAAAACGATGGGTATCCGATCCTTGCATGGCAGGGCGGTTCACAGCCGGACGTTGATGAGGATCGCGCGGCGGTTGCGGCCGATAAAGCTGCGCTGACAATCCGTCCGACCATTGTCAAACAGGCGATGACGCTGCAACTTCCGGCATCGGGTGAAAACGGAACAACGATCGTTTGGACCAGCAGCAATGCGGCGGTGATTGCAGCGGACGGCCGGGTTACGCTCCCCGCAGGCGGCAGTGTAACGGTTACGCTGACGGCAGCCATCTCCCGCGGTCAGGCATCCGATACCAAAACGTTTGAAATCACGGTCTGGTCGGCGCTGAAAACCGCGCAGCACGAGCTGGATTCGCTGAAAGAGCTGCTTTCCGGCGTTTTGAACCCGGTTTACGGCACAGACGCAGACATTCAGTCCTGCCTCAAACGCATGATTGACGGAAAGCTGACCGACGATTTTGTGCGCCTGAAGTCAGCAAATCAGCTGACGATTACCGTCAGCAATCCCGGCGAACCGGCGGATACAGCGGCAGAGTGGGGGATCGCGCCGATCGGCACCCTGCGCTATTTCTTCCGTGATCCGGCGCAGAGCGGCGCCTCCTTCGGCATCGTCAGCGGCGTGGTGCTTCAACTGGCGATGGACGGCGCAGAGACAGCCGTGACCATGCAGGTCAATCTGCCGTGGGATGCGGCGCGCGTCCGCACGGCCATGCAGCCGGCGAAGGATGCGCTGACATTTGCAGCCGTTCAGGGCGCGAATACCAGCGCCGACGCAGTCGATCAGAATCTGACGCTTCCGACCTCACCGGAAGGATACGGCTGGATTTCGCTGACCTGGAGCAGCGATCATGATGAAATTATCGCCGTGCAGCCGGGTACGCCGGGCGGCGCAGCCGGTGTCGGCGTGGTCACCCGTCCGCGCAACGATACGGCAGTCACCCTGCATGCGGAACTGGTTTTCAACCTGACGCAGCTGGATGAGTCGGCCATTTCGATCGACCATGATATTGCGCTGACGGTGCGCGGCGAAGCCGGTACGCGTGCGCAGGAAATGCAGCGTGCGCTGGATGCGTATACCATCGACCGGCTGACCATCATCCGGACACATGAAGCGGTGAACCCGAGCGATGTCATCGACGACATCCAGCTGCTGCGTCCGTCCGATCTGGAACTGGATGGCCGGGACTATCGCGTTGAAGTGCTGCCGTCCAATGAAGCGGCATCGGTCAACGGCTACCGGCTGAATGTCCTGCGCCCGCTGCCGGGCAGTCCGGCAGTGGATGCAGCGCTGACCGTGCGCCTGACGCACAAGGCCTCCGGCGAATCGCTTAAAAAGCAAATCGGCACCCTTCACATCCGGTCGCTGGATCAGGCTGAAATCGACCGCGAACTTGCGCTGATGGCCGCTGTCAAAGCCCATTTCTTTGACGGTATCAAAGGCGAAAACAAGTACGCGGATCACATCACCAAAGACCTCCACGCGTTCCGTGAGGTCTATATGAACGGAACGGATTTGGTTTGGGTCTACAACATTTCGGAAGAAACGGGGGCAGGCATTCGACCGGTCGATCTCCCGAAAACCGGCTACGACGAAAGCTACAACCTCTTCCATTCCTCGAACCCGGCGGTTATCGCACACGAAAATCTGCTGGTGACAAGACCGTCTGAAACGCAGACCGTCACCATTACGGCGTGCCTGTCCAGTGAACAATTTGCAAGATACGCCGAGAAGTACCCGGAAAATGCGTCGTTTGCCGCGCTGAACAGACAGATTGTCACCGCGGATGTGACAGTCCTCGGCGCGTCGGAAGACGATCGCGATTGGCGCGACATGCGCGATGCGGCACTGCTGTATCTGCGGACGAACCTGACGCAGACGGATCCGTGGGAATGGGCCGTCTTTGCGAATGCACGCTTCGGACAGCAGGCGCCGGCATGGTATATGTCCTGTCTCCGTCAATTGAATCAATCGCTTGTGTCCGGCCAGCCGATGGATACGGCCGACGCAGAGCGCGCGGTGCTGGCGCTGACGGCCCTGGGCCTCGATGCGAGTGCCTATGATGTTGACGGAACGGCGTACGATTTGATTGCGCGCGTCGCTGCAGAAACCGACGGAAAATACCGCGCGGCAGAAACGGGCAATACGGTGCTGGCATTTGCCCTGCTCGCCATAGACGCGAAACCGTATGACGGTCCGCGTGAAGCGTTTGTCAGCCTGCTCGTTGAACGCCAGCTGACAAACGGCGCATGGAACATCAACGAAAAGAACCCGGAAGCGAATGTCGATGCGACAGCGATGGCTCTGACGGCGCTGGCACCGTATGCTTCGGATGAAACCGTCCGGGCGGCAGCCGAAAAAGCGCTGACATGGCTGGCAGGAAAATTCGAAAACGGGTTTGGCAGTGCAGAAACAGACGCACAGGTCTTAACGGCCCTGAGCGCATGGAACATCAACGCGCAGACCGACAGCCGGTTCACCGGCCTGCTGGACAGCCTGCTCAATTACGCGCAGCCGTCCGGCGGATTCCGCCACACGGCGCAGTCGGCCAAGGAAAGCAGAATGCCGACCGAGCAGGCGGCGTACGCATTGGTGGCATATGGCAGAATGCTCAACGGTGAAAACCGCCTCTACGACATGCGCGATGCGCAGAATCTCCTGCCGTCCGCAGAAGTGCAGACGGTCATTGCGCTGATCGATGCGCTGACCGTCAACGACTGCAAACACGAAACGGCGCTGAAGATTCAGGCCATTGAAACGCTGCTGGCGCAGCTTTCGGAAGAAGAACGCGCCGGCGTGACCAACGCGCAGGCATTTGCAGAGAAAAAAGCAGCGTTCCAGACGCTGCTGACCGCCTGCCGCGACCAGGCGCTCGAGACGCTGCGCCAAGCGTTTGAAGCGCTTGACAAAGAGCAATACACGGCGTCGTTCTATGCGGTGCTGGAACAGGCCTATCAGGACGGCTGCACGGCCATTCAAAATGCAGGCGACGAAGAAGCGGTTCAGAAGGCGCTTTCCGATGCCGAACGCGCACTCCATGCGCGGGAAGAAACGCGCATCACGGTGACGTTCTCGCTGACTGGCGATACGGAACACGGCAAACATGGACACAGCGGCTACCAGACGTGGATTGCCGGCAGCATGTACACGCTGAACGAAGGCGCAACGGTTTATGACCTCCTGATTCAGGCGCTTGCCGAAGCGGGTATGGCACAGATCGGCGCAGAACAGAATTATGTTTCTGCCATCCGTGCGCCTGCTTCACACGGCGGATTCTGGCTGGCGCAGCTGGATCACGGATCCGGTTCCGGCTGGGTTCACGCCGTGAACGGCGAATATCCAAATGTCGGCCTCAAGGACTATGTCCTGCGTGACGGCGATCAGGTTTCCTGGCATTATGTCGACAACTATGCCGCAGAACTGCCCGGCATCAGCGGCGCAGACCGCGTGACCGCGCTGATCGACGCGCTTGGGTATGTCACGGAAGAAGATGCCGAAGCCGTTCAGGCGGCACGCGCCGCATACGATGCTTTGACGGAGGCAGAAAAACAGGCTGTGGAAAACCTGAAAAAACTCGAAAAAGCAGAAGAAATTCTGAAAAAGCTCGGAAGCCCGCTCCCGTTTGACGATGTGGACGGCTCCTGGGCGAAAGAATCGATTCGTTACGCGTATGCGTACGGACTCATGAACGGCGTCGGCGGACGGCGCTTTGCACCGCAGGCAACCATGACGCGTGCCATGCTGGTGACGATCCTCTACCGTCTGGCAGAGGCGGAACCGGTCGATGCGCCGAACCCCTTCAGCGATGTGCCGGCGGATGTCTGGTATACGGAAGCGGTTGTCTGGGCGTTTGAAAACGGCATTGCCCAGGGGAACGGCAAGGGCGAATTCCAGCCGGATGCGCCGGTTACCCGGGAACAGCTGGCTGTGATGCTCCGCCGTTATGCGGTCTGTCAGGGCAAACCGTCCGATGCGGCAGGCAAGCTGACGGCGTTTGCAGATGCGGGCGACGACAGCGCTTGGGCCGTGGATGGCATGGCTTGGGCGGTCGAATACGGTATGATCAACGGCCGGACGGGCGGACTGCTTGCACCGCAGGCCTGCGCAGCGCGCGCAGAAGCCGCGGCGATGATCATTCGCTTCATTCGAAACATCCTCGACTGACCCTTTGGCGCAGAACTGCGCCATCAGCAGATAAGGAGACAGCCTCATGAAACGACGCGTTGTCATCTGTCTTCTCCTCGCTTGCCTGGCGGCAGCCGGGCTTTGTCCGGCTGCCGCCGCAGCACAGGCCTCGGAAACCGCTTTGAAAAAAGCGGCAGCCTATGTGGCGGAGACTGTTCCGACGCCGGCAGCGGCCAGCATCGGGGGAGAGTGGGCCGTCATCGGCCGGGTTCGATCCGGTGAAACGGTTCCGCAAAAATGGAAACAACACTATCAGACCGCGCTGGCATCGCGCCTGCGCGAAACCGGCGGCGTCTTGAGCAGCCGGAAAAATACAGAATATGCCCGTGCGATTCTCGCGCTTTCCGCGCTCGGCGTGGACGCCCGCAGCGTCGCAGGGTACGACCTGACAAAACCACTCGGCGACGCCGCTGCAACATTGCAGCAGGGGCTGAACGGGCCTGTGTTCGCACTGCTTGCGCTGGATTCCGCACGCTATCCAATGCCCTCCGGCGCCACAGCCACGCGGGAGAAGTACCTGGACAACATTCTGTCGCGGCAGCTGAAGAGCGGCGGCTGGACGATGAGCGGAACAACTGCGGATCCGGATGCCACCGCGATGGTGCTGCAAGCCCTGGCGAAGTATACCGGACGGAAAAAAGTGGGCGAAGCCGTTGAAAAAGGACTGGCATGCCTTTCGGAAATGCAGAAAAATACGGGCGGATATGCTTCCTATGGACAGGAAAATGCGGAAAGCTGCGCGCAGGTTCTGACGGCGCTGTGCGAGCTGGGCATTTCCCCATACGATGCCCGCTTTGTAAAACAGGGCAAAACGGTCTTAAACGCGCTGCTTGCCTATCAGACCGCCGAAGGCGGATTCCGGCATACAGCCGCCGATCAAAAGCCGAATGCCATGGCGTCGGAACAGGCGCTTTACGCGCTTGCGGCGTACCGGCGGTTTGAGAACGGGCAGAACAGCCTGTATCGGATGAACGACGTTCTGCACCCGATCGATGCCGGCGCGTATGGTCTGCCGGGGCGCAGCGCGCTGGTTGGACTGACGGCGGCGGGCAATCCGGCTGCATTTCAGGATGTCCCTGTGAGCGACCCGGATTTTCAGACCATTCGCAGCCTGGCTGCACGCGGCGTTCTGGAAGGACGCGGGAACGGTCTGTTTGATCCGGATGCCTCCATGACGCGGGCGGAGTTCTGCGCCGTGATGTGCCGGGCGTTGGTCTTGCCGAAAAACACCCCTGCGGCATTCACAGATGTGCCGAAGGACAAATGGTTTGCTTCCTATATCGGCGCAGCGGTGTCCGCCGGTGTGGTCAAAGGCGTCGGACAGGGGCGGTTTGCCCCGAACGGCACCATCACGCGGGAAATGGCCGCTGTGATGGCGGCGCGCGCCGCAAAACTGTGCGGCATGAATCCGGTTCTCACGGAAAGCGAAGCGGACAGCGCTTTGAAGGCGTTCAGCGACGGACAGCAGGTTTCCGGCTGGGCGAAAAACAGCGTCGCATTCTGTGTCCGCACCGGACTTCTGCGCACGGAGAACGCCGCACTGAACCCGCAAAAAGCCATTTCCAGACGGGATATCGCCGATCTGCTGACACGATTGCTGAAAGGAGCCGACCTGTGGTGAGAACAAAACGGATGAATCGATTGGTCTGGCTGGCTGTTCTGCTGCTGCTTCTGCTGAGCGGCTGTGCAGAAAAAGAAACAACGGACAGCACTTCTTTTGACGGACACTGCACGCTGTCCATTTCCTGCGAGACAGCGCTCCAAAACAGCGACCGCCTCGACCCGGGCAAACTGGAAATCCTCCCGGCAGACGGCTGGATTCTCCCGGAAACGGAAATCGCTTTTCAGACGGGAGAGAGCGTGTTTGACATCTTGAGCCGGGTATGCCGCGAGAAAAAGATTCATATGGCCTTTCAGGTGACGCCTGTTTACGGTTCCGCGTATATCGAAGGAATCAACAACCTGTATGAATTTGACTGCGGCGATCTGTCCGGGTGGATGTACAGCGTCAACGGCGTCTTTCCAAACGTCGGCTGCTCACAGGTACAAGCGGCAGAAGGCGATGTCATTTGCTTTGTCTATACCTGCGATTTGGGCGCCGACGTTGGCGGCGCAGATGCGGCAAACTAAAAAACAAAGAACCGCCGTACAGCATATTTTCATGCTGTACGGCGGTTTTTTCAAAAATCCGCTCTGAATGGAGCGGTTTCTTTTTTACCGGCTGCCGATGTAAATGAGCGGCATCAGCGGCTGTTCCAGCGTTTGAACGGCGTTGTTGGCCCGGTCGTAAAGCGTCAGCCCGGTATCCGAGCAGAACAGCGCGCCGTCATAGGTGCCGTCCGTTGTAAAAATAGCCGCATACATCCCAGGTAAATCGTTGTAAGCGGGGAAGATCGCGAAATAGCGGTCGCCCTGCCGGGCAAAACCGGTGAAAAAGGCGGCAAACTCACGGTGCGTGTCCAGATCAGGCATGGCCGCTGTCACATCGGCTTCGCTGAGCGTCCATGCGACGGCTGCATCCGTCGGTGAAATGGCCAGCAGTTTGGAGCCTTCCCGGTAGAGAAAAAGCCCGTGCGCGGCGTCAGCCGTTACATTGGCATCCGTCGCAGTATACCGCGGACATTCCACCTTGGAAACATCATAGTTGTCCCAAATCGAAGGATATGCGTCGGATTTTACCAGCGCCATGGCGCCGTTCTCCTGCGGGGCAAACTGCATCGTGACCAGCTCCGTGTCGATGAGCGAATCCTCGGTCATGCCGATCAGGTTGAGCTGCCCGGCGTCGTCCCGGAAAAAGCAGGCCGGCATGACGCGCTTGCCGTTCCATGTGAAGGTCAGATCACCAAAAAGAAGTTCGCCGCCGGAAAAGAGCGACCATGTCTGGCCATCGCTGCCTTGCAGCAGGGTGTCCGCTGCGTGATACAGCGCATTGGGATCGGCGAGCACCACGTCCATCGCTTCAGGCATCGCGGCAGGCTGCGTGCGGAGGACGAGCCGCTTCTCCGTCTGTAAAAGCGGGACGATAGAGCTGGTCGAGTTGTCCGGGGGCGTCAGCCGGTAAAGCGCTTCCGAATCGATCGTCAGCGTATGCTGCTTGGCGTCAACCGTCAGCGGAAACGCCGACACATCGCTGCCGTTCCGCTGAAAAACAAGGCAGGAAAACGCATTGTCCGCCGCTTGACGCGAACAGGCCCCCAGTCCAAAAAGCATCAGGAGAACTGAAAAAAACAAAAAGATTCGTTTCATGAAGATACCTTCCTTTCTGAATACGAAGAGGATGTCTTTTTGACCTGAAACAAAAACAGTGACAGCAAAGAAGAATATTGAAACAGATTGTTTCTTTGGGTCCCCTTGCGATTGCAAGGGGACCCAAAAAGTAGGTTGGCATGATATTGCAGCTTACGGTGTGGTTCTGATGACATAAAAATCATAACGACCAGTATTCGTGAATTGATAATTATGTCGGTCGCTTGTGTGAGCGGTGTAACGATGCGTGACGGAATCGTTCAGTGTGATGAGAGCAATATGACTATTATCGTCCCAATAAAGAATATTGCCGGCATTTGCAGCAGCAAACGTTGAAGCATCCCAGTATCCTTTACCGGTCATATAGTTCTTTAAGCTTGAAACGACCGTCCAAGTCCATCCATTGCCAGAATCCAAAAAACGCTGCCATTTGCCGGATTCTGTCGGAATGCCACCGGCAAACAAACACTGTGAGACAAAATCTGCACAGTCATTGTGTTTTAGATTCGTAATATACGGATAGGCGGCGTTATTCCACAAGCGGCGATCTTGCAGAATCGAACAAGAAGCACCATCGTCATAGCAAGATGTGACATTTGTTCCAGTCCAAGCCCAGGCATAATCTCTGGCAGCAATGCGATCATACGAAGCATATCCACGCGTTTGGGTCTATTGCGCTGCGATATCCATCAGAAGTGCTGCTGTCTGGCGTCCCTCCTGCCGCATTTGATCTGCATCCAGACGGAGTGAATCAATCGGGTATAGGAACGTGGACATTCCATCTTGATAGGCAAGGCTCAGAGACAATGTGCCGCGGGTCGGCGTAGAGGCTGTAACAACGATGTCAAGCGACAGCGGTTCGTAGGTATCAGAAAAATCGATCTGTGAAACGGTATCGGATACGATACGATTTTGTGCGCTGGAAATGGTCTGGCGATGAGACTGTTCGGCACGCACACCTTGAACAAATGGCAGTTCTTCAACAGAAGCTGCTTTCAGCTGTGTTTCGCAGAAAACAGCAACCGTATAGCGCGTTCCTTCACGGGCAGTAAAACGACGAATGATTCTCAAATCGACATTTCGCAAATTGTAGAATGGTCGATAGTTTGCAGAAAACCAGTCGGATACTGCTGTCAAAACAGCCTCTTCAACAGCGGTTTCAGAAATGACTGTTTCAGTACTGGAAAGATCGTTCAGTGAAAAAGCTTGAATTGGAGAGGCAAGCAGTGCGATAATCAGGAGCAATGCGGAAATTTGGGTGATTTTTCGGGTAAGACGCATGTTTTTCATTCCTTTCTGACTTGAACTGACAGTTGACTGTGAAGACATACGAAACGAATGAACAGACATGAGACCTGCATTACCGGCATCCAAGGCGGAAATCACGGCGAAAGATGCAGGCGGCATGCGCTACACCGGGAAGAACACTGGAATCCTCCTCCTTTCATGATGAAACCTGTCTTATTTAGACCGTGGTATCTCTGTCTTCATTATATAAAAATACAACCATTTTGTCAATACAAACGCCGAAAAAAAACGTTCGACATGATTCGACACCGTTCGACAAATGCAG
>CAJLFQ010000048.1 GCA_905205975.1 uncultured Eubacteriales bacterium | reverse complement strand
ACAATATATTATAGCACAAGCAGATACCAACTTTCAAGAGAAAAACCGGACAAAATCGTATTTTTTTCAGCACATACAAGATGCCCGGCCCAAAAGCGGCGGCAGGATGTTAGGTGCAGAATCATGGAAAAAAATTCGCGCAGAAAGAAAAAAGGGCTTGACAAAAGCGATGGAATCAGGTATAATATCTCTTGTGCTTGACGGAGCTGTTCTGCTCCGGTGAAAAGTTCATATGCGGTCATGGCGGAACTGGCAGACGCGTACGTTTGAGGGGCGTATGGTTTTACCATCCGGGTTCAAGTCCCGGTGACCGCACCAAACGGATTTGCTTTTTTGCAAATCCGTTTTTCTTTTGCTGAAAAAGCCTGCTGACAGATGGTGTCAGCAGGCTTTCTGCTTTTGTCTGAAAAAGAGAGATCAATGCGGGTTACAGGGACTCGTCGACGACGTAGACGGTCATTTCCGCCGAAACGTCGGCGTGCAGCTTGATCTTCACCGGGAAGGTGCCGAGCGTTTTGATGGTGTCCGCCAGAACAACTTTGTTCTTCGGCACATCAACGCCGCACTGCGTTTTGATGGTTTCTGCAATTTCTTTCGACGTGACGGCGCCGAACAGCCGGCTGCCGGTGCCGGATTTCACGGAAATCCGGATAGACTTGCCGGACAGACGGGCGGCGTCTTCCAATGCGGCGGCCTTTTCGGTTTCGGCCTTGTGTTTGCGGGCGGCCTCCTGCTGCTTCATCGTGTTCAGGTTGGAAGCCGTTGCTTCGACGGCGAGTTTCCGGGGAAGCAGGAAGTTGCGGACATATCCGTCAGACGCCTCCACGAGCTGCCCCTGTTTGCCGAGGCCTTTGACGTCCTGTTGCAAAATGACTTTCATGGGTGAATTTCCTCCGTTTTACTGTTCGTAGTTATAAAGCATAATCGCATCCTTCAGGAGGTTGACGGCTTCCTGAAGGGTTTTGCCTTGAAGCTGTGCGCCGGCCGTGGTAAAGTGGCCGCCGCCGCCGAGCTTTTCCATGATGAGCTGCACGTTGACGCGCCCGAGAGAGCGTGCAGAAATGTTGATGGCACCGCCGAACGGCGAGAGCACAAACGACCCGGCGACACCGGTGATATTCATCAGGTCGTCGGCTGCCTGTGCGGCAACCGCACGGTCGACCGGCTGGTCCGAGGCGCTGATGGCGTAGATGCCGTCGACGAATTCCGCGCGCTTGACCAGCTCAGCACGCGCAATGTAGTTGGCCATGTCGTTCTGGAACAGCCGCTTGACCTCAACCGAGTCCGCTCCGGCACGGCGCAGATAGGCTGCGGCTTCAAATGTACGGCTGCCGGTTTTGAGCGCAAAGCTCTTGGTATCCAGCATGATGCCGGCCAGCATGGCGCTGGCTTCAACGCGCAGAAGATCGCCGGGGTCGATGATATACTGAAGCATTTCGGCGATCAGCTCGCAGACGGAGGAGGCCGCCGGTTCATGGACATTCAGCAGGGCGTTGGAGATATAGTCCGCAGCGCGCCGATGATGGTCGATGACAGCGACGCGGTTGAAGGATTCCAAAAGCGATTGATCCTCGACGTAGTTCGGCCGGTTGGTATCGACGACGACGAGCAGGGATTTCTGATCCATTTCGATGATGGCCTGGTCGGCGGAGATCAGAACGCCTGCATAATCCGGGTGCGATTCCAGCAGCTCAATCAGACTGCCGACGTTGTTGAGCGAACGGTCGATGACGATCGACGCTTTTTTGCCGCATTTCCGGGCGGCGCAGACAATCCCGACGGCGCCGCCGAGGCTGTCGAGGTCGGCAATCTTGTGCCCCATGACATAAACGGTGGAACTGTCGGCCAGCAGATTTTTGAAGACGTTGGCCATCAGACGCGTCTTGACTTTGGTGCGCTTTTCGACCTCGTGCGTCATGCCGCCGAAAAACTCAAAGTTGACCTTGCTGCGGACGACGGTCTGATCGCCCCCGCGGGAAAGCGCCATATCCACAGCCAGCCGGGCAAAGTGGTCGAGTTCGGCCAGCGTCGCGCCTTCCCGGCCGATGCCGATGCTGAGCGTCATGGCCATGCCGTTCGGCGCCGTCAGCTTTTTGACCTGATCGAGAATCTGAAACTTCTTTTCAGCCAGTGCGCGGTAGTCTTTTTCGTGGATCACGAAGACGTATTTGTCGCGGTCTGTTTTGCGGAGGATGCCGCTGTAAGTGCCGATCCATGCGTTGAGCATGTCGTCCAGCTCGGCAATCAGGGTTGCACGGGTGGATTCGTTGCCGCTTTTGCCAAGCTCTTCATAGTTGTCGCAGATGATTTCGCCGACAACCTGGCGGCCGTCTTCCAATGCGGTATGCAGGCGGATTTCTTCCGTGCAGTCGATCCAGTACAGAGCGGCGCAGAGCGTCTGATATTCCCCGGCCTCCGGGTGAACCAACGCGGCACGGATGTCGAAGTAACGGTCGCCGATGACGATCAGCTCCGGATACTGCGTCTTGCCGTCCAGAATCCAGTGCAGGTCGAAGCCGGGAATCAGCGTGCTGATGTCTACGCCGTAGGTATGCGGCGGACAGTCCGTCAGGGCGATGAAGCATTCGTTGCACCAGATGATTTCACCGGAGTTGACGCGCAGCAAAACGACCGGAATCGGCATGCTGACGAGCGAATCGTTTGAGAGAGTGCCTGCGCTGCTGGTCAGCGATTCGACATATTTTGCCATCGCATTCCGGCGGCTGCGTGCAGAGCGCAGATAAAATGCGAACAAAATGATGAAGACAGCCAGCTCTGCACCGGCGAACCACCAGGCGCGCAGATAAAACGTGACTGCGGTAAAAAGAAACAGGGCGGCGAAGTAGATTTTGAACCCTGAGTTCAGCATCCGGGTAATTTTCTTTTCCATGATCTGCCGAATCCTTTCCGGCACAGCCGCAATGCGGTGTGTCATCGATCATCATAGCAATATTATAGCAAATTTACGCCGGTTTCGCAACCGACCCGACGGCTTCAAACAGGGGAAAACAACAAAAAGCTGCCGGATACAGGATTCCTGTATCCGGCAGCGGTTCAATTGGCAGATGGCTCTGCATCGCCGGCCACCTGTTTCGGCACCCAGCCGATGGCTCCGGCGGCATTTTTGACATAAACGTATGCATCGCACCCGCCGTCCAGCAGCGCGAGCTGTTCGCCTGCGGAAACCGGCAGCAGCGTCGAAATGGAGTTGTGGGTAAACCGTGTCCGCCCGTTTGCGTCCGTACCGATGTGTTCGTTTTTGACCATGCCGGTTCGTCCGGAACCGGTCAGACGGCACAGCGAAAACGCAGATCCGCGCGACAAGACGTCCAGATAGTAATCCGGCCAGGCGTCTTTCAAAACGGGCCAGTCCTGCTCCTGCGGCTGATAGGAACAGCGGGCTGTAAACCGGGGATACCGGTCTTCGAAAACCGTTTCATAGCGGAACCCGTCCGGCGTCCGCGTGATGACAAGCGCGTTCAGCTGTGAAAAGCTCTTGACGCCGATGCCGCCGTCGATGCCGATGACGCATCGTTCCGGGTCGATGATCGCATTGTTGCAGTTTTTGGAAAGCGGACTGTTCCAGACCGGCGTATGGCCGACCACAATGGTTTTGCCCGTGTTGTTGACGCCGTGCATGAGAAACGGGTCGTTTTTCAGAAGCTCCTGTTCGGTGCTGTCGCGCCAGTCTGCTGAAGCGCAGACACCGGCATGCACAAACAGGTGGCTGTCCGTCTCCAATCCAAAGGGGAGATCCCGCACGAATTGCCCCTCTGCTTCATAGCGCTTGGCCAAAACGGAACGGATCTCTTCAAAGTTTTCCGGCGTGACCATTTCGTAACCGCATTTGTGTGCCCACTCAAAAAAGAGAATGCCGAAGCGGTTGGCCTGGTATTCCCGAAAATGGCCGAAAACCAGATCCGCGGGTCCGCGCCAGAAATACCAGTCGATCAACCGGTCCATGTTGCCCTTCAGCACGACGACGTTTTCGCGCGCAGACAGCTGCATGACGGTGTGCAGCGCATCGTCGCTGTCCGGGCCGCGGTTGATGTAATCGCCGACCAGAACAACGAGATCGCCGCTGCCGGGAGCCAGACGCACCATCAACCGGCGGAGCAGCAGTCCGTCGCCGTGAATATCGCTGATGGCGATAATGCGTTTGATGTTTGCCGTGTTTCGGAATAGGCAGCGCTCGCTCATTGCGGGTCTTTCAGTCCCATTGCTTTCAGATTCCGGTAGCTGATGGCAAGGCTGTCGAACGGGTCGCGGTCATAGCAGTCGTCCTGTTCGACGATGCAGTATTCGATGCCGGCAGCGGCGCAGGCGTCGTTGATGGCCTGCCAGTTCATATTGCCTTCGCCGATTTCCTTGTAAATGCGGTTGCCCTTGTAATCGACGGCAAAGTCTTTATAGTGGATGACGCGCATCCGTCCGGCCAGCTTCCGGATCCAGACGGTCGGGTCGCCGCCGCCTGCAACAATCCAGTGAACGTCCAGCTCGGCGTTCAAAACGCTGGAATTTTCGTAGATCAGATCCAGTCCGGTCTTGTCGCCGTACCGGCAGAGCTCAAACGCATGGTTGTGGACGATGAAGTGGATGCCGTGCTTTTCCAGCGCAACCGCCACTTTTTCGGCGCGTCTGCCGAGGTCGATGAAGCCTTCCGCCCGTTCCTGCACGCCGGTGTAGCCGATACCGGCATTGGTGCAGCCGAACGTCAGATGCTTGTCGATCATGGCGTCAAGGTCGTTTTCATAGCGGTCCATGCCGAAGTGCGTCGCGACAATTTTCAGACCGTTTTCGTCCATGATGCGCCGCATGGTTTCATCCGGGATTTCGGCGATGCCGGAAACCTGAACGGCACGATAGCCGATTTTGGCAATTTTTTCGGCGGAACGGCGAATGCCTTCTTCATCTTTGCAGAAGTTGCGCACGGTATAGAGCTGCGCGGCAATGTTCATGTTGTACATGTTTTTTTCATCCTTTCAGGTGTGTTGACATGCGGTATTGGTGATCAGACTTCATCCAACTGTTGCAGCCGGACAAACTCTTTTTTCAGCGAACGGTACAGGCTCTGATAAATCGGATATCGCGCTTGGTAGATTCTGCGCGCAGCCGGATCCGGCTTCTGCATGGTTTTCTGGCGCAGAACGGCGTCGCAGCCCTCTTCAACGGAACCATAAACGCCTGTTCCGGCTCCAGCCAAAATGGCGGCGCCGAGGGCCGGTCCCTCCGAGACGTTGGTCGTCGTCACTTTTTTGCCGAACATGTCCGCGAGCATCTGCCGCCAAAGCGGACTCTTTCCGCCGCCGCCGGAAGCGCGGACTTCGGTAACCGGCACGCCCATTTTCCGGAGGATTTCCATACAGTCTTTCAGCGAGTAGGAAACGCCTTCCATCACGGCGCGGAGCATATCGGCGCGCGTGTGCATCGCAGACAGCCCAAAGAATACGCCGCGCGCATACGGGTCGAGGTGCGGCGTGCGCTCGCCCATCAGATAGGGGAGATAAAACAGCCCGCTGCATCCGGCGGGGACGCGGGCGGCCTCACGGTCCAGCAAGGCATAAACGTCTTCACCGGTCCGCTGTGAAACCGCCGCTTCACTGCCGCAGAACTGCTCACGGAACCATTTCAATGAAAGCCCGGCAGCCTGTGTCACACCCATGATATGCCAGCAGCCGGGGACGGCGTGGCAAAGCGTGTGGACACGCCCATGCGGGGCGAGCAGCATCCGGTCCGTGTGCGCAAACACGACGCCGGATGTCCCGATGGCTGCAGAAACGGCGCCCGTGCGGACAATGCCGTTGCCGACGCCGCCGGCCGCCTGATCTCCTGCGCCGCCGACAACCGGCGTACCGGCTTTCAGCCCGGTCAGCCGTGTAGCTTCCGGCGAAATCCGTCCGCTGACTGCGACGGATTCATAGACGTCAGCCAGCAGGCTGCGGTCGATCTCCAGGATGTCGAGCAGTTTTTGGCTCCAGCAGCGGTTGGGGACATCCAGCAGCTGCATGCCGCTGGCGTCGGATACTTCCGTGGCAAATTCACCGGTCAAACGGTAACGGATATAATCTTTTGGCAAAAGGATTTTGCGCGTTTTTTCGTAGATTTCCGGCTCATGCGTTCGAACCCATAAGAGCTTTGCCGCGGTAAAACCGGTCATGGCGGGGTTGGCCGTGACCGAAACAAGCGTATCGCGCCCGACTAGATCGGTCAGCGCCTGCGCCGATTCCGCCGTGCGCTGATCGCACCAGAGGATCGCCTTGCGCAGAACCCGGCCGTCTGCGTCCAGACAGACCAAACTGTGCATCTGACCGGAGAGACCGACACCGGCGATTTCGCCTGCATCGATGCCGCTCTGCGTCAAAACGGCCGATATGCTTTCCGCGGCGGCCTGCCACCAGCATTCCGGATCCTGCTCTGCCCAGCCCGGCTTGGGCTGTTCCATGGGATATTCTGAGGTAAAGCTTGCAGCCGGCACACCGGTTTCATCAAACAGGACGCTCTTCGTCCCGGAGGTGCCGATGTCCAGCCCCAGCAGATAAGACATAAGGGGTCAGCTCCTGACGTTCATGCCGGCTCAGCGAACCAGCTCGACGAAAGCCCATTCGCCGCTTTCCAAATGCAGCGTCAGCCCGTCGGCAGGAACCAGGAAAGCTTCTTTGCGTTCACCCTGGTGCAGGATGACAAATTCGGCTTGCGGCTGCAAACGGACGTCTGCCGAAGCGGCTGGATTCCACGGGTTCTGCGTGTTGACCAGCAGGAGCGCGCGGCTGTCCTGTTCGCCGCGGAAGGTCCCGGCGAGAATGGCGGCGTCGGATGTCACTTGGGCGATTGCGTCCAGATTGGCTTCGTTCGGCCGCAGTGCCTGACGTTCCAGCTGGACGCGGACCCGTGAATGTGCGCTGGACAGATCGCCGCAGACGGAAACGCCGGTGTTCCGGTATTTCAGATAATCCGTTCCGACGGCGTGAATTTCGCGGTTGACGGTTGTCACATCGTCATACATCGGGTTTTTGGCACCGGATGCGTTAACGCAGGCCGTCGAATCATCCCACCAGCCCTTGGAATAGGAGGCGTGCATGATGCTGCGGGTGCCGTATGCCAGGCAGAGCCCGACCTGCCAGCGGAGCTGGAACGTGCCGATGGCTTCTTCCGGGTGCCACGCACCGGCCTGAATGATGACCCAGAGCGCCCGGCCGCTTCTGCGGCAGGCGTCGGCGGCGATGTCCAAATTGACCAAATAACGGTCAAACGGGCCGCCTTCTCCGCCGGTAAACGGATAAAAGTCAAAGCAGAGATAGGGCAGGTCGATTTCACGGAGATACCGCTCGATATGCTCGGCATAAGAAGCGGTGCCCAGCTGAGAAACGACTTGATCACCGGGTGTCCCGGCGATGCTCGCATAGTTCGGGTAAAGATTGATAAATGGAATCTTGTCCGGGAACAGAGCGCGGTAATGCTGAATAACGCGGTTGATGTGTGCAAAGTCGCGCGCGTTGGGCTCGTCAACCAGATAGTCGCCCCAGACCGGCGGATTGGCCGGAAGCGTTCCGACGGCATGATCCAGCGTGTGGAGCGGGAACTGCTTTTCATAGCCGCCTGCGTTGTCGCCGTCGCCGCCCCACCACATGGCAAACGAGCCGGTTGAGAGAATGCCGATGCCGTGCTGCCTGCAGAGGTCTGTCAGCTGTTCATTCGGATTGACGGCAACGAGAAAGTCGGAGCCGGTTTCGGCAAATTGACGGACGCCGCCGGGCGTCCACAGATTTTCAGAAAGATAGTATGCGCCGATCGGGTAGTGCTTTGTCAGTTGTTTCAACATAAAACAAACGTACTCCTATCAAGACGTATGAAAGATGCCGGAAAGTGCAGCTTGCTGCTTGTAATTATATCACCCGTTGGGCGAGAATGCAAGCGGTTTCCCGAATTTTCCAATGCCGCCTGAAAAAACCGGGCGATGCCGCTTGCCATTTCCGGCAAAGCGGTGTATAATAATCTCGTTGCCACTGCGGCAAAACGACAGAAAACAAAGGAGCAGTCTTTCCATGAAAAATGCGCAGATCAAGTCCGGCGTCTGGCCGACCATGATTACGCCGTTTACGGACGCAGGCGAAATTGATTACGGCATGGTCGAAAAGCTCATTGAATGGTATATTGAACGCGGCGTCGCCGGCATCTTTGCCGTCTGCCAATCTTCCGAAATGTTCTTCCTGAACGACGAAGAAAAGGTCGAACTGGCCAAGTTCATCGTTGATCACGTCAAGGGGCGCGTCGGCGTCGTTGCCAGCGGCCACACGGCTGACGATTTCGATCAGCAGCTCCGCATGGTGCACGCCATGGCGGAAACGGGCGCCGACAACATCGTGCTGCTGCCAAACCGTTTTGCCGCCGCCGAAGAAGGCGACGACGTTTTGATGAAGCATTTGGAAGCCTTCCTCGCCAAAGTGGATCCGTCGATTTCGTTCGGCTTCTATGAATGCCCGGCGCCTTATAAGCGCGTGCTGACGCCGGAAATCATGTCCTTCCTTGCCGATACCGGCCGTTTCACGTTTATGAAGGACACCTGCTGCGACGCCGAACAGGTCAAAGCGAAAATCAAAGCAGGCCGCGGCCAGATCAAGGTCTTCAACGCCAACTGCTCGCAGCTGCTCATCACGCTCAAAGAAGGCGCCTCCGGTTTCTCCGGCGTTATGGCAAACTTCCATCCGGAGATGTATGCCTGGCTCTGCGCCAACTACGCGGCACAGCCGGAGCTGGCACAGCGCGTACAGAACTTCCTGGGGCTGGCCTCCTGCATTGAAGCGCGGATGTACCCGGTCTGTGCAAAGAAATACCTGAAAACGTTCTTCTTCCCGGAAATGAGCGATTTCACCCGCTCGCTCGACCGCGACAAGTTCGTTCCGAGTTTCTACACCGAACTGCTCGAAATGGAAGCACTCTACAAAGAGCTGCTGCCGGTTTGGGGCATTGAACCCGGCGTTCGCGTCTAAGCCCATGACAAAAGTATCTCCTTCGATTTTATCGGCTGATTTTACGGATTTTGCCGCCGCCGTCAAACGGCTGGATGCCGCCGGTGCCGACCTGATCCACTGCGACGTCATGGACGGCATGTTCGTGCAGAACATCACCTTCGGCCAGCCGACCATCCGCGCCCTCCGCAAACTGACCAAAACGCCGCTCGACGTGCATTTGATGATCTGCGACCCGATCCGCTACATCGACGAATTTGCCGAAGCCGGCGCGGACATCATCACGGTGCATGCTGAAGCCTGCACGCACCTGCACCGCGCTGTCCAGCAGATTCGCGCCCACGGCATTAAGGCGGGCGTCAGCCTGAATCCGGCGACCACGCCGGAAGCATGCCGCTACGTTCTGGACGACGTCGATCTGATCCTCTGTATGTCCGTGAACCCGGGGTTCGGCGGCCAGAAGTTTATCCCGGCCACCTATCAAAAGCTCCGCACCCTCCGCGAAATGATCGATGCGACGGGCCGCCCGATCATGCTGGAGGTGGACGGCGGCGTCAACACGCAGAACGCTGCGGCTGTCCGTGCCGCCGGCGCCAATGTACTGGTCGCCGGAAACGCAGTTTTTTCCAGTGAAGATATGCGCGCCGCCATTGACGCCATCCGCGGCGAACCGCGCAGCGTGTAAACGCGCAACAGCCAATTGATCAAGCTGATGAAAGGGCTTGCCGCCTGTGTATGACAGGCAGCAGGCCCTTTTGCTTTGCCCTGATTCCACGGCTGGGGGTGAGCCAGGGGGAGAGGCGATGTTCCGCGGCTGCAGGTGTATCTTGACAGAAGCCCGATGTTCCACCTCATCCGGGTTCGCTCTGCTCACCCACCTTCCCCTGAGAGGGGGAACCGCCAAAGCCTTCCCCTGAGAAGGGGAAGGTGGCGAACGCAATTTTCTGCGAAAATTGTGTTCGCCGGATGAGGTCGAAGTTTCCCTGTGCACCAGGATACAGACGAAACAACCCTCCCCTCGTATGGGAAAGGCTCGCTGCTTCGCCCGTATGTATTTCGCATTTCTTTTGGCACAGAAAAAGCACCCCATCCCTTCACACAAGCGTGATCACACACTTGTACGAAGGAATGGGGTGCGGTTCAAACGTTCTTCTGACGGTTTTGATTTGACAAACTTACAGCGTTTCGAGCTTGATCAGGTTCGTGTTGCCGGATTTTCCGTTCGGCAGGCCGCCGGTGATGACGATGCTGTCGCCCTTCTGCGCCATGCCGGAATTCCGGGCGGCAACGATGGCGTGATAGAACAGCACGTCGGTGGATTGAAATACCTCGCTCATCATGGGGAAAACGCCCCAGGAGAGAGACAGCTTGCGCCAGACGCGTTCTTCGGTGGTCATGCCGATGATCGGCTTCGGCGAGCGGAACCGGGAGACCAGACGCGCCGTTGCGCCGCTGCGCGTGCAGACGACGATCAAACGCGCATCAATATCGATGGAAAGGGCGCATGTGGAATGCGAGACCGCGTCGATGTTGTTGCGGATGACAAAAGTCGAATTGCGGAAGCGCTTGGCATAATCGATGTCCTGCTCGGTTTCTTCAGCAATGCGGCTCATCGCTTCCACGGCGGCCACCGGGTATTTGCCCATCGCCGTTTCACCGGAGAGCATGATGGCACTGGTGCCGTCGTAAACGGCATTGGCGACGTCGGAAATTTCGGCACGCGTCGGGCGAGGCTTCTCGATCATGGATTCCAGCATTTCGGTCGCCGTGATGACGCGCTTCCCGCGGAAGCGGCAGGTGGTAATCAGATGCTTCTGAATGGCGGGCAGCTCCTCAAACGGAATTTCCACGCCCATATCGCCGCGGGCGACCATGATGCCGTCGCTGGCGTCAATGATTTCTTCAATGTTGTCGACGCCGGAACGGTTCTCAATTTTGGCGATCAGGTCAATCTGCTCACCGCCGTTGGCATCCAGAAAACGGCGGACATCCAAAAGATCCTGCTTGCAGGAGACGAATGAACATGCGACGAAATCAACGTCCATCTCGATGCCGAACAGAAGATCCGCCTTGTCCTGCTCGCTCAGATAAGCCTGCTTCAGAACCTTGTTGGGGAAGCTCATGCTCTTGCGGTCGGAGATTTCACCGCCGACGAGCACCCGGCAGACGACGTCGTTCCCGGCCAGCTCGACCACTTCAAAGATGACCAGCCCGTTGTTCAAAAGAACCTTGTCGCCCGGATGAAGGTCCTGCGCCAGATCCTTATAAGAAACAGAAACGCGCGTTTCGTCGCCTTCAATCTCATCCGGTGTGAAGGTGAAGGTGTCGCCGTCGTTCAAAAAGACTTTGTGGTTTGCAAACGTGCGGATCCGGTATTCCGGTCCCTTGGTGTCCAGCATGATCGCAATCGGTGCGTTCAGCGTCCGGCGGACTTTTTTGACGAGATCCATACGCGCACGGTGTTCTTCGTGCGTCCCATGGGAAAAATTGAACCGCGCAACGTTCATCCCGCCGTGAATCATACGCGCCAGCGTATCTTCGTTGGAACAGGCGGGGCCCATCGTGCAGATGATTTTTGTTTTCTTCATTCTGAAATTGGCACCTCATGTCTATTGGTCATTTTGCTGCCTTTGCATTGAGAAAACCTGCACTGCTTCGACGGCAAAAATCGATTTTATCGCGTTTGAATCCATCTGAGTAACAAACAGAGTATATGATAACACAAGCCGCTGCACAATGCAAGAGGGATGCATGTAAAATCTGCGTAAATCATCTCCGTTTGCTGAAAAAAACGGACAAGCCGGGGGATTGACGCGGCGGCCGGCCTTGTGATATGATAATAGAAAGTCTATGAAAAATCGGAGGGAACGATTCATATGAAAGTTTTGCTGATCAACGGCAGTCCGCATGAACACGGCTGTACAGATACCGCGCTGCGCGAAGTGGCGCAGACGCTGGAGCAGGCGGGCATTCAGACAGAGATTGTTCAGGTTGGCAATCAGCCGGTCATCGGCTGCTCCGGCTGCGGCGGCTGCCGGAACGGCGGAGGCTGCGTCCATCGGAACGACCCGGTCAATCAGATTGTGGAAAAGGCCTCATCGGCGGACGGTTTCATCATTGGGTCGCCCGTTCACTATGCGGCTGCATCCGGCGCAGTCACATCGCTGCTGGACCGCTGCTTCTACTGCGGCGGAAAAGCGTTTGCCTATAAACCGGCGGCCTGCGTCGTCTCGTGCCGGCGGGGCGGCGCTTCGGCGGCATTCGATCAGCTCAACAAGTATTTCACCATTGCCAATATGCCGGTCGTCTCTTCCAACTATTGGAACATGGTTCACGGCAACACGCCGGATGAAGTCCGGCAGGATGAAGAAGGCATGCAGACCATGCGCATCCTCGGCCGGAATATGGCATGGCTGCTCCGGTGCATCGAAGCCGGGCGAAAAGCCGGCGTCAGCCGTCCGGAAGCCGAACCGAAAATCCGGACCAATTTCATCCGATAAAGCAGTCGAACGAAAAACCAGTCAAGCGATACAGAAATTGAACGTTCAGGCAATCGCGTGAACAATGTGTCCAGCGGGGAATCGATCCAATCAAAACAGCCCGAACCGGCCGAAAACGGCCGGCTCGGGCTGTCTTTTTTTGAATCATTCGTTCGCGGCTCCCTGCTTGGCCGCAGGGGAAACGATGTTGTGCACCCAAATGCCGCGATGCACCATGAGATAGCCGATGACGCATTTGACGATGTCGATCAGCTGTCCGCACAGATAAACGGGCACGATGGGCAGGTCGGTAAAATGAACCAGCGCATAGACAAAGGGCACGACAATTACCCAGATATAGGCGGAGTCAAACAGGAACGTGATCATGGTTTTTCCGCCGGAACGCAGCGTGAAATAACAGCAGTGGGTGAAAGCCTGAATCGGCATACAGGCGGCGGAAATGAGAATGAACTTGGTGGCCAGCGACCGGACAAGATCCGTCGTGTTGTAGATCCGCGGGATCAGCGGAGCCGCCGCCGCCAACAGCGCACCGACGGCCACGCAGGATGAAACGGAGAAAAACATCAGTTTGCGCGCGGTATCCTTTGCATGTTCCGGCTCGCCTGCGCCGAGCTGCTGCCCGACCAGAATGGCGACAGAGCTGCCGAGTGCCTGAAAAACGATGTTGAAGAAGTTGGAAACGGTGGTGGAAATGTTCAGCGCCGCGATAACGGACTGCGCACGCTGGGAATAGCACTGCACGAGGAAGGAAATGCCGACGGACCAGAGCAGCTCATTGACGAGCAGCGGCAGCCCGCGGATGACAATGTGACGAGCCAGCGTACCGGGGACGCGCAGACTGCGGTACGCGCCGCGGATGAACGGGTGCTGTTCCGTATGGCGATGCGTGCCGATCACAATGACAAGCAGCTCCGCAAAGCGTGCGATCACGGTTGCTGCTGCGGCGCCGGCAACGCCATAAGCCGGAAACCCGAGCCGCCCGAAAATCAGCAGATAGTTCAGGCAGAAGTTGGTGACCACGGAGACAATCGACGCTTTCATCGGCAGAACAGTGGAGCCGGTTTCGCGCAGTGTGCTGGCGTAGACCTGCGTCAGCGCGAAGGGAATTAGACCGATCAGCATGATGCGCAGATAGGAAAGCCCATAGGCAGCCGTTTCAGCCGGATTGCCGACGTCGCTGGCACCGCGCAGATAGAGGCCGATCAGCTCCTCACCGAAGAGCAGAAAAATGGCAAACGCAGCCGCACAGACGCCTGCGGCGATGAACAGCTTGAAGCGGAACGTGTCGCGCACGCCGCGGCTGTCGCCGGAACCGTGGTATTGCGCCGTGAACAGCCCGGCGCCGGATAAACCGCCGAAAATACAGAGGTTGAAAATAAAAAGCAGCTGGTTTGAAATCGCCACCCCGGACATCGGCTCCGTGCCGACCTGGCCGACCATGATGTTGTCGAGCAGGCTGACGAAGTTGGTGATGCCGTTCTGAATCATGATGGGTACGGCGACGGCAAAGACGATCTTGTAAAACGCTTTGCTGCCGATCAGACGTTTGACCCTGAGCATGGTTTCCTCCTGAATGCAGCGTAAATTCTGCTGCCGCTGCGCAAGTCTATCTATTATATCACAACCGGTTTCCTTCTGCAACCGCCTGCAGCCGCGCTTGACAACCGGCGGAAAATCTGCTACCATGAAAGACAGAGAAAACAGATCAGCCCAATGGAGAAACGGCGTGCCGGACGGCGGAAAAGGAGATCAGCCCGCGTGGACAAATTTGAGGTTTTGAAACGATATTTTGGATATGACGCCTTCCGAGAAGGGCAGGAGGAGCTGATCGACACCATCAACGCCGGCCGCGATGTGCTGGGCATTATGCCAACCGGCGCAGGCAAATCGCTCTGTTATCAGATTCCGGCCGTGATGGCGAAGGGCGTTGCCGTCATCGTGTCCCCGCTCATCTCCCTGATGAAGGATCAAGTCGGCGCTTTGAATCAGGCCGGCATCCGCGCCTGCTATCTGAACAGCTCGCTGACATACCGGCAGTATCGGCTGGCGCTGCAATACGCAGCCGAAGGCCGGTATCAAATCGCCTATGTTGCGCCGGAACGGCTGATGACGCCGGAGTTTCTGGCGTTTGCGCAGCAAGCGGAGATCCACCTGCTCTGCGTGGACGAGACGCACTGCGTTTCCCAGTGGGGGCATGACTTCCGCCCGGCTTATCTGGATATCCCGCGTTTTGCCGCGGCACTCCCAAAACGCCCGACCATCGCGGCTTTTACGGCGACGGCGACGGAACAGGTGCGGGATGACATCGTCCGGCTGCTGGCGCTCAAGCGGCCGATGATCAAAACAACCGGCTTCGACCGCCCGAACCTGACGTTTACCGTTCTGACCCCGACGGACAAGTACCGTGCGCTCCGCCTCCAGCTGGAACGCCGGCAGCAGGAGAGCGGCATTGTCTACTGCGCAACGCGCAAAGCGGTGGAAGAAGTGACCGATCGCCTCCGGGAAGACGGCTTTTCCGTGACCCGCTATCATGCCGGGCTGACCGATGAAGAGCGCGCGACCAACCAGGATGATTTTCTGTTCGACCGCAGAAAAATCATGGTGGCCACCAATGCGTTCGGCATGGGGATCGACAAGTCCAACGTCCGCTTTGTGATTCATTATCAGATGCCGAAAAATCTGGAGAGCTACTATCAGGAGGCCGGCCGGGCAGGACGGGACGGGCTGCCCAGCGACTGCATTCTGCTGTTTGCCGAACGGGATGTCTCGCTGGGCCGCTATCTGATCGAGCATACGCAGGAAGACGGCGAACCGCGTGCGCCGGAGATCATCGCGCACGAAACGGAACTGCTGATGCGGATGGCGGACTACTGCCGGACGACCGACTGTCTGCGCGCCTATATCCTGCGCTATTTCGGTGAGCCGGCCGAAGAAACCTGTCATGCCTGTTCCAACTGCAAGGGCGACTTTGTCGATAAGGATATCACCGGCACGGCGCAGAAAATTCTGGGCTGCATAGCAGTCAGCCGCGAACGGTTCGGCGCAGGCGTGATCGTCGATACGCTGCGCGGCAGTCAGTCTGCACGGCTGTCGGCTGCCCACATGACAAACAACGACTATTACGGCGTGCTGTGCAGCATGGGATCGGAGCAGCTCCACGCGGTGATCAACCACCTGTGCGTCCGCGGATGCCTGCGCCGCGACAGCGAAGGCCTGCCGGTACTGCGGCTGACCGCCTATGGCCGCGATGTCCTGAATGGAGAAGCGCGCGTGACCATGCGCGCCGAGCGGGAACCGGAAAAACCGGTCCGTACGGCGGAACCATCCGGCAAGACGCTGTTCGACCGGCTGCGCGCCATCCGCTTCGAGGCGGCCAAACGCGAATTTGTGCCGCCGTATGCGATCTTTTCCGACAAAACGCTCCTGCAAATGTGTGAAGAACGCCCGCAGGACGAGGAGTCGCTGCTGCGGATCAGCGGCGTCGGCGAAGTCAAACTGAGAAAATACGGCGCGCTTTTCCTGAAAGCCATCCAAGAGGATACAGACGCATAAACAGACATGCCGCCGGGTTCCAAACCCGGCGGCATGTTTTTGTGGATGAGAGCGGTTATTCGGTATAATACTGTGCCTGCGCGTGCCAGAGTGACGCATAGACGCCGTCTTTTTCTGCCAGCAACGCGTCATGCGTCCCGTGCTGGACGATCCGGCCGCCGTCAAACACGAGGATTTCATCGCAGAAACGGCAGGACGCCAGCCGGTGGCTGATATAAACCGCCGTTTTGCCGGCAGCTATTTCGCTGAATTTCCGATACGTTTCATATTCGGAGACGGGGTCGAGCGCAGCCGTCGGCTCATCGAGCACGATGAACGGCGCATGCGGATAAAGTGCGCGCGCCAGCGCAATTTTCTGCGCTTCACCGCCAGAAATCTCAATGCCGTTCCGGTCAAAGTCCTGATACAGGCCGGTCGCCAAACCATTTGGCAGTTCGGCGAGCCGTTTGCCGAAACCGGCTTCCTGCAGGCAGCGGGTCACACGGGCGGCATCATAGTCGGCGCTGGCCGCCACGTTCTGCCCCAGTGAGAAAGAAAACAGTCGAAAATCCTGAAACACCACGGAAAAAAGGGAAAGATACTCGTCGTAATCGTATTTGCGGATGTCGACGCCGTTCAGAAGAATGACGCCCTCCGTGGGGTCGTAGAGTCTGCACAAAAGCTTGATCATCGTCGTTTTGCCGCTTCCGTTCATACCGACGACCGCCAGCTTTTCGCCAGCTTTGAACTTCAGGCTGACATGACGCAGCGCGTAGGTCTCCGTATTCGGATAGCGGAAAGAGACGTCCCGGAATTCCACGTCGTATTGTTCGTCCGTTCGTTTTT